>NZ_JBVVQF010000006.1:117060-240773 GCF_055811815.1 Mesorhizobium sp. WSM4836
GGGGGCCGGCGGGCGGCTTTTGGGGGGTAAAAAAAAAATTAAATAACACCCCAAACCCCCAAACCTCCCCCACCGGGGGCCCCCCCCAAAACCGCGGGCCGCTTTTGATTCTGCAGGATGGTCTGTTAGAATTCCTGGACGAGGGAAAGCACATGCCCGCCAGCGAAGACGGCAGCCGCCACGACGGCCCAGGGTTCGATCGGTTCGAGATGGTGCGGCGCCCGCCCAGTCATCGGCTTCAGGGCGCCGTCACCGACATATGTGGCTTTCGCGAAACCATGCCAGGCCATTTCCGCGACGTCGAATATGCCTCGCTGACCGTGCCGCTGGTCATCAGCTTTGCCGAACCGTTCGCCATCGGGCTCGGCAAGGACCCAAGCGACAATGACCGCTTCGCCAGTTTTGCCGCCGGCCTCTATGCCGGGCCGGTGGTGATCGAATCCTGCGGCGGTGCCTGCTGTGCACAGATCAATTTCACGCCGCTCGGCGCTCGTCGCTTCTTCGGCCGGCCGATGAGCGAACTGACCGACCGCATGGTCGGCCTGGATGACGTGCTCGGCGTTGAAGGCATCGCGCTGCGCGAAAGGCTCGGCAATGCGCCGGATTGGAGCGCACGTTTCGCCATCGCCGAGGCCTTCGTCGCGGATCGGTTGGCAACCGCAGACCGCGCTCAAGCCGAAATGGTCTGGGCCTATGAGACGATCGTCTCGACGCGTGGGCGGATCCGCATCTCGACGCTGGCCGAAAAGCTTGGCTGGAGCCGCAAGCATCTTGCCGGAAAATTTTCGGACGCGATCGGCACCGGCCCAAAAACGCTGTCGCGAATTGTCCGCTTCAACCATGCGCTCGGGCTGTCGAGACAGGCCAGCAGCGATTGGGCCGACATCGCCGCCGACTGCGGCTATGCCGACCAGGCGCATCTGGTGCGCGAGTTCCGCGACCTCGCAGGCACCACGCCGACGACTGTCGCCGCGAGGTGACATTTCTTCAAGACGCGCAACCGGCGTTCGCGCAGACTGGGTTGATCGACCAACCCACTGAAGGAGATCAGCCATGCCGAACACCACCGAAGCACCGCGGCTTTACCCGGCGCTACGCTACAAAAATGCCGGCAAGATGATCGACTGGCTGTGCGACGCTTTCGGCTTCAGCGTTCGCGCCCGCTATGGCGAAGGGGACGTGGTGCACCACGCCGAACTCGCATTCGGCTCATCGATCATCATGCTCGGCACGGCCCGCGACGATGCCTACGGCAAGATGGTTGGTGCGCCCGGCTCGGGCGGCGGCAAGTCGATCTATATTGCGGTCGATGACGCCGACGCGGCATATGCTCGGGCAAAAGCGGCCGGCGCCGAGATTCTTGAAGAACTCACCGACCGCGACTATGGCAGCCGCGAATTCATCTGCCGCGATCCGGAAGGCAATGTCTGGTCGTTCGGCACCTACTGGCCGAAGGCTAACGAAGCTGCCAACTAACGAGCCAGCCCAAAGATGGCGTCGCAGTCGAGGTGGGTTTCCACTTCGGCTGCGATCTCGTCCAGTGCCCGTTCGACCTCGGCGCGGTAGTCGATGCCGCCGCCCTTGACGCCGAGGCTTTCGAGGAATTTCGCCCGGAAGGCGTCGGCGGAAAACAGCCCGTGCATATAGGTGCCTGATACCTTTCCGTCGGCCGAGATAGCGCCGTCATCGACGCCGTTGATAACGGCGGATGGCCGCAGCGTGTCCGGACCGGTGGTGCGGCCGAGATGGATCTCGTAGCCCTCGAGCGGCAGATCGAACGGCACCGAGCACGCGCTGACATTGCGCACCGTCTTTTCCGGCTCCATCACCGTTTCGACGTCGAGCAGCCCGAGGCCTTGCGTCTCTGTGACGCTGCCCTCGATGCCCTCGGGATCGCGCACGCTATGGCCGAGCATCTGGAAGCCACCGCAAATGCCGACGATATGGCCACCGCGTTTCCTGTGCGCGGCAAGGTCGTGGTCCCAGCCGTTCTCGCGGAATTTCAGGAGATCGCCGATCGTCGACTTCGAGCCGGGAATGACCACCAGCCCTGCATCTTCGGGCAAGCGCTCACCAGGCGGCACGAACACCACCTCGACCTGCGGTTCGGCCTTGAGCGGGTCGAGGTCGTCGAAATTGGCGATACGCGAGAGTACCGGCACGGCGATCTTCAGCGCGCGCTTCTCGCCGGACGCCAGCCGTTCGAGCACGACGGAGTCTTCTGACGGCAGCCGCGCCGCCGCCCTCAGCCACGGCACGAGGCCAAAACAGCGCCAGCCGGTGAATTTTTCGATCGCCTCGATGCCATCGTCGAACAGCGAGACATCGCCGCGAAACTTATTGATGAGATAGCCGACGATCATTCGCCGGTCCTCGTCCGGCAGGATCAGATGGGTGCCGGCGACCGAGGCGATGACGCCGCCGCGATCGATATCGCCGACCAGGATCACCGGCACGCCGGCGCGCGTGGCAAAGCCCATATTGGCAATGTCGCGGCTCCTGAGATTGATCTCGGCCGGCGATCCCGCGCCCTCGACAATGACCAGATCGGCGCCCTCGCCGACCTTCGCCCAGGAGTCCAGCACCGCATCCATTAACCGGCCCTTCAGCGCCTGGTAGTCGCGCGCCCGCGCCTCGCCGAACACCTTGCCCTGCACGACGACTTGAGCGCCGACATCGGTTTGCGGCTTGAGCAGCACCGGGTTCATATGGACGGTCGGCGCCACGCCGCAGGCGATCGCCTGCAGCCATTGGGCGCGGCCGATCTCACCACCGCCTGAACCGCCAGGAATATCAGCGACGGCCGCGTTGTTCGACATGTTCTGCGGCTTGAACGGCCGCACTTTCAAGCCGCGCTTCTTCGCCGCGCGGCAGAGGCCGGCAACGAGCACCGTCTTGCCGACATCCGAACCCGTACCCTGCAGCATGATCGCCTTGGCCATGTCAGCCTCTGCCCTGTGCAACGGTTCCGGTGATCGTCGACTTGGCTGCCAGCGGGCCGCCCCGCCAGAGATAGAGCGCCAGCAGCGGCTCCGGGCCGGTGCGCATGGCGTGGCTGACGCCAGAGGCATGGTGGATCACCTCGCCCGCCGCTCGAACGCGAAAACCGCCATCGCCCATGCGCCATTCGGTGCCGCCGGTCAGCGGGATGTAGATCTCCTCCGCAACATGATGATGGTCGGGATAGACGATGTCGGGTCCAAGGATCAGCAGGCCGGCCGCGACCTCTTCATTGACGAAATGGCCGCGCGTACCGAACACCTCCAGCCAGCCGTAATTGTGGATGAAAACCTTCCCGAAATCCGCTTCGCCATAGGTCTGGCCCCAGTGCAGATCGCCGCGACGCTCCGCAACCAGCCGCGCCAGCGGCTTGGCCGCAGCGGGAGCGAGTTCGACGATACGGTCGAGCTGGACGAGACAAGGCAGTGCATGCGGTTCAAGTTGCCGGCCCGGCATGTCCCAGCCGATCTGGGCCGCGGCGTCGCGCACCAGCGCATCGTCGAACGTCTGGAGATAGGCATGGAAGCGTCCAAGCAGTTCGTCTAAATTTGTTGTCACACTTTGCTCCAAAGCGCATTCGCGCACAGCGGCTGCCCAGATAGTTGGGTCGAGACGGTCGGGTTGCGCGGCGGCATCATTGGTCTAGATTGGACTGCGCGCAAAGCCAAAAACGACAGGCCAGCAGGCCGGAAACATGAGGGAGCACGCCATGGACGCCGCTGTCGATGCGGGCACCAGCCAGTTCGAACTCAACGAGGACCAGCGCGCCATCCAGGAGATGGCCGAGGCCTTCGCCGCCGACCGTGTGGCGCCGAACGCACTCGACTGGGATCGCAACAAATATTTCCCCGCCGATGTGATCCGCGAGACAGGCCCGCTCGGCCTTGGCGGCATCTATGTCCGCGACGATGTCGGCGGCTCGGGGCTCGGCCGGCTCGACGCCGTGCTGATCTTCGAGGCGCTTTCGCGGGCCGATCCGGCGTTTTCAGCCTTCATCTCGATCCACAACATGGCGGCATCGATGATCGACCGCTTCGGCAGCGACGAGCAGCGCCGGCGCTTCCTGCCGAAGCTGACCTCGATGGAATGGCTGGCCAGCTATTGCCTGACCGAGCCGGGTTCGGGATCGGATGCGGCGGCGCTGAAGACGCGCGCGGTCAAAAGCGGCGGCGATTATGTGCTGAACGGCGCCAAGCAGTTCATCTCCGGCGCAGGCGACAGCGACATCTATGTCGTCATGGCGCGCACCGGCGCCGACGGGCCGAAGGGCATTTCCACCTTCGTCGTGCCGAACGATGCGCCCGGCCTTTCCTTGGGCGGCAACGAGCACAAGATGGGCTGGCATATGCAGTCGACGCGCCAGGTCGTCTTCGAGGACTGCAAGGTGCCAGCGGAAAACCTTCTGTCGGCAGAAGGCGCCGGTTTCGGCATCGCCATGGCCGGGCTCGATGGCGGCCGGCTGAACATCGCTGCCTGCTCGCTCGGCGGCGCGCAATCGGCGCTCGACAAGGCGCTCGCCTACACCGCCGAGCGCAAGGCTTTCGGCTCGAAGATCAACCAGTTCCAGGCGCTGCAGTTCAAACTCGCCGACATGGAGACCGAACTGCAGGCAGCGCGCATCTTCCTCTACACCGCCGCTTCGAAGCTCGACCGCAAGGCGCCGGATGCCTCGAAATGGTCGGCAATGGCCAAGCGCTTCGTTACCGACACCGGCTTCAACGTCGCCAATGACGCCCTGCAGCTGCATGGCGGCTATGGTTATCTGCACGATTACGGCATCGAGAAGCTGGTGCGCGACCTGCGCGTCCACCAAATCCTCGAAGGCACTAACGAGATCATGCGCGTCATCATCGCACGCGCGCTGATCGGTCGATAGAGAATTTAGTGAGTAGTGAATGGTGAATCAATCATATAGACCATGACTAAACCATGACCTGCTGACCACTGACCACTGACTACTCACTACTGACTACTCATCGCTGGCTACTCACCACTTACTACTCACTATTCACTATTAACTATCCACTATTCACCACTCCACTGACGGAGCGCCGCTATGACCACCATCGCCTTCATCGGCCTCGGCAATATGGGAAATCCCATGGCCGCCAACCTGGTCAAGGCCGGGTATACCGTGCACGGCTTCGATCTGGTGCCGGAAAACCTCGTCATCGCCAGAGAGCACGGCGTCGTCATCATGGCCAATGCCGTTGCAGCGGTGAAGGATGCCGATGCGGTCATCACCATGCTGCCGGCCGGCAAGCATGTGCTGTCGGTTTATGCAGACATCGCGGCCAAGGCGAAAAAAGGCGCGCTGTTCATCGATTCTTCGACCATCGACGTCGAGTCGGCTCGAAAGGCCCATGCCATCGCCGCCAGGCACGAGTTGCTGTCGATCGACGCGCCGGTCTCCGGCGGCACGGGCGGTGCGGCGGCCGGCACGCTGACCTTCATGGCCGGCGGTTCGAAGGATGCATTCGCCAAGGCCGAACCAATCCTCAAGCCGATGGCTGGCCGCATCGTTCATTGCGGCGACGACGGCGCCGGACAGGCGGCGAAGATCTGCAACAACATGATTTTGGGCATTTCGATGATCGGCGTTGCCGAGGCTTTCGTGCTGGCGGAAAAGCTCGGCCTGTCCCACCAGGCGCTGTTCGACGTCGCCTCGACCTCGTCCGGCCAGTGCTGGTCGCTGACTACCTACTGTCCGGTGCCCGGCCCGGTGCCGACATCGCCCGCCAACAATGGCTATAAGCCAGGGTTTTCGGCGGCGCTGATGCTGAAGGACTTGAAACTGTCGCAAGAGGCCGCACAGAGCGCCGGTGCGGCAACGCCGCTCGGCGCCGAGGCAGCCCAGCTCTATGCGCTATTCAACGCACAAGGAAATGCCGGCGCGGATTTCTCCGGCATCATCAAATTCGTGCGAGGTGACCCGGCGTAGGCTTTAATTTCGCAGGTTTTCGATCTGCCGGAGCGGAAAGTCGGCAAATTTAGGTTTGCTTAAGCTCTTGCTAACTCTGCAGTAACGATGTGCGTTTAAAACGGATTGCGAGGCGGACATCCGCCCGGCGCTCCGGATCAGGTCTCGCGTACCGGAGCCCGTAAGTTTCGCCGTACGTTTCGCAGGTGTTTAGTTGGCGAAGCGCCATGCGTATCTGGCAAAGCCGCGTTCCGATGGAGCGCGGTTTTTGCGTTTTGCATCCTCGCCCAGCAAGCGCTCAATCGATCGCCGGGCGCCCGATACGGAGCGCCCGGTCGTCATTCACCGCTTGCGCAAATCTGCTTCGGCCAGGTCGAGCGCCCTGGCGATGCGGTCGCAGGCCTCGTCGATCGTCTCGCGCGTCCAGATCAGCGGCGGCGACAGGATCATCGTGTCGCCGGTAGCGCGCAGCATCATGCCCTGAGCAATCGCATGGTCGCGAACCGTCACCGCCGCGCTGCCAGCCGGCAGGAAGCGCTCCTTGGTCGCCTTGTCCTTGACGATCTCGATCGCCCCCATCAGCCCGAACGAGCGCACCTCGCCGACCAGATCGTGACCGCCGAAACGTTCCTGCAGCGCCCTGGCAAAGTAAGGCCCGGTATCGTTCCTGACACGCTCGACCAGGCCTTCGCGCTCGATGATCTCGAGGTTCTTCAGCGCCACCGCGCAGGCCACCGGATGCCCGGCATAGGTGTAGCCGTGGTAGAATTCGCCGCCCTTTTCGACCAGCGTCGCCGCGATGCGGTCGCCGACCAGCAGCGCCGATAGCGGCTGATAGCCGGAGGTCAGCGCCTTGGCCGTGGTGATGGTGTCGGGCTCGACATCGAAGGCTTGTGCGGCGAACCACTCGCCGGTGCGGCCGTAGCCGGTGATGACCTCGTCCAGCATCAGCAGGACATCGTACTTGCGGCAGATGCGCTGCACCTCCGGCCAATAGCTCATCGGCGGGATCTTCACCCCGCCTGCCCCCATCACCGGCTCGCCGATGAAGGCGGCGACCTTGTCGGCGCCGGCTTCCAGGATCGCGTCCTCGATCGCCTTTGCCGCGCGCAGGCCGAAATCATGGTCGCTTTCGCCGGGCAGCGCGAGCTCATAGGCATAGGGCATCATCACATGGACGATGTTGGGCACGGCGCCGCCAAGCTGCTTGTGCATCAGATCCATCCCGCCGAGCGAGGCGCCGGCGATGGTCGAGCCGTGGTAGCCCATCTTGCGCGAGATGATGCGGTTCTTCTCGGGTCGGCCTTCAAGCACCCAATAGTGGCGAACAAGACGCAGCGCCGTGTCGTTGGCCTCCGAACCGGACGAGCCGTAGAACACCTGGTTGGTATGCGTCGGCGCAATCTCCGCCAGTTTCTTGGCGAGCAGAACCGGTGTCGGCGTCGAGCATTTGAAGAACGAGTTGTAGTAGGGCAATTCCTTCATCTGGGTGTAGGCGGCGTCGGCCAGCTCGTCGCGGCCATAGCCGACATTGACGCACCACAGCCCGGCCATGCCGTCGAGGATTTCCGTCCCTTCGGAATCGTAGATGAACGGCCCGTTGGCGTGGGTGATGATGCGCGAGCCGGTCTCGCGCATCTCCTTGTGGTCGGTGAACGGATGCAGGTGATGCGCGGCATCGATCTGCTGAAGCTGCTTCAGCGAATAATTCTGGTAGGTCATGACTGGTCTTCCTCTTGAACCAATCCGGCAGCTTTCGCGCCGGGGCGGATTCGTCAGAGGACAGCGGGTGGCGAATAGCCGATGCGGGCGCAAAGCCGCAACAGCTCGGCGCGAAGCGTGCGCGACGACGGCGTTACCGCCACCCCAAATGCGCAACCCGATTTCGCCAGCCGAGCCATGCAGGTACCTTAGGCTGCCTCGAGCCCTCAGTTCAAGCCGTGCCGGTCAAGCGACGCCGGTCAATTGGTGCCAGTCAGGGCCCGCTGCAGGAAGACGTACTTCATCGCCGCCTGGGCGGCCTGCGGCCGCCGGTCGCCGCGCCCGCCATGGCCTCCCTCGGTCTCCTCGAAGAACAGCGTCTTGGCATGGCCGGCCGCCTGCAGCCGTGCCGCCATCTTGCGGGCATGGCCGGGATGTACGCGATCGTCGGCGGTCGAGGTCGTCAGCAACACCGGCGGATAGGCTGCATCCGTGTCTACATGCTGGTAGGGCGAATAGGCGGCGAGCCAGGCTGCCTCTTCCGGCTTCGACGGATCGCCATACTCGGCCATCCATGACGCGCCGGGCGGCAGCTCGGTGTAACGCAGCATATCGAGCAGCGGCACGTCGATGATCACCGCGCCGAACAATTCCGGGTGCTGGGTCAGCGAGACGCCGGTCAGCAAGCCACCATTCGATCCGCCCTGGATGCCCAGTGTGGCGGGCGTAACAATGCCCCGTTTGACCAGATCTTGCGCGACCGCGGCGAAATCGTCGAAGGCATTCTGGCGATTGGCCTTGAGCGCCGCCTGGTGCCAGTTCGGGCCGAACTCGCCACCGCCGCGGATGTTGGCCTGCACATAGGCATTGCCCTTCTCCAGCCACAGCCTGCCGCGCACGCCGGCATAGCCGGGCAACAGCGGCACTTCAAATCCGCCATAGCCGTAAAGCAATGTCGGCACCGGCCCGTCCTGGTCGCGCCGCCGGACGACGAAGTACGGGATCATCGTCCCATCCTTCGAGCGCGCCTCGAACTGTTCGGAGACCAGGGACGACGCATCGAAACGCGGCGGCTGCGATTTCACCGCTGCCATCGTCGCAGCATTGTCGTCCGACCAGATGATCGAGCTCGGCGTCAGGAAATCGGTGAAGGAGAAGGAGATGCTGGAACCGAAATGCTCGGCATGGCTGATGCCGACATTGCCGTTTTCGGGCAATGCAACGGGCTTGAACTCCCAGCCGCTGTCGCTGCGCTCGCCGGCGATGACCTTGCCGCGCACATTGTCCATCAAATTGATGAACAGCCGGTCCTGCGTGCGGGCAATGCCGGCGATCGAGACGCGGTGCGCCGGCTCGAGAACGGTATCGATGGATCCGAATAGCCCGGTTTCGATCCAGCGCTCGAAATCGAGTGAATAGAGCCCGTCGGGCTTGCACAGCGTGCCGTCCGGCGCCGTCCATGGGGTACGCACGCCGAAGACAAGCTGGCCCTTGAACAGCGCCGTATCGGTGACGTCGTCCGGCAACGGGATGCGCCTGTTTTCGCCCCATGGCAGCCGCAGGAAACTGTGCGAGGCGAAGAAGTCGATGGTCCGGGCCAGCAAGACATGACGCTTGTCGCCGTCGAATTCGACGGACCCGCCGACGGCAAGATCCTGCTTCAGCGCCTCAAAGATCGGCATCGCCGCTTCCAGTGGCGTGCCGCGCCGCCAAAGCTTGACCACGCGCGGATAACCGGACTGGGTCTGGTCGTCCTCCTCGAAGGCGGCGGCAACGATAACTGCGTCCTCGTCCAGCCAGCTAAAGCTCGATTTCGAGGCAGGAGCACGAAAGCCGCCGTCGACGAAGCACCTGCTTTCGATATCGAATTCGCGCATCTCGCTGGCATCGCCGCCATCCGGCGACAGGCTGAGCAGGCAGCGGCTGAAGTCGGGGTAGAGCCGACTGGCGCCGCTGAACACCCATCTCACCCCCTCTTTCGCCGCCAGACTATCGAAGTCGATGATCGTCTGCCATTCCGGCTTGTCGGTCTTGTAGGAGGCGACCGAGGTGCGCCGCCAGAGGCCGAGTACGTTCGTCCGGTCCTGCCAGAAATTATAGACATGGCCGTTGATAGCGGTCCCGACGGCGATGTTATCCTCGGCCGTCATCAGGTCGAGCGCCGTCTCGAACGACGTCTGATAGGACGGATCACGCTGCAGCTCCCCGACCGTGATCGCATTTTGGCGATGCACCCAGTCGAGTGCCTGCTTGCCTCGTCTGTCCTCCAGCCAGAGAAACGTATCTTCGGCCGCCGGATCCGGCTGGGTCTGGCTGTTCAATTTGGTCATGAAGTCTCCGGTTAAGTCGGGCGTCGGTACCGCCCAGATCGACATGGGGCCGCTTATATTCAAGTCATTGCTTCAGGAACGGCGACCTTCTGGCATTCACACCATCCGCCTTCGAATAACGGTCACAACCGCCAGCGCCAGGCAAATGGCGCCGAGCATCGGCAGACCGCCTGCCCCAAGGACATCCATGGCGCTGCCCGCCAGCGGCGGCACGGCGATGCCGCCGACGCCCCACATCAGCGAGAAGGCGGCGTTGCCGGCAACCAGTGCCGAGCCGGTGAAGCGCTCGCCGAGCTCGATGATCGACATCGTGTAAATGCCGTAGGAAACCGCGCCCCAGATGAAGACGCACGGCCATATCAATGGCGTCTCGATGAGAACCGGCAGCAGCACGCATCCCAGCACCGTCATCGAAACACAGATGAACCGCACCAGCCGCGCCGTCAGCCGTTCCGCCAACAAGCCGAGCGGCACCTGCATAGCGATATTGCCGGCGATCATCACTGACAGCAGCGCCGAGATGCGCGCTTCGGCGATGCCGTAATGTGTTCCATAGACCGGCAGCAAGGCGAGCACCGCCTGTTCAAAACCGGCGGCCACGACGACCGCCGATAACAACAGCCAAGCCTGCGGCACGAACCCTAGGACCGAAACCCGGTGCCCGCGCTCGTCGACCCTCGGCAGCCGTGCCAGCACCGAGGCGAGGCAGGCGCCGCAAAACAGGAATGCGCCGATGCCGACCAGAAATGGCGGCCATCCCACGGTGCCGACCGCAAGCAGGCACAGCGGCCCCGCCGCAAAACCCGCCGAAATGATCGTCGAATAGATGCCCATGACGCGGCCGCGGCGTGCTGGCGGCGCCTGTGCGATCACCCAGACTTCGCTCAGCACGTAGAGCGGGTTGGTGACGGCGCCGATCAAAAAGCGCAGCGGAAACCACAGATAGACATTTTGCGTCCAGCCGATCAGCGCCAGCACCAGCGCGGAAAGTGCCGCGCAAGTAAGCGCGGTGCGCCCGGCCCCGAAACGGCGCGCCAGCGCTGGAACCAGCGGCGAAGAGACGATGAAGCCGATCGGCGTCATGGCCGCCGACAGGCCGATCATGGCCGGCGAGACGCCCTGGCGCTGCAGGATGAAGCTCAACAGCGGATAACTCAGCCCTTGCGCGATGGCAAACACCGAGACGGTGGCAATCACGCCGGTGATCGCCGCCCATTGCCCTATCTCGCCGCTGCTCTGTTCCGCCCGGTCCATGATGCAGGACTAGCGTTTCGTTTCCGTCGCAGTAAGCACCGGCAACGAAAACCGCTTGCGCCAGCCGGAAGAGATAAGAGCCCGACGATCCCGCCGGCTGCCCCCAGGGCATGTCGCTTCCCTCGTCCTAGTGGTCGCCGCCTCCGCAATGGCCGGGCGGCCGGCAGTCCATTATGCTGCCGCACTGCCGCAGCGTACGAGGACTATCATGACCGCCGCCCTTCAGCCCGCCGAACCGGCACCGGCAAACGACCGCGCCCGTCGCGGCGGCCGCGCGGGGAAGCGTGCCGGCGGATCGGCGGCGTTCGAGCAGCCGCCGTTTCGGCAGTTGAAGAACCCGCTAGCGCCGACCCGGCTGGTTTCTGACGACGAGCTGGAATCCATCCACCTCGCCTCTCTGCGCGTGCTCAGGGAAATCGGCGTCGACGTGCTGCATGACGAAGCCCGCCGCATCATGAAGGCGCATGGCGCCGATGTCCGCGAAGGCAGCGAGCGGGTCCGCTTCGACAGCGACATGATCCTGGAACTGGTTGCGTACTGCCCGCCGGAATTCACCATCCACTCCCGCAACCCGGCGCATAATGTGCGCTTCGGTGGCGATAATCTAATCATCTCGATGATGGCGTCGGCGCCCAATTGCTCCGACGTCGACCGCGGCCGCCGGCCAGGCAACCAGCAGGACTACCGCAACTTCCTCAAGCTTGCGCAAATGCACAACATATTGAACTGCACGGGCGGCTATCCGGTCGAGCCGATCGACATCCATCCGTCCGTGCGCCACCTCGAATGCATCCGTGACCTCGCCACGCTGACCGACAAGATGTTCCACATCTATTCGCTCGGCAAAGAGCGCAACGTCGACGGGATCGAGATCACCAGGATCGCGCGCGGCATCAGCCATGAGCAGTTGCTCGCAGAGCCGTCGGTATTCACCATCATCAACACCAATTCGCCGCTCAAGCTCGACGTGCCGATGATGGAAGGCATCATCCAGATGTCGAGCAAGGGCCAGGTGGTCATCGTGACGCCCTTCACCCTGTCCGGCGCCATGGCGCCGGTGACGATTGCCGGTGCGCTGGTGCAGCAGAATGCCGAGGCGCTGTCCGGCATCGCCTTCGCGCAGATGGTGCGCAAGGGCGCACCTGTCGGCTACGGCGGGTTCACCTCGAATGTCGACATGAAGTCCGGCGCGCCGGCCTTCGGCACGCCGGAATACATGAAGGCGCAGCTGGTCGGCGGTCAGCTCGCCCGCCGCTACAACATTCCCTACCGCACCTCCAACACCTGCGCCGCCAACACGGTCGACGCGCAGGCCGCCTATGAAAGCGTGTTCTCGCTGTGGGGCGCCATCCAGGGCGGCGGCAATCTGATGATGCATGCCGCCGGCTGGCTCGAAGGCGGCCTGCGCTGCTCCTATGAGAAGACCATCCTCGACATAGACCTGTTGCAGATGGTCGCCGAGTTCCTGACGCCGCTGGATCTTTCTGAGGAAGCGCTCGGTTTCGACGCCATCCGGTCGGTCGGCCCCGGCGGCCATTTCTTCGGCACTCAGCATACACAGGACCGCTACAAGACCGCCTTTTATGCGCCCATCATTTCCGACTGGCGCAATTTCGAGAGTTGGGCGGAGGCGGGATCGCCGACCGCGCTCGAAAAGGCCAATCGCGTCTGGAAGGAGCGGTTGGCGTCCTATGAAGAGCCTTATATGGATCCGGCGATCCGCGAGGAGCTCAACGCGTTCGTCGACAAGCGCCGGGCCGAAGGCGGCGCGCCGACCGATTTCTGATCACTGGTTTAATGAACAGTCGACCCCCACTCCGTCTTGATGGCAGGCTGGCCGAAAACCTCGCAGTATCCGATCTCCGCTTTGTTTTCGCGCCCCGCTCACTCGATTCAATCTCTTCAAAAACGGAACTATCTTCATGAAATCTCATGCAAAAGCGGTTGTCATCGGCGGCGGGGTCGTTGGCTGCTCGGTGCTCTATCATCTGGCCAAGGCTGGCTGGACCGACATCATGCTGATCGAGCGTTCGGAGCTGACCTCCGGCTCGTCCTGGCATGCGGCGGGCGGCTTCCATACGCTCAACGGCGATCCCAACGTCGCCAAGCTGCAGGCCTATACGGTGCAGCTCTATAAGGAGATCGAGGAGATTTCCGGCCAATCCTGCTCGTTGCACCTGACCGGCGGCGTGATGATGGCCGACACGCCCGAGCGCATGGATTTCCTTCGGCTCGCCCACGCCAAGGGCCGCTATCTTGGCATGGACACCGAACTGATCACGCCGTCCGAAGCCAAGGCAATGTTCCCGCTGATGGATGAGACAAACTTCGTCGGTGCCATGTGGGATCCAGTCGAGGGCCATCTCGACCCTTCCGGCACCACCCATGCCTATGCCAAGGCCGCCAGGAAGCTGGGCGCCGAGATCTTACTGCGCAACCGCGTCGTCGAGCTGACGCAGGAGGTCGACGGCACCTGGAACGTCGTCACCGAGCAAGGCACGGTCAAAGCCGAGCATGTCGTCAACTGCGGCGGCCTGTGGGCGCGCGAGATCGGTCGCATGGTCGGCGTCGAGCTGCCGGTGCTGGCCATGGAGCACATGTATCTCCTGACCGAGCCCATGCCCGAGGTCGAGGAATTCAACAGGTCGACCGGCCGCGAGATGATCGGCGTGCTCGACTTCAAGGGCGAGATCTATACCCGCCAGGAACGCAACGGCATCCTGCTCGGCACCTATGAAAAGGCCTGCAAGCCGTGGTCGCCGGTCAACACGCCCTGGGATTTCGGCCACGAGCTGCTGCAGCCTGACATCGACCGCATCGCGCCGTCGCTCGAGATCGGCTTCAAGCATTTCCCCGGCATCGAAAAGGCCGGCATCAAGCAGATCATCAACGGTCCCTTCACCTTTGCACTCGACGGCAACCCGCTGGTTGGCCCGGTGCAGGGTCTGACGAATTTCTGGTGCGCCTGCGCTGTCATGGCCGGCTTCAGCCAGGGTGGCGGCGTCGGCCTGGCGTTGTCGAACTGGATGGTCCACGGCGATCCCGGTTTCGACGTCTGGGGAATGGACGTTGCGCGCTTCGGCGAATGGGCAACGCTGCGCTATACCAATGCAAAAGTGCGCGAAAACTATTCGCGCCGTTTCTCCATCCGCTTTCCCAACGAGGAATTGCCGGCGGCAAGACCGGCGCAGACGACTCCGCTTTACGACACCATGCTCACCAACAACGCCGTCATGGGTGACAGCTGGGGTCTCGAAACCCCGCTCTGGTTCGCGCCGAAAGGCTCAGAGCCGAAGGATATCGTGTCCTTCCACCGCTCCAATGATTTCGGCCCGATCGGCGAGGAAGTGCGCGCCACCCGCGAGAGGGTCGGCGTCACCGAGATCGCCAACTTCGCCAAATACGAAGTCTCCGGGCCAGGGACCGAGGATTTCCTCAACCGGCTGATGACCAATCGCATGCCAAAGACCGGCCGCATCGTGCTGACGCCGATGCTGAACGAGTTCGGCCGGCTGATCGGCGACTTCACCATCGCCAAGGCGGGCGAAGAACGCTTCATGATCTGGGGCTCTTCCGCCGCGCAAAAATACCACATGCGCTGGTTCGAGAAGCATCTGCCAAAGGATGGAAGCATCCGCATCCATCGCTTCGACCAGACGCTGGTCGGTCTCTCCATCGCAGGGCCGAAATCCCGCGACCTGCTGCAGAAACTGGTCGATGTCGACATCTCGACCAAGGCGTTCCGCTTCATGGATTTCCGCGAGATGGCGGTCGGCGGCGCGCCCTGCATGGTCAACCGCATCACCTATACCGGCGACCTCGGCTATGAGATCTGGATGCCGCCTGCCTACCAGCGCCTTGTCTACAAGGCGATCAAGGAGGCCGGCGAAGAGTTTGGCCTTGTGGATTTCGGCATGCGCGCTTTGCTCTCGATGCGGCTTGAAAAGAACTTTCCGACCTGGTTCCGCGAGCTTCGTCCGATCTATGGGCCGTTCGAGGGCGCGATGGACCGCTTCATCAAGTTGGAGAAGAACGATTTCATCGGCCGGGAGGCAGCGGCCAAGGTACAGGCGGAAGGGCCGAAGCTGCGCCGCGTTTCCTTCATCGTCGATGCCGCGGACGCCGACGTCATGGGCGACGAGCCGATCTGGGCCAAGGTCGGCGACAAGGATTACGGCACCGTGGAAAAGCCGCATGGCTATGGCGCGCCGCGCTTCGACGCGGGCGGTAACGAAGTGCGCGGCTCGAACGCCGCCGAAGGCGCGTCTGCCGTGCGCGGCGTTGTCGATGGCGAGTGGCGCGTGGTCGGCTGGGTCACTTCCGGCGGCTATGCGCATTATGTCGAGAAGTCGATGGCGCAAGGCTATGTGCCGGCAGCGCTTGCCGAGAACGAGAGCGCCGGACTGTTCGAAATCGAAATCCTCGGCCACCGGCGGCCGGCACGCATCAACGTCGAGCCGCCCTTCGACCCGAGCGGCGAGAAGATGCGGATGTAGGCGCAGCCGGCCGGTCGCATTGTGCGAGCATACTCTCCATGCTAGCGCAGCCGGCAACACTCTGCTGGCAAGGGCGATGAGATTTCATTGAAGTACAATCCGAGATGGGCCGAGTGGCTGGCCGAGGGACGGATCGGCCCCTTCCCGGCCGCGATCGTCATGGTCGCGGCTTACTTAACCTTGCAGACCATCACACTGTCTTTGTTGAGCGCTTGGGCGGGCACCGGCGTCGGCATCGACGATGCGGAGCAGCTGATCTATGTTCCATATCTCTGGGCCGGTTATGGCGGCTCGCAACCACCCCTCTACACCTGGATCAACTGGCTGGCCGCGCATGTTTTCGGTACCAGTATCTTCACGCTGAAGCTCGTCAAATACTCCGTGTTGTTCCTTGCCGCCTGCAGCGTGTTCGCCGCCATGCGGCGGTTCGGCTACACCAAAGCGACAGCGGCGGCGGCCATGTTCGGCCTGTTTACGGTCCCGCAGATCGTCTGGGAATCGCAGCGCGCCTTGTCGCATTCCGTCGCCGTCGTCGGCTTCTGCTCGCTGCTCCTGCTCGCCATGGCCTATCTTCTCGAGCGGCGAAGCATGATCGCTTATGCGGCGTTTGGCCTGGCCACCGCGGCGGCAATTCTTGCCAAATATAATGATGTCTTCCTCGTGGTCGCCCTTGTTGCGTCAGTGCTGTCGCTGCGCGAATGCCGCAGCGCGATCCTTGATCCGAAGTTCGCCATCAGCATAGCGGTCGCGATATTGGTGCTGGCGCCAACCACCTACTGGAGCCTCATGCATCCCGCCGACTTGTTGTCGAGAGGCGAGAAGTTCGGAATAGACTCGCAACAAGGGCGCATGGCGGCGGCCTTTGTCGGCGCCGGCAAGTTTATCATGGGGACCTTCAATTTCGCGGTCTTGCCGGTGCTCGTTTCCGCCCTGGCATTCTGGCTGGGGAAGTTGCGTTTCCCCGAGCGGCACCCGAAAGGTCCGGCCCGGGAAATTCTGTTGTGGCGTACCTTGGCGCTCGGCTTGGCCATGCTGGCTACACTTGTGCTGGCCACCGGCGTGACGGTGGTGAAGGACCGCTGGCTGCTGCCGGTCCTGTTCCTGTTGCCTCTGGCCATCGTCGCCACTATGGAACGGCTGGCGCCGCGCGGCCGGAATACGCAGCTCCTGGTGATCGCGGCTGGAGCGACCATCGCCGTGCTGCTCGCGCCCGCCACCTGGTACGTCCAGATAAACGGGACAAGTGGCCTGTCGCGGATGATCCGCGTGGATTACCCCGCCCTCTATCGCCAACTGACCGCGGACGGACCGGTCAAAACCGCAATATCGGACGGTGCATGGGTCGGAAACCTGCGGTTGGTCGACGAAAAACTGGTTGCGCTTGACCAGGAAGTGCCTAGTTTCGAAACGCTGATGCGGGAGCCGGCCGTACTCGTCTGGCTTGACCGCGACGATCCGCGGCCGGTCATTTTGGACCAGCTCAAAGCGGCCGGCTATGAGCCGGACGGCCAACCGCGGCAAATCATGGTTCCGTTGTTGCGTGGCACCGACAAGTCCGCCCGGCCCGGCGCCTATATAAGATTGAAGAGAATGGCGAAGGGAGGAGGCACGGCGCCCAAGGAAGCTGTTAGCGAAGGAGCCGAGGGTGGACAGGAACCCGACTGACCGGCCCCGTCATAATCGCAAGATCATGCCGTTCGAGCCGGCCGGCTCGATCGATGCGCTGCGCAAAAAATCGCGGCTGAAGGCCGCTGAACTCAACCAGCATGTGCTGGGCTATGGAGCGCTGGCGGAAGCCGAATGGCAGGCGGCGGGCATTGCTGCTCCTGACCTGCCCGCCATGCGCCGATACCGGCTCGAGCGCATCCGCGCCGAGCTGAAGCGCCGCGATTATGCGGGAGCCCTGCTCTACGATCCGGTCAATATCCGCTACGCCACCGACGCGACCAACATGCAGCTCTGGGTCGCGCACAATTCCACCAGGCATTGTTTCGTCGCCACCGATGGGCCGGTGGTGCTGTTCGACTATTTCTCCTGCGAGCATCTTTCCGATCATTCCGGCGTCGTCGACGAGGTGCGGCCGGCGGTGTCGTGGGCTTATCTGTACAGCGGCGAGCTGACCGGTCAAAAAGTCCGCCGCTGGGCAGCCGGCATCGCCGAGGTGGTATCGGAACACGGCGGCGGCAATCGCCGTATCGCCGTCGACCACATCAATCTCGAGGGCATCGAAGAGCTCGCCCGTCTCGGCATTTCGACCGGCAATGGCGAGGCGGTATTGGAAAATGCGCGGCTGATCAAATCGCCCAACGAGATCCTTGCCATGCGCCGAGCGATCGTCGCTTGCGAGGCGGCGATGGGTGAGATGCAGCAGGCGCTGAGGCCGGGGATTTCAGAGACCGAATTGTGGGCCGAACTCCATCGCGGCAACATCGCCCGCGGCGGCGAATGGATCGAAACCCGGCTCCTGTCGTCGGGCCCGCGCACCAATCCATGGTTCCAGGAGTGTTCGTCGCGAACGATCGAGTCCGGCGAGCTCGTCGCTTTCGATACCGACCTGATCGGTCCCTACGGCTTCTGCGCCGACCTTTCGCGCACCTGGCTTTGCGGTGACGCGCCGCCGTCGCAGGAGCAGCGCGGCCTGTTTCGGATCGCCGCCGACCAGATCGCCCACAATACGGAGCTGATGCGGCCGGGCGTATCGTTCCGCGACCTCGTCGAGCGCTCGTCGGTGCCGCCGGGAGATTGCTTCCCGGCCCGTTACGGGGTGCTCTATCACGGCGTCGGCCTTGCCGACGAATACCCGACCTTGCCGCATGCTAGCGACTGGACCGACGACACACCCGACGGAGTGCTCGAACCTGGCATGGTGCTGTGCGTCGAGAGCTATATCGGCCGGCTTGGCGGCTACGAAGGCGTCAAGATCGAGGAACAGATCCTGATCACCGAGACCGGTAATGAGAAGCTTTCGACTTACCCGCTCGACGAGCGGCTGCTTGGCGGCTGAGCGAAGCTAATGCATGTCGCGCAAAAGCATGTCCTCGGGCTTGACCTGAGGGTGTGCAGCGGTTTTGCGATAGCGACATGCCTAAACAGGAACCTAAGCCCGTTGCATGAGGACGACCAACGCAACGCGCTTTATGTGAGCGCGGCGATCGCTTCGCGCATCGCGGCGACAATCTCTTCCGGTGTCGTTCTGGCGGTGATGAACGGCAAGCCTTTGCGCCGCCTTGTCCAGCCGACGACCGTCACCTTCTGCGCCGTACGCTCGAAACGCTGCGCCAGCGCCCAGCTCTCGCAATCAATCGCCGCCGCATCCGCGCTGCCCTCGGCAACAGCAACGATCGAAGCACGGTGCCCAAAGCTTTCGCTCAGCGCGGAAAAGATATCCAAACTCTCGCCCAATGCTTGCAGGTCGCGGCTTGGCGCGATGATGCCCGACATGGAATCGAGACTATTGAAGGTGAAACGTTTACCGCGCAGCAGATCGAGCGGAATGGCGGCGCTGCCGTCGGCCGGCGACCTTGCCGGCGATGCCTCGCCCGCCCTCATGACGATGGCGCTCGAATAGAGTTCGCCGTGTCCGCCCTCGAAGGCATCGTAATGCGGCTGGCCGACGAGTTGGACACGTTGCGACAGGCCGAGTTCCATCGGTCCCCAGCAGGTTTGCGCAAAGAGCAGCGCCGGGTGCAGCCAGAGCCGGTGAAAATCCAGCTCGTCCGGCGGCAATGTCGCCGGATCGGGCGCGATGAGTTTTCCCTGATCGTCGCGAATACCGCCAGGCATTGGAGGCAAATCGCCATTGCGGCGAATAACCGTCTCCGGCGCATCGATGCCTTTTTTTCTGAAAGCATCGCGCAGCCGTGCCCATTGCGCGTCGACCTCGTCCCGCGCTTCCGGCCAGTCATACATCGGCAGAGCCGCAATGAATTCGCTCATGCCGGGATTTGACCGTTATGCGGGGAATTGACAAGGTCAGGAAAGCGTCGTCCGCGCGGCACCGCCTGCGACAATGCAAAAATCATTCCTTCGGCGGCTCGGCGGGTACCGGTGCGCTGCCAAGCCCGTTGAGGCTGCGCGCCCTGACACGCGGCTTGAACGCGCGTCCCGGTTCCGGCATGCGCCGCAGCACGGGATGGACGACCGGCTCCTTCGCCTTGAAGGCATAGGCCCTGAGCAGCGCGAAATAGTTCGGATAGGCGTAGCCATTGTTCATCCGCAGCCACTCGTCGCGGCGGTCGTGAAACAGCTTCGGCAGCCTGTACCAGGCCACTGTCGGGCTCTTGTGATGGACGAAATGCAGATTGTTGTTGAGGAACAGGAAGGATAGCGGCGAGCGCTCGACGATGATCGTGCGGCCTTCCGGATGTTCCGACCATTGGTGCTCGGCGTAGGTGCGGATCGAAATCAGCGATTGCCCAAGCCACACCGGCACCAGAACGTAGAGCCACAACGGCAGGCCGAAGCCGAACTGCACGACGGGCAGCACGATGGCGAGGCCGATCGCGTGCAGTAGCCAGGCCCTGCGGACGACCTTGTCGCCCGCGGCAACCTGCCTGGCGTCGTCGATGAAGAAGCCGATGCAGGAAAGCCACGGACCGAGCACCAAACGCCCGAGCATCGTGTTGTTGATCTTCAGCAGGAACTTCATCGCCGACGGCAGTTCTTCGTGCTGCCAGAGCGCCTTGTAATAGCTTTCGGGATCGTCGAGCGGATCGGTCAGGCGCTCGTCTGCATGGTGGCGCAGATGAATGGTCTTGAACCTGCGAAACGGCCAGACAAGCCCAATCGGCAGGAACACAATGGCTTCGTTGAGCCGCGCGTTCCGGGTTGGGTGGCCGTGCAGGACCTCGTGCATTAGCGAGGATTGCAGCGCCGCAATCAGGGCCAGAAGGGCAAGCGCCAGCAGCGGGTAAGAGGGCCAGAGCACAAAGCCGGTAGCGAGCCAGCCGCCGTAGCAGAAAAGTGCGAGAAACACCGTCGGCCATTCGATGGTCGCCGCGCCGTGTCGCCTGTTGCCCATGCTCGTCATGCTATCGACCACTGCCTTTCAGTCGCCGGAACCCGCTTGATTCCTGACAGCATTGTGTCAGGAGCGTTGCATTGCTGCAACGCGATAAAGCGCACAAACTGTTGCGATTGCGCATTTTCAGCTGCATATGTTATGCATTGTAAACAACGTACCGGATTCATTTACGCCTGAAGCTCCGCGTCCGCGGCTTCAGCGCAATTTTTTCCTCCTATCTGGTGGAGTGGCGATTTGGACAAGCGCGACCTGTCGACGATCTTTCGCGAGCGCCTGAAAATGCTCTTGACAAGGTCCGATCTGAACCAGTCGGCCTTCGCCGCCGCGGTTGGCATCGACCGTTCGGCGCTGTCGCAGCTGCTCTCCGGCGCCTCGACCCGCCTTCCCCGCGCCGAAACCCTGCTCAACATCGCCGCCGAATTCAAAGTCTCGCTCGACTGGCTGCTCGGCCTCAGCCACGACGAGGGCGTCACCGGCGAAATCCGCGAGAGCCTTGAGATCGAGGAGGCGCCGGACGGCTTCGACCGTACGCTGCTGGCTCGCTGGCATGCCGAGGCGGCCGGAACGAAAATCCGCTACGTGCCGGCCGGCATTCCCGATCTTCTGCGCACCGAGGCGCTCGTCGACTACGAAGCCGTCATCGCCAACAAGAGCCGCGAGGCACAGGCCGGCGAAACGCAGTACCGCATCGACTACAACCGACGGCCCGAAACCGACATGGAAGTCTGCATGCCGCGCCACACGCTGGAGATTTTCGCGCGCGGGCTGGGCGTGTGGGACCGCTTCCCGGAGGCCGACCGCCACCAGCAACTCCTGCACATGGCGACGCTGCTCGACGACCTCTATCCCACCTTCCGCCTGTTTCTCTATGACGGGCGGATGCGCTATTCGATCCCCTACACCATCTTCGGGCCTTATCGCGCCGCCATTTACGTCGGCGACATGTATCTGGTGCTGAATGCCACCCAGCCGATCCGCATCCTGACCAGCCATTTCGACAATCTGATCCGTGCCGCGGACGTCAACGCGCATGAGGCGGCCAACTTCACACGAAAGCTGGCGGAGATGCGGTTTTGACCGGTTGCTCTTCGCGCCGACATTGACGCCACATAAAGAGTTCTTTATATCCTTATCTCAGTTATTCTCCCGGGAAGGCGTATTTCACCATGACCAATCCGATCGACGCGCTGCTTGCCGAAAAGGGCGTCCTGCTCGCCGACGGCGCCACCGGCACCAATCTGTTCGCCATGGGCCTTGAGGCCGGCGAGGCTCCCGAGCTCTTGAACGAGACCGCGCCCGACACCATCACCAGCCTGCACCAGAACTTTGTCGATGCCGGCGCCGACATCATCCTGACCAACTCTTTTGGCGGCACTCGTCACCGGTTGAAATTGCACCATGCGCAGGACCGGGTCTACGCTCTGAACAGGCGCGCCGCCGAGATCGCAAGCGCCGTTGCAAAAAACGCTGGCCGCAAGGTGATCGTGGCCGGCTCAGTCGGCCCGACCGGCGAGTTGCTGGTGCCGCTCGGCGCCATGACCTATGACGAGGCGGTCGAGGCCTTTGCCGAGCAGATCGGGGGGCTGAAGGCCGGCGGCGCCGAAGTCGCCTGGATCGAAACCATGTCGGCGCCGGACGAGATCCGTGCCGCCGCCGAAGCCGCCATCCGCGTCGGCTTGCCCTATACCTATACCGGCTCCTTCGACACCGCCGGCCGCACCATGATGGGGCTGCTGCCGAAGGACATCCACGGTGTCGTCGACGGCCTGTCGCAGACGCCGCTCGGTGTCGGCGCCAATTGCGGTGTCGGCGCCTCCGACATTCTCGCCTCGCTGCTCGACATGACCGAGGCGAAGCCGGAAGCAACGGTGATCGTCAAGGGTAATTGCGGCATTCCCGAATTTCGCGGCGCCGAGATCTACTATTCCGGCACACCCGAGCTGATGGCCGACTATGTGCGCCTCGCCGTCGATGCCGGCGCCAAAATCGTCGGTGGCTGCTGCGGCACCTCATTCCAGCACCTTGCCGCCATGCGCAAGGCGCTCGATGCGCACACCAAGTCGGATCGCCCGACCGTCGAGCAGATCGTCGAACGCATCGGCCCGATGCGCAACAAGCAGGCGACGGTCAACGTCGCCGAAACCAGCGAAGCCCGCCGCGAGCGGCGGCGCGGACGCGCCTGACGCTTTCGGTTGCGAGGCGGTCCGCGAAGCGATGCAGCCACAAAAAAAGGCCGGCAAGGTTTCCCTCGCCGGCCTGCCTCACCCGCCCATAGGCCGGCTCCTCCTGTCAGAACGATCCCATCTGAAAGAAACCGGCCATCATTGCCACTACCGGTTACCGCCCAGCGCCGAGGCAAGGCGCACAAGCGAGAGGAACTCGGACCGGTACCCAAACGGGTCGGCTCCTCTGGCCGCGGTGGCAATCTCCATGATCTTGTCGTAGCCGAACTTCGCGGTCGCATCCTCGTCGCGCAGCTTCTGGCCGAAGGCAGCGACGGCAACGGAGAAACGCTGGTCGGTGCTGGCCTGGTCGAACGACGCCACCTCGTTGGCTGACGTCACCGGCGTGGTGATCAGCTTCGAAGTGTCCTCGTTGGGCAGCTTGTAGCGGATCTTGACGAAGGCATATTCGTCGGCATTGGCGACGCCGCCATTGTTCACCGAGGCCTGGCCATAGCGCAGCTGATCGATCTGTTCGCCGCCGCTGCCCTTAGGCGTGATCTCGTACATCGCGGTGACCGAATGACCCGAGCCGATCTCGCCGGCGTCGACGCGGTCGTTGTTGAAATCCTCTCGGTTCAAGGCGCGGGTCTCGTAGCCGATCAGCCGGTATTCCGAGACCTTGTTCGGGTTGAACTCGACCTGGATCTTCACGTCCTTGGCAATGGTGAACAGTGTCGAGGAGGCATCCTCGACCAGCACCTTCTCGGCCTCCGCCAAAGTGTCGATATAGGCGGCGGTGCCGTTGCCGTTCTGGGCGATGGTCTGCATCATCTGGTCGTTCAGATTGCCGCGGCCGAAGCCGAACACCGACAGGAACACGCCTGTCTTGCGCTCCTTTTCGATCAGCCGCTTCAGATCGTCGTCGTCGGTCTGGCCGACATTGAAATCACCATCGGTGGCGAGCATCACCCGGTTGATGCCGTCCTTGACGAAGGATTTCTGCGCCAGCCTGTAGGCTTCCTTGATGCCCGCCTCGCCTGCCGTCGAGCCGCCGGATGCCAGATTGTCGATGGCAGCGAGGATCTTGTCCTTTTCCGAAGCCTTGGTGGGCTCCAGCACGGTACCGGCATCGCCAGCATAGGTGACGATCGAGACGGTATCGTCGGGCCTCAGCTTGTTGACCAGCAGCCGGAAGGCCGACTGCAGGAGCGGCAGCTTGTCCTGTTCGTTCATCGAGCCCGACACATCGATCAGGAAGACCAGATTGGCTTTGGGCTGCTCGGCCGGCTTCACGTCGAAACCCTTGATGGCGACATGCATCAGCCTGGTGTGCTCGTTCCACGGCGTCGGCATGACGCTGACCGTCGAGTTGAACGGCACCGAGGCCAAGTCCGGGCCTTTCCAGTCATAGGGGAAGTAGTTGACCATCTCCTCGACGCGTACCGTATCGGCCTGCGGGACAAAACCGTCCTTCAGCGAGCGCCGGACGAAGGAATAGGAAGCGGTGTCGACATCGATCGAGAAGGTCGACACCGGGTCTTCGAGTGCGGCATGCACCGGATTGGTCTTGAAATCCTTGACGCGGTCGCGGTTTTCCTCGTGCGGCAGCATCTGGTCGGCCGGCGCAGCCGCGGGCTGCTGTGCCATCAGCTTGGAATCGGCAACGGTACCGGGCATGCGTCCGACCCGCGCGCCGCCATCGACTGCCGGAGCAGCGGAGCTTGCACCCCCATCCAGCGCAAACCCGCCGCTCTGCGCCGGTTCGGGTGCATTGCGGGTGAGCACGTTCTGCTGCGTCAACCCGCCGACTGCGGTCGATTCCGCTTTCGGCGGCGATGTCGGCGCCACAAGCGCCTCGCCGGCATCGCGGCTTTCGCTGTCGGCGTCCACCTTCTTCTGCTTGTCCGCTTCGGCAACGACCGGCGGTTTGACGGTCGCCGGCTTGTCAGCCAGCGTCTCGGTGATCTTTTCGTCGCCGCCGAATTCGGGCCCGCCGAATTTGGATTCCCCCAGCATATGGATGGTGGCATATCCGGCGATCGGCAGGGCAACAAGCCCGGCAATAGCCGGCGTGGCGAAGAGTTTCCTTTGCATGATTTCGCTCCAGAGCCTTTGTGCTCGCTCTGTGAGACGAAGCCCGCTCACCGATCCTTGGGCGGCCGGCAAAGTTTTTTCTTCCATGTCATAGGCGCGCAGCGCGGCCTCGAGGGCACGCACCTTTGCATCCGCGCCGGGCGCCGGTGCTGCGATATCGCGCAGCCTATTCAGTTGATTGTCGTCGACCATGGTCACACTTCCCCGGCTGAACGCATCAGCGTCTTCAGCCGTTTCTTCGCTTCATGGATGTGCCAGGAAACCGTTGCCTCCGAAATCGCCATCGCCTCGGCGGCAGCTGCGTGGCTCAGCCCTTCGCCATAGACCAGCAGCACCGCGTCGCGCTGCTTGTCAGGAAGCTTGCGCACCGCCGTCCAGAGCGCCTCGGCCGGGTCTTCCAGCTCTGCAGAGGTTTCCCCCGAAATCAGCGCATAGGCGCCATACGCCTCGGTCTTGACTGTCTCGCGCGCGGTCTTGCGCATCATGTCGCGCGCCGCATTCAGCGTCATGGTGTAGAGCCACGTCGTGAAGGCGCCGCTGCCGTGATAGTCGCGTATCGCCCGGCCGAGCCGGACGCAGACTTCCTGGGCGATATCCTCGGCGTCGGCCTTTTTCCCGCACCAGCGATAGGCGGCGCGATAGACGAAACCATAGTGTCTTTCGAGCAATTTGCCGAAAGCAGCCCGGTCTCCGCCCTTCGCTCGCCCGATCAGTTCGGCGTCGGAGGCTTCGCTTTCGTCCAGCATCATCGCCATCATTTGCCTGTTGGACGAAGGCTAATGGCGGTTCCTTGGGGCGATGGGAAGAATCTTTTTGGCGGGCAGTCACGTTACAAACGCGCGAATGCTGCCATGTGAAAGGCCTGAGCCTCGGCCGGATAGCGATAATCGGTGCCGTAAGGACAGGCATTGCGATCAAGGCAGCCGCCGGTCCGGCAGGGCGCGCCGTTTTGCCCACGCACATGCGTCAGACAGGTTTCATGCGCAAAACCATCGGCAGAATACGCGTCGACCGGACAGGATTTCAGGCAAGGTTTTTCCAAACATGTATCGCAAAGGTGGATCACGTCGCGGGGTTCTTGGAGCGCGAATTCGTCTTCGAACAGCAGCGCGCCGCGATAGGCGTGCCAGAGCCCGTATTGCGGATGCATGAGGATGCCGAGCGGCGACGGCTTCAGCGCCTCCGCCCGCATCGCCCATTGCTGGAACGGCAGATAAGGCCTGTCGGACGGCGACACCGCGCGTGCCCCGAATCTTTCGGCCACGACACCGATCGCTTCGCGAGACCAAGCGTCGAGCGGATCATCAAGCGGCTGTGACTGTTTCTCCAGCCAGCGCAGGAAGTGCGGCCAAGGTGCGGCACCTGCCTGCCCGACCAGCAGGACCGATCTGGCGGCGTTGCCGGAGAGACCGGAAGGTGTTTCCCCACCGCCTGCAAAATTGAAGCCGCCACGCAGAATGAGGCCGTTGGCGGAAAGCGCAGCCGCGATGGTTTCCGTCATGCCGCGCTCAAGTATCATCCCTTCTTGTCCGGGTCGGAGAAGGCGCTCCGCCAGACTTCCTTGTGGATGATGTTGGCGACTTTAGCCCCGCCTGATTCGGGCTCCCTTCAGGTGAAGGCGTCGGCCATCGACGCCTTCTTCCTGGCGATGAAGTCCTTCAGCCCGTCGTCGATGCCCGGGTCGAGATAAGGCGCCTCGTAGCTCTCGAGCCAGCGGCGGGCGAGCTCGTTCGCGCGCTGCGGCGCGGTTTTTTCGCCTTCGGCCAGCCACTGCTCGTAGGAATTGTTGTCGGCGATGTTGGAACGGTAGAACGCGGTCTGGAAATTGGCCTGGGTGTGATCGCAGCCGAGGTAATGGCTGCCTGGGCCGACCTGGCGGATGGCATCCATCGCCTGACCGTTTTCCGACAGGTCGACACCCTCGGAGAACTTCTGCGTCATGCCGAGCTGGTCGATATCCATCATGAACTTTTCGTAGCAGGAGGCGAGACCGCCCTCGAGCCAGCCGGCCGAATGCAGCACGAAGTTGGTGCCGGCGAGGATCGTCGAGTTCAGCGTGTTGGCGCTCTCATAGGCGGCCTGCGCATCGGGGATTTTTGAGGCACAGAGCGAACCGCCGGTGCGGAACGGCAGGCCGAGCCTGCGGGCAAGCTGTGCAGCGCCATAGGAGACCAGCGACGGCTCCGGCGTGCCGAAGGTCGGCGCGCCCGACTGCATCGAGATCGACGAGGCGAAGGTGCCGAACAGCACCGGCGCGCCCGGACGGATCAGCTGTGTGAACGAGGCCCCGGCCAACACTTCGGCCAGGACCTGCGTCAGCGTGCCGGCGACAGTCACCGGGCTCATCGCTCCGGCAAGGATGAACGGCGTGACGATGCAGGCCTGGTTGTGGCGCGAATAAACTTTCAGCGCCCCCAGCATGGTCTCGTCGAAGACCATCGGCGAGTTGGCGTTGATCAGGCTGGTCAGCACCGTGTTGTTCTCGACAAAATCGTCGCCGAACACGATCTTGGCCATTGCCACCGTATCTTCAGCGCGCTCGGGTGCCGTCACCGAACCCATGAACGGCTTGTCCGAATATTTGATATGGCTGTAGACCATGTCGAGATGGCGCTTGTTGACCGGCACGTCGACCGGCTCGCAAACCGTGCCGCCGGAATGGTGGATCGACGGAGCCATATAGGCGAGTTTCACGAAATTCCGGAAATCCTCGATCGTCGCATAGCGCCTGACGCCGTCGAGATCGCGCACGAAGGGCGGTCCATAGACCGGCGCGAGCACTGTCGCGTTGCCGCCGATCTGCACCGAGCGCTCGCTGTTGCGGGCGTGCTGGGTATAGACGGACGGAGCGGTCTTCAATAGCGAGCGGCAGAGGCCCTTGGGGAAATGCACCCGCTCGCCCTTGACGTCGGCGCCCGCCTCTTTCCAAAGCTGCAGTGCCTCGGCGTCGTCGCGGAAGATGATGCCGATCTCTTCGAGCACAGTGTCGGTGTTCTTTTCGATCAGCGCCAGCCCTTCCTCGTCCAGCACTTCATAAACGTTGATCTTGCGCTTGATATAGGTGAGCTGTGTGCCGGGGCCGCCGCCCGAACGCGCAGCCCGTCGGGCTGCGGCGCCACCGCTGGCAGCGCGCCCGCGCCGTGCGTTTGACGCTTCCTGATCGACCGGCGCGTTCTCACTCATGATCGTTCTTCCCTGGCTTTCGTTCTGGCCTGATTTACTCCGGCCGGGCTCTTGTACCGGCCTGAAATCCGTTTGCGGCCGCATATTGCGGTCTCTGGCCGGATCGTAGCCATGCACCCTATTCGAAACGGCCCGCCAGCGCCAACGCCTGTCGCAAAATCGACAAGAATTCCAGGAGATTTACGGTCGCTTTCGTTTTGCGGGAAGTCGCAAATCAGCTATGGACAACCGGCCCGCGCAGGTTAGGTATTGACGCGATATTTTTAAGCTGCCGCAATAGTTGTAGCCGGCAAGGAGCCTGAGAAAAAATGGCCGACGACGAGATCATCCTTTCGGAACTCTCCGACGACGAATTGGTGCAGCAGATGCACGACGATCTTTACGACGGGCTGAAGGAAGAGATCGAGGAAGGCACCAACATCCTTCTCGAGCGCGGCTGGCAGCCTTACAAGGTTTTGACCGAGGCTCTGGTCGAAGGCATGCGCATCGTCGGCGAGGACTTTCGCGACGGCATCCTGTTCGTTCCCGAAGTGCTGCTGTCGGCCAACGCGATGAAGGCCGGCATGTTCATTCTGCGTCCGCTGCTTGTCGCCACTGGCGCACCGAAGCAGGGCAAGATGGTGATCGGCACCGTCAAGGGTGACATCCACGACATCGGCAAGAACCTGGTCGGCATGATGATGGAAGGTGCCGGCTTCGACGTCATCGATCTTGGCATCAACAATGCGGTCGAAAAATATCTCGATGCCATCGAAAAGCACCAGCCCGACATCATCGGCATGTCGGCGCTGCTCACGACGACCATGCCTTACATGAAGGTCGTCATCGATACGATGAAGGAAAAGGGCATTCGCGACGACTATGTCGTGCTGGTCGGCGGCGCACCGCTCAACGAGGAATTCGGCAAAGCCGTCGGCGCCGACGCCTATTGCCGCGACGCCGCGGTGGCGGTCGAGACCGCCAAGGACTTCATGAAGCGCAAGCACAACGTCCGCGCTTCGGCTTGAGCTAACAAATTCGGCACCGACGAAAAAAGCCGCGCCTTGCAGTGCGGCTTTTTTATTCCCAAATGTTTGAAATCGTGCAGATCAGGGTTTCTTGACGGTATCGTCAACCGCCTTCGCAGTGGATTTGAGATCCTTACCGACGCCGCGCACCGTGTTGGCGCAGGCTGAAACAGCCAAGGCGCAGGCGAGAATAGCGATTGGCGCACCGCGGAACAATTTCATGAATGGTGTCTCCCTCAGCAAATAAATTCGCTGGACAGCAACGAAGATCGATTAGACTGGTTCCATGACTACCGCGCGAAAACAACGATCAGATCAAGGTGACAGGCTGCTCGTCATCGCCTGCGGGATGATTGCGCGCGAAGTTCTGGCGGTCAAGGAGCAGCTCGGGCTCGACCATCTCGACCTGACCTGCCTGCCGGCGGAGTTCCATTTCTATCCGGACCGCATCGCGCCGGCCATGGACAAGGCAATCGCCAAGGCCAAGGTGGACGGCTACAAACACATCTTCGTCGGTTATGCCGATTGCGGCACGGGTGGCCTGCTCGATCGGATCTGCGAGAAGCATGGCGTCGAGCGTATGGCCGGGCCGCATTGCTTTGCCTTCTACCAGGGCATGGATGCCTATGCGAAGGTCGCCGATGACGACATGATGTCGTTCTACATGACCGATTTCCTCTGCCGGCAATTCGATGCATTCTTCATGAAGCCGCTCGGCCTCGACAAGCACCCGGAGCTGATCAAGGACTATTTCGGCAACTACGAGAAGCTGATCTATATCGCTCAGACCGACGACCCGGAACTCGACAAGGTCGCCGAAAAGGCGGCGAAAATGCTCGGCCTCGCTTATGAGCGGCGCTCGACCGGCTATGGTGACCTGACAAAGGAACTGGCCCGCGCTGCAATCCAGGCTTGACGATATTTCTAGGCAAAGCCTTCGTCAGCTTCGAGCCCTGCGAGCACATCGGCAAAGCTCGTCTTGCAGACGAAACCCAGCCGGTCCCTCGCTCGCGACGCGTCGTAGACCCGGTCGATCGACGAAAACATCGTCCAGCCTTTCTTCGCGTAGAGTGCCGGATAATCCGGAAAATAGCGTGCGACAACCGACGGTGCGTCGGCGATCAATGCCCCGCAATCATCGGGCTGAAATGGCGTCGGTGCTGAGATGATGAAGATGTCGAAGCCCAATTGCGGCGCTTTCTCCAGGGCAGCGATGTGGGCGTCGGCCGCATCCTCTACCGTCAGCCGGCGGAACAAAAGCTCATTGGCCTTGGTGTTGGCGTCCGACTGTTCGATCACATGCGCCATGTCGTCTGCCTCTGGAAAAAACCGGGCGGTGCGCAACACGACCACCGGCAGGCCGAACTGCAAATGATAGAGCTGGCAGAGGTGTTCGGCTGAAAGCTTGGTGACGCCATAGATGTTGCGCGGTTCAGGCGACATGTCTTCCGTCAGCCATGCCGCCTTGCGCGCCCCGCCGGTGAGGCCGGTGCGGATGGTTTGGGAAATCATCAGCGATGTCGTCGACGTGAAGACGAAACGCTGAACGCCGAATGCAGCCGCCGCGTCGAGCAGGTTGAGCGTGCCGCGCACATTCGTCTCGACGAAATCCTCGTTGCGATGACGTTCGATGTCGGGCTTGTGCAGCGCGCCGCTATGGATGATGGCCTCGATGCGGTTCTCCTCGACCGCCCTCATGACCAGGTCGCGATCGGCGACTGAGCCGACGATTGGCGTTTCCGAGGATGGGACGGGATCGAGGCCGGTGACGTCATGGCCGAGAGTCCGCAGGCGTGGCGCCAAGGCCAGGCCCAGCCAACCGGACGATCCCGTCAGCAAGATCCGCATTCTTTCCACCTCCTTTCTGCCGTCGATGCTCAAGCACGGATGACAGAGCGCGGCGAAACATTAAGGTATGCGCCAGACAAGAAAACAGGCTGCTCCAGCCATCAAAAGGGAAACGCCACCGATGATCGCTCGCCTCATCACTGCCGCAGCAGTTGTCTTCTGCTTTGCCCTGCCCGCGTTCGCCGATGGCGAGGTGCAGAAGCTGATAACCGCCGCCGACAAGGCGCGGCTCGACAAATATGGCGAGACGCGCAAGGCAGCGCTTGACGAGGCGAAGGCCGGCGATCCCGCCGAGGTCAAGCAGCTCGACGCCTTGCTGGCAAAGCCGCTGGTTTCTTTTTCCGATACGGACCTGACCGGCAATTGGCAATGCCGCACCATGAAGGCCGGCGGATTGAGCCCGCTCGTCATCTATGGCTGGTTCAAATGCAAGGTGAGCGACGACGGTTCCGGCTGGAGACTGGAAAAGATCACCGGCTCGCAGCGCACCAAGGGCCGCTTCTTCGACGATGGCGAGAAACGCGCGGTCTATCTCGGTTCCTTCTACGTCAACGACAATCCGGCAAAGCCCTACGGCAGCGGCCCGGAAAGCGACCAGGTCGGCTATGCCTTCCGCAACAGCGCCAGCGAATGGCGCATCGAGTTCCCGGCGCCCTACTACGAATCGAAGCTCGACATCCTCGAATTCAAGCGCTGAGCCCTCCGATCACCAAGGGTTAACCCGGCCGATCTTGCATTCGCGCGCAAAGAACAGGTCTTTGTAGGGTCGCGAAGCATGGCACGGTCGAAAACAAACCAACGGCCGATCGTCGTCGTCACCGAAGGCGGCCCGCATATCTGGGCGATCGTCAACGCCATCGCCGACCACCTCGCGCCTGTCAGCGTCATCCTCGAAACCCCTGAATCCAAAAAGCAATTGCTTCTCGGGCGGGCGCAGCGGCAAGGCTGGACCGGGATAAGGAACGGCGTCTGGTGACGCGCCGATTTACCGGACGGCCACCTGCCGCTAACATTGCATCATGAGCGACATCGACCACCGCACCATCATTGCCGGTCTTTCGGTCGAGGACCGTCGCGACCTCACCGCCAGGCTTGACGGGCCAGGCATTGTCCGGCTGGCCGGCCATGGCGGGCTGGTTATCCTGCTGGGCGCGCTGATCGCTGCCCGCATCCCATTCTGGCCGCTTCTCGTCTTGCCGCAGGGAATCCTGATCGTCTTCTTCTTCACGCCGTTGCACGAGACCATCCATGAAACGGCGTTCAGGACGGCGTGGCTCAATCGCGCTGTTGCCGCCGTGGCCGGCTTTCTAATCCTGCTGCCGCCGGCATGGTTCCGCTATTTCCATTTCGCCCATCACCGCCATACACACGACCGGGAAAACGACCCCGAACTGATGGCGCCGAAGCCGGAGACCATCGGCCAATATCTGCTCTATCTGTCCGGCGGCCCCTATTGGATAGGCATGGCTCGCGTGATCGCAACCAATGCGGCCGGCCGCAATCGCGACGGCTTCGTGCCGGAAAAGGGTCGCGGCAAGGTGGTTGCCGAAGCGCGGCTGTTCCTGATCGGCTATGCGGTGTTGCTGGCCGCATCGCTAGCCGCGCAGTCCGAGCTGCCGTTGTGGGTCTGGATCCTGCCGGTGCTGGTCGGACAGCCGTTTTTGCGGGCCTACCTGCTGGCCGAACATGCGATGTGCCCGCATGTCACCAACATGCTCGAGAACACTCGCACCACCTTCACTACAAGGCTGGTGCGCTTCGTCGCTTGGAACATGCCGTACCATTCGGAGCACCATTCCTATCCGGCCGTTCCCTTCCATCGCCTGCCGCGCTTCCATGAGATCGTCGCGGAGCATTTACGCACGACCGAACGAGGTTACGTGCGCTTCCACAGGAAGCTGGTCGGCAGCTTCGATGGCCGCGCCGGCTGACCAGCGCTGGAAGAAAGTCCGCTTTCAGCCGCGGCCGCCGATTGCGTCGCTTTTGAAGGCGCCCGCGTCGTCCCATAACAAGCAGCCCAACAACGCTTCCGGCAATGCTCGAAACCACTGCACCGGCCCAAAAGATCGGAATCGATCTTCGGACGGAGCGATGCAGCGGAGTTAGGTGGTAGAGCATCGTTTGTGCGTTCGATTGGACGCGCGGCGCTCTGCAGGAGCAGGAATTCATGGCCGATCTGATCGTCGTCTACTGGCGCGACATCCCCGCCCAGGTCATCGTCAAGAAGGGCCGGCAGAACGCCAAACGCGAACTGCCGTTGCGCTTCACCGAGGCGATCGACATGTGCGCCATGCGCACCGGCGCCGGCGGCACCGACGACTATCTTGCCGAATGGCGCAAGGCAGAGCCCATCCCAGTCGGTGACGATCTTGAAGTCGAGGCCGAGAAGGCCCTTCAGGAACTTGATGCGAAGTACGACCGTGAGCGGCTGGTCGCTCTGGTCAAGGCGGGCGGCAAAGAAAATGTCTGATCCCCAATCAATGCCGGCGACGACGGCTCAAGCCGGCGTGACCCAGGCGACCATCGTCAAGAAGGCGGCACCGAAATCCGACTACAAGCCGGCCGACGTGTCGCCGCAGCGGCGCGTGCAGCGCTCGTTTGCGGTGCGGCTTTGGTCGGTGCGGCACTCGCGGCTCCTTGAATGGTTCTACGCCAGGTTCGCCGACATGTTCCTGGCTCTCCACCCACTATGGAAGGGCATCGGCTACAGCCGTGTCGAAGGGCCGGTGAAGTTTGTCGAAAAGCGCGTCAAGGGCTTCATGTTCGACTGCCGCATGTGCGGCCAGTGCATCCTTTCCTCGACCGGCATGTCGTGCCCGATGAACTGCCCCAAGCAATTGCGCAACGGCCCTTGCGGCGGTGTCCGAGCGAACGGCAATTGCGAGGTCGAGCCTGACATGCCTTGCGTCTGGGTCAAGGCCTGGGAAGGCTCGCAGAATATGGTGCATGGCGACAAGATTTTTGACGTGCAGAAGCCGGTGGATCAGTCCTTGCGCGAAACCTCCGCCTGGCTGCGGGTCACCGCGCAGGCCGCGGCCGCCCGCAATGCGGCCCAGAATACTACGAACACCGGAGCATCGGCATGATCGGCCGCCAGCTAGACGAGAATCCGGCCGGCATCCATTTGCCGCTCGATCCCCTGCCCGGCCACACCTCCCGCGGCCGGCTTGAGCGGGTTCTGCGACGCGGCGAGTTCGCAGTCACGACCGAGCTCAATCCGCCCGACAGCGCCGATCCGGAAGACGTCTACAACCGCGCCAGGATTTTCGACGGCTGGGTCGACGCCATCAATGCCGTCGACGCTTCCGGCGCCAACTGCCACATGTCGTCGGTCGGCATCTGCGCGCTGCTGACCCGCATGGGCTATGCCCCGATCATGCAGATCGCCTGCCGCGACCGGAACCGCATCGCCATCCAAGGCGACGTGCTTGGGGGTGCAGCGATGGGTGTCGCCAACATGCTCTGCCTGACCGGCGACGGCGTGCAGGCCGGCGACCAGCCCGGCGCCAAGCCGGTGTTCGATCTCGACTGCATGTCGCTGCTCGAAACCTGCCGTATCATGCGCGACAACGGAAGATTCCTGTCCGGTCGCAAACTCACGACGCCGCCGCAGCTTTTCCTTGGCGCGGCCATTAACCCGTTCGCGCCGCCGATCGATTTCCGGCCCTATCGGCTTGGCAAGAAGATCGCCGCCGGCGCGCAGTTCGTGCAGAGCCAGTACTGCTTCGACGTACCGATGTTCCGCGACTACATGCAGAAGGTCCGCGATCTCGGCTATACCGAGAAATGCTTCATCCTGTGCGGCGTCGGGCCGCTGGCCTCGGCCAAGACGGCCAAATGGATCCGATCCAACGTGCCGGGCATTCACATTCCCGATCAGATCGTCAAGCGCCTGGAAGGCGCCCAGGATCAGAAGAAGGAAGGCAAGCAGCTCTGCATCGACATCATCAATGAGGTGAAGGAAATTCCCGGTGTGTCCGGCGTCCATGTGATGGCCTATCGCCAGGAAGAATACGTCGCCGAGATCGTCGACGAATCCGGCGTGCTGAAGGGCCGCCGGCCGTGGAAGCGCGAAATCCGCCGCGACGACCAGCTCGTTGCCGACCGGCTCGACCACATACTGCATGACGACCTCACCGAAACCCAGGTCGACATGGTCAAGACTGCGCATTGACGGCGCGAATCGTCAGCATTCGCTTGATCAGAAACAGATAACGATATAAAGAACTCTTTATATCACGACGGAGAGATTTCATGACCCGGACCATCGTCGCCTCGGCGACACGAGAAATCATCATCGGCTTCGATCAGCCCTTCTGCGTGATCGGCGAGCGCATCAATCCGACGGGCCGCAAAAAGCTGGCCGCCGAAATGATCGCGGGCAATTTTGAGACCGTCATCAAGGATGCGCTGGAGCAGGCCGCCTGCGGGGCGACCATGCTCGACGTCAATGCCGGGGTCACCGCAGTCGATCCTAACGCCACCGAGCCGGCGCTGCTGGTGCAGACGCTGGAGATCGTGCAAGGCCTGGTCGACCTGCCGTTGTCGATCGACTCCTCCGTGACTGCGGCAATCGAAGCGGCGCTGAAGGTCGCCAAAGGCCGGCCGCTGGTCAATTCCGTCACCGGCGAGGAGGAAAAGCTCGAAGCCATCCTGCCGCTGATCAAGAAATACAATGTTCCGGTCGTCGCCATCTCCAACGACGAGACCGGTATTTCGATGGACCCCGATGTGCGCTTTGCCGTGGCCAAGAAGATCGTTCAGCGCTGTGCCGACTTCGGCATTCCGGCGCATGATGTGGTCGTCGACCCGCTGGTCATGCCGATCGGCGCGCTGGGCGATGCCGGCCGCCAGGTATTTGCCCTGCTGCGCCGGCTGCGCGAAGAGCTCAAGGTCAACACCACCTGCGGCCTCTCCAACATCTCGTTCGGCCTGCCGCACCGTCACGGCATCAACGCCGCCTTCATCCCGATGGTGATCGGCGCCGGCATGACCTCGGCGATCATGAATCCGGTGCGGCCGCAGGAAATGGAAGCGGTGCGCGGCGCCAACGTGCTGAACGGCACCGATGAGAACTGTACCAACTGGATCAGGACCTACAAGGACTACAAGCCTGCCGAAGGCGGCCAGGCCGTTGCCGCCCGGACACAGGTCAACGCGCCGGGCGACGGCAATGGCAATGGCGGACGCAGGCGCGGCGGCCGCGAAGCGCGGATGGCACGGGGTTGAGCCATGGCTTGGCCGACACGATATGGGGCCTAGGACTGGGGAGGAACCGAAACACAGCGGCATCGCTGCCGTGGCCAAGTCCCGAGCAGCGTAGAAAGTAAAGTCTGGAACGTATGAACTCTCCCGTCAACATCACCGATCCGCTCGTGCTGTTCATGCCGTCGGGCAAGCGCGGGCGGTTTCCGGTCGGCACGCCGGTGCTGGATGCCGCGCGCCAGCTCGGTGTCTATGTCGAGAGCGTGTGCGGCGGGCGTGCCACTTGCGGGCGTTGCCAGGTCGAGGTGCAGGAAGGGAATTTCGCCAAGCACAAGATCGTTTCCTCCAACGATCACCTCTCGCCCAAGGGCGCCAAGGAAGAGCGCTACGAGCGCGTGCGCGGCCTGCCCGAGCGGCGCCGCCTGTCCTGCTCGGCACAGATCCTCGGCGATCTCGTCGTCGACGTGCCGCAGGACACCGTCATCAACGCGCAGACCATCCGCAAGGATGCCGACACCAGGGTCATTGCCCGCGATGCGGCAATCCGCATGTGCTATGTCGAGATCGAAGAACCCGACATGCACAAGCCGCTCGGCGACCTCGACCGCCTGAAGATCGCGCTGATGAAGGACTGGGGCCTCAAGAGCCTCGATTTCGATTTCCATCTGTTGCCGCAGGTGCAAGGCATTTTGCGCAAAGGCAACTGGACCGCGACCGCCGCCATCCACAAGGACACCGATAGCGAGACCGCACGGGTCATCGCTTTGTGGCCCGGCCTCAAGAACGAGGCGTACGGGCTTGCCTGCGATATCGGCTCGACCACGATCGCCATGCATCTGGTGTCGTTGCTGTCGGGCCGCGTTGCCGCCTCGTCGGGCACATCCAATCCACAGATCCGCTTCGGCGAGGATCTGATGAGCCGTGTTTCGTACGTGATGATGAACCCGGATGGGCGCGAAGGCATGACGGTCGCCGTACGCGAGGCCATTTCGGGTCTTGTCGACAAGGTCTGCGCCGAAGGCAATGTTCAGCGCAACGACATCCTGGATTCCGTCTTCGTCGGCAATCCGATCATGCATCACCTGTTCCTCGGCATCGATCCGACCGAGCTCGGCGGCGCCCCCTTCGCGCTTGCCGTCTCTGGCGCCGTGCACATCAAGGCATCGGATATCGGCCTGAAGCTCAACCAGGGCGCCAGGCTTTATATGCTGCCTTGCATTGCCGGCCATGTCGGCGCCGACGCGGCCGCCGTGACGCTGTCGGAAGGCCCGCACCGCCAGGACGAGATGATGCTGATCGTCGATGTCGGCACCAATGCCGAGATCGTGCTCGGCAATCGCCAGCGGGTCGTGGCGGCCTCGTCGCCAACCGGCCCAGCCTTCGAGGGTGCGGAAATCTCCGGTGGCCAGCGCGCCGCACCGGGTGCCATCGAGCGCGTCCGTATCGATCCCGAAACACTGGAGCCTAAATACCGCGTCATCGGTTCGGAACTCTGGTCCGACGAGCCGGGCTTCCTCGACAGCGTGCAGGCGACCGGCGTCACCGGCATTTGCGGCTCCGGCATCATCGAGGTGGTCGCCGAGATGTACCTCGCCGGCATTATCTCCGAGGACGGCGTCGTCGATGGATCGCTGAGCGGCCGCTCGCCTCGCGTCATCGCCAACGGCCGCACCTTCTCCTATGTGCTGAAGGAAGGCGAGCCGAAGATCACCATCACCCAGACTGATGTGCGCGCTATCCAGCTTGCCAAAGCCGCCCTTTATGCCGGCACCAAGCTTTTGATGGAAAAGCAGCACACCGATTATGTCGACCGCATCCACTTCGCCGGCGCATTCGGCTCGTTCATCGACCCGAAATACGCAATGGTGCTGGGCCTGATCCCGGATTGCGACCTCGACAAGGTCTCGGCCGTTGGCAATGCGGCCGGCGCCGGCGCCCGCATGGCGCTGTTGAACCGTGGCTATCGCCGCGAGATCGAGGAAACCGTTAGTAAGATCGAGAAGATCGAGACGGCGCTGGAGCCGAAATTCCAGGAACATTTCGTTTATGCCATGGCGCTCCCGAACAAGATCGACCCGTTCCCAAAGCTCTCGGCGGCGGTGAAACTGCCGCCGCGCAAGACGGTGAGCGAAGACGGCATTGCCGGCGACGCTGCCCCGCGGCGGCGTTCGCGGGAAGGCCACGCCGCGCGGCGCGGCCGGGGGTGAAGAAACGCCGGACGGCTTGAGACCCAATCAGATGCGCGACCACGCACCGGTTTCCGCCCGCCCGATGACCACGCTTCCGAGTGAAACGACCTCGTCGAGCATTCTTGCCGACAGGGTTTTGGTATCGATCTCGTCTTTGGTGACGATTCCGAGACGCTCCATGTCTGGTAGCAGCGTCCGCACAAGATCAGCGACAAGATCGAGCTTGTCTGCATCCGCCAGGCCCGCACCGACAACGGATTCAAGTCGCATCGATGGTGGACGAATACCGGCTTTCACAAATGCGGCCTGCAATTTCGGACCCATGCCGGTTTCGGCACCGAGACGGCGAATGGTTTCGGCGCACAGCGCACAGCAGCGGTCGTAGAGCGGCGCAGGTGGCACCGAGCGCGCGCCAGCCCAATCCAACTCGTGGAAGACGATGATGCCGCCAGGAAGCAAATGGGTCTTCAGTTGGGCCAATGCGGCTGCAGGATCAGCCATGAACTGCAGGACGTAGCGGCCGACAATTGCGTCGACGGGCTGCGCCGGATGCATCTGCGTCAGATCACCCATATCGAACGTCACATTGTTCAATCCGAGCGCGGCGACCGACGCCGGGCAACGTCGAGCGCCGTGGCGGAAGTATCCATTCCGACAACCTTTCCCGTCGGGCCGACCAAATCGGCAAGCAGGATGGCGACATCACCAGCGCCCGAACCGACGTCGAGCACGCGCATTCCGGGAGCAATTCCAGCCTCCATGAAAAACCGTCGCGTGATCGGATCTATGAGGCGCGCCTGGGCACTGAGGCGCTGCAGTTCCAACTCGGAATGACCTAGTGCATACGGCACTTCACTGATTGCGTCGGCGCTGCCCATCACAACCTCTCGTCTATGGGATCAAGACACTAACAACGCCGGGCGCTGTAAACCAGCGGATCGGTCACATGTTCTTGCCACCGCGACAGTCATCCAGGTGTCGACAACGGCATTCCGCTCGGATTTCATTTGTATGCAAATGTTTCCAAATCGCGCCTATCTGGAAACGAAACTGCGCCTTCGTGAAATCTCGCAGATACAGGGACGGAGCATTTAGCTGGCATCGAACGGCAGCGAGAAGCAATTTCCGTTGCCGCAACACTCCAGGGGAGATCAAGATGTCGATGTTTGGAACGCTCGGCCGCTATGGCGCGGCCATCAAGCATGCACACAGCAGAAGCAAGTCGATCCGCGCACTCAACAGCCTGCCGTCCGAAATCCAGAAGGATATCGGCTGGCCCGTGTCGCAGCGCGATGATCCGCAGGCCAAGCTGGCGGCCCTGCTGCTGGGTTCGGCGCGCTGATGACCTTCGCCGACAAATGCAAGCTGCTCGGCACACGCCAGGGTCGGTATGTGGCCTTGACCCTATCCGACAATCGGCTGCACGCCACGTTGCTGCCGCGAGCTGAGCGGCCCGGGTGGGCCAGCGACTTCATGGACCGGACGGTTTGTCGCCGGCTGGGATCAAACCAACGTGTTGAGATTGCATAAATCTTGACTTTTTTGGTGGCGACACAATCTTCGAAATGGTCGGGGGTTCTCTTAGTCGGCTCAGCCGAAGTCCGTGTATCTGCATGCCCAGTCTCAAAAGCCACGTCGTGTCGTTCATCCTCAGGTACAGCCGCAAGAAGGCGTTTTCCAGCCCCGAGAACCTGCAGCGCTGGATCGCCTACGCGCGCAAGACGGAAAACCATCAGCCGCCCGCGCCGCTGAGGGCGCGCCTGGAGATCACAACCCGCACGATCAACGGCTTTCCCGTCTACGAGATCGCGCCCAAGGCTGGTGAGCGCAGACGGATTCTGTACCTGCACGGCGGCGCTTACGTCTTTGAAATTACGCCCTACCATTGGCGGCTGATCGCCGACATGGCCGACCGCCTCGGGTTCGGTATCACCGTGCCGATCTATCCCATTGCTCCCGAAGACGATTTTCACGCCATGTTCGGTATGGTCGGCGCCGTCTACCGCCAGATGTTCGGCGAAACCAGGGCGGATGACATCATCTTCATGGGCGATTCCGCCGGCGGAAACATGGCCGTCGTGCTGACCATGATGGCTGCGCAAGACGGCCTGCCCTTGCCATCACGCCACGTGCTGATTTCGCCCGGCCTCGACGTGTCGCTCGCCAATCCAGAAATGTATGAGGCTGAACGCAACGATCCGTGGCTGGGCATTGCCGGCGGGCGCGAGGCGATCCGGCTTTACAGCGCCGGCATAGATCCCACCGACTGGCGCATCAGCCCGGTTTACGGCGACTTATCGGTTCTGCCCAAAACGCTGCTGCTGACCGGTTCACGCGACCTGCTCACCCCCGACAATCTGGTTTTCGCGGAAAAGGCACGCGCCGCCGGCGTCGAAATTGAGGTCGTCCATGAGCAGGGCATGTTCCATGTGTGGCCGTTGATCGACATGCCGGAGGCGCGGCGCGCGCGTGACAGTATAGTGGCCTTCTTGACCAACGAATCCGACAGTTATCATGCCAAGGCAGGAGAGTTGTCGCTGCAGAGGACAGACCGCGACGGAACCCCTCGCGATCTGGTTGCGCCGCTCAGGTCATAGTTTGGGTCAGAACTTCCCAGTTTCCCTGAACATCTCGAACGTCGCGCGGATATGGTCGGCGACTGCCTTTACCGGCGCGCTGGCGTCCGGCGTCACCACCATGGCGAGGTTATAGGTGCCGATATCAGGCATGCCGTCCTTCGGGCACAGCTCGACCATGTCGCTGCCGAGGAACGATTTCGGCAGCGGGGCGACCGCAAGATCGGCCATGATCGCGGCGCGCTGGCCGGCCGTGTGCGCGCTCATATAGGCGATACGGTAGTTGCGGCCCTCGCGGCCAAGCGCCTCCAATGCCCCTGCCCGCCAGGCACAGCCCTCTTCCCACAATGAGACCGGCAGGGGCTCGCGCAGATGCGCGCAACCGCCCTTGGCACCGGCCCAGACGATCGGCTCGGTGAGTAGCACTTCAGCACCGATCGCGCTGGTCTTGTAGGAGTTGGTGAGCAGCGTGATATCGAGTGCCCGATCATCCATGCGCCGGCGCAAATTGACGCTCTGGTCGATTGTGACGTCGACCGCGATCGATGGATGCGATTGTGCGAACCGCTTCAGCACATGCGGCAGCACACGTTCGCCGTAATCGTCCGGCGAGCCGAGTCGCACCACCCCGACAATGTCTGGAATGATGAACTTCGACACCACCTCGCGATTGATCGACAGCAGCCGGCGCGCATAGCCGAGCAGCATCTCGCCATCGGTGGTCAGCGTCACCGAACGGGCGTCGCGCACGAACACCGAGCGGCCGAGGATGTCCTCCAGCTTCTTGATCTGCATGGAAACGGCCGACGGCGTGCGGAAGACCGCATTGGCCGCAGTGGTGAAGCTGCCGGTCTCGGCGATTGCGACGAAAGTGCGCAGAACGTCGAGATCGAGCAGCGGCAGCGGATGATTGAGTGGGGCGTTCATGGGAGGCGACCTTCAATTTTTCTGATGCAAACCATCATTCCATTTCGTTTGATTGAACATCAGTTTGGGAGGATAGTCAACTCCATCGAAGGCAGGACGCGTCGAAGTGGTCCCGAAACAACCATGACACGGACCTGCAATCGACACGAAATGAAGCTGAAACAAACCGGGTGTATCGCCTGACGCTGCAAGCGCCGGGATAATCCCGGCCCAACGCGAAGGAGAATGAGATGTCTATCCTGTCATCCATCGGTCGGATCGCGACCGAGTTCAGCGAGGCCCGTGCCCGCTACCAGACTGAACGCGCCATCCACGCGCTGCCGATTGAACTGCAGAAGGACATCGGCTGGCCCGAAGCTGCCGATGCCAAGACCGGCACTCGCCATGGTGTGGGATCTTGGGCTGGAGCAAAGTAAACCGTGTGTATCAACAGCTGAAGGCCTGCCGCGCAGATCAGCCCGGCAGGCCTTTTTGTTTGTATTCAAATGATTTTCCCGTGCCATGTCGCCGTCGCATGCCGCATATGAGCAAGTCGCATAGCACCCCGCGCTTGCAATCAACACATTGTAAATAATCGAAAATCCTGGGCAGAATGCCCAAATTTGTCGCATTCCGTGTCGCTTTTCATATCAAGTGCTTCGCTTTTGCGATTTAGTTTCCCCTGACGTAAGCCTATATCATCATCAACAAACGAGCTGCCCCACTCCATCAAGCGAAGGCGACCCGTCTGAGCAACCGAATGGAGATGATCATGAAGCTTTTTGCCCGCCTCTTTGCCCGCCGCGAAATGAACCTGACGACCGCGCTGGAGCGCCAGCGCCTGGCCAACACCATGCCCGGCCAGACCGGCGCCATGGCTGCCGCGCGCCTCGGCTTTGTCGCCTGAGGCAGCACGTCTTGGCGGAAGCAGGCTAGCGCTGCTTCGACGTCGATCCAGCGCCGCTTCGGCTTTGCCGAGGCGGCGTTTTCGTGTGCCCAGACTGCGTCGGCTCGTTTGGTCGATCCGGCGGCATGTTGTGTCCTTCGCCGCACAGTGATTGCCCATTTGCGACCCATGTCGCAAATAAAGTCTTTCCGTTGCGGTCTAGCCAATTGACAGGAAACGTTTTTCCTGATGTCGCTATGCTGATCGCGACATCCTGTTCGCGCCATTGCAGCGTGAGGATCTACCCGTGAACGTCGTAAAGCACCCCATCCGGCGATCGTTTGTATTCTTTCTGGTCCCCGATTTCACCATGATCGCCTTCGCAACGGCGCTCGATCCGTTGCGTTCGGCCAACCGCATGCTCGGCTATGAAGCCTATCGCTGGCGGCTCGCCAGCATCGACGGTAAGCCGGTGCGCGCCTCGAACGGCGTCGAATGCGCCGTCAACACCTCGCTGGAGGAAGAGCGCAAGAAAATGTCCGGACCGGACCGGCCGAACATGGCCATCGTCTGCAGCGGCATCAATGTCGAGCGCTACCAGAACAAATCGGCCTTTGCCTGGTTGCGCGAGGAGTACAATCGCGGCGTTGCCGTCGGCGGCCTGTGCACCGGCGCGCACATCCTGGCCGCCGCCGGCCTGCTGTCCAACAAACGCTGCGCCATCCATTGGGAGAACCTGCCGGGCTTTTCCGAGGCGTTCCCCAAGGCCAATGTGTTCGCGGACCTCTTCGAGGTCGACCAGAACATCTACACCTGCGCCGGCGGCACCGCCGCGCTCGACATGATGCTGAAGCTGATCGGCGACGATTTCGACGAAAGCCTCGTTAACCGCGTCTGCGAGCAGGTGCTGACCGATCGCGTGCGCAGCCCGACCGACCGCCAGCGCCTGCCGCTGCGCGCCCGCCTTGGCGTGCAGAATTCCAAGGTGCTGACCATTATCGAGCTGATGGAGGCCAATCTTTCCGAGCCGCTCTCGCTGATCGAGATCGCTGACCATGTCGACCTGTCGCGACGGCAGATCGAGCGCCTGTTCCGCACCGAGATGGGGCGCTCCCCTGCCCGTTATTATCTGGAGATCCGCCTCGACCGCGCCCGGCACCTGCTGATCCAGTCGTCGTTACCGGTGGTCGAAGTGGCGGTCGCCTGCGGCTTTGTTTCCGCCTCGCATTTCTCCAAATGCTATCGCGAGTTGTACGCCCGCTCGCCGCAACAAGAACGCGTCGACCGCAAGCAGCTTCTGGCGGCTTGATCCGGCACGGTGAGTAGGAGAAGCATCAATTTAATGCTTCTGCCGTGCGCATCGCCTCGACGCGGATGTCTTCCGTCAGCCGCGCCTTCAGTGCCGAAAACTCCGGGCTGGTCTTCAGCGTGTAATGGCGCGGATGCGGCAGGTCGACGACAACGTCCGACTTGATGCGGCCGGGCCGCGCCGTCATCACCACGACGCGCGACGCCATGAAGATCGCCTCCTCTATGTCGTGGGTGACGAACAGCACCGTCTTTTGCCGGCGCTCCCAGATGCCGAGGAGCAGTTCCTGCATCAGTCCGCGGGTCTGGTTGTCGAGTGCGCCGAACGGCTCGTCGAGCAGCAGGATCTCCGGATCGTTGGCCAGTGCCCGGGCAATCGCCGTGCGTTGTTGCATGCCGCCGGAAAGCTGCTTCGGCCAATGGTTCTCAAAACCTCTCAGACCGACGAGATCGACATAGGATGCGACGATGTCGCTGCGCTCGCGCTCTGCCATTCCGCGCTCGCGCAGGCCGAAGGCAATGTTGTCGGCGACCGTCAGCCACGGGAACAGCGTATACGACTGGAAAACCATGCCACGGTCTGGACCCGGCCGATCCACCACCCTGCCGTCGAGCAGAACACGTCCCCCACTCGGCGCTTCGAGGCCGGCGACGATCCTGAGCAACGTCGACTTTCCACAGCCGGATGGCCCCAGGATGGTGATGAAGTCGTTGGCGGCAACCGCCAGATCGATCGGCATCAGCGCCTGGACCGGCTGCCCGCCGCCGACACCGGCGAATGTGCGCGAGACGCCTTCAATGAGGAGCTTGCTCACGCCAGGCTCCACGGAAACAGCCAGCGGTTGAGCGCCTTGAAGGCGAAATCAGACAGCAGTCCGATCAGGCCGATGACGATGATGCCGAAGATGATCTGCCCCGTCGCCAGCCGCGACTGGCTGTTGATGATCATGTAGCCGATGCCCGACGACGAGCCGATCAGTTCGGCGACGATGACGTAGGTCCAGGCCCAGCCGAGCACCAGCCGCAGCGTCTCTGCAATCTCCGGCGCGTTCGCCGGCATGATCACGCGCCGCACGATGCCGTTGTCGGACGAGCCCAGCGTATAGGCGGCCTCGACCAGGTCGCGCCGTGTGCCGCCGACCTTGACCGCGATGATCAGGATGATCTGGAACACCGAGCCGACGAAGATCACCAGCAGTTTTTCGAGCTCGCCAACGCCCGCCCACAGGATGAGTAGCGGGATGAACGCCGACGCCGGCAGATAGCGGGCGAAGGAGACGAACGGCTCTAGGAACGCTTCCACCGGCTTCCAGGCCCCCATCACGATGCCGAGCGGCACGGCCACGATGGCCGCCATCAGAAACCCGCCGAAGACGCGCCAGATGGTGATAAGGATGTCGAGCCAGAAGCGGTCCTCGACCAGCAGCCGCCAGCCGTCTCTCACCATCGACAGCGGATCGGCAAGGAATATGCGATTGACGTGGCCGCCAAGCGTGATCCATGCCCAGAACGCCACGAACAGCACGAAGAACGAGATGCCGAGCACGGTTCGAATGCCGGGCGAGACCGGATGCAAGGGGCGCGGCATCGTCAACCGTCCTTTGATCTGAATGAAAAGCGGCGGCGCAGGGCACCGCCGCCGGGCGACAATCCTGCCGGTCAGTCGGCGACGGCGCTGGTGTCGGCCAATGTCGAGACGTCGGGCGCTTCCTTGATCAGACCCATCTGCAGCAGAAGCTCGCCGGCAGTCTTGGAAAAGTCCTGGAATTCCTTGGTGAAGAACTGCTTGTTTTCGGCCTTGTCCGCCCATTTCAGATATTTGGCCGACTCTTCGAACTCCTTGGCCGACTGCTTCACGTCGGCGCCCATGGTCTCATAGGATTTCTCCGGATCGCTCTTGATCAGGGCGAGTGCCTCGAAATAGCTGTCGGCAAGCGCCTTGGCCGCATCCGGATTGGCCTTAAGGAACTCCGGCGTGCAGCCGACCGTGTCGAGCACCATCGGATAGTCGAGAGTGGTCACGAGGATATGGCCCTGGTCCGACTTTTCGCGCACTGCCGAGATGAACGGCTCATAGGTGACTGCCGCATCGTTCTGTCCGGCAAGAAACGCCTGCGCCGCCGCATCCGGCTCTAGATTGACGACCTTCACGTCCTTGGTCGACATGCCATTCTTGTTGAGCACCCAGGCCAGCATGAAATAGGGCGACGTGCCCGGCGCCGATGATGCAATCGACTTACCCTTGAGGTCGGCAACGGTCTTGATGTCGTTGCGGGCGACGATGCCGTCGGCGCCGTAGGATTTGTCGAGCTGGAATATCTGCTTGGTCGTCACGCCGTTGGCATTCCAGACCAGCCAGGTCTCGACCGTGGTGGCGGCACATTGCAGGTCTCCGCTGGCGATGGCAAGCGGCCGGCTGGCTTGCGGCACCTTCTTCAAGGTGACGTCGAGGCCATGCTTTTCGAAGATGCCGGCCTGCTTGGCGAGCGTCAGCGGCGCAAAGCCCGTCCATCCGCTGATGCCGATGCTGACCGATGTGGCGGCCATGGCCGGCGCGCACAACCCAGCGACAAGCGTCAAGCCTGTGGCAAGAATTCCGATCCTGTTCATGTCGGTTCCCCTTTTTTGTTCGGATGGGAATTGTGTCACAGACGCCCGCAGGCTTGTCAATGAAGCCGATGCTGCACTGCGGTATGTGGCCGCCGGCAGCAAACTTCGCCATTAGCGGCTGTTGTACATCCAACTGCGGTCGCGCCACATTTTTTCGCCGACCAGGCAGTCGGTGACGGGGCTGTCCTGTGCCAGCACCAGTGGCGGATGCGCCGCCTCTTCCGCCGCTCGCTGCGGCGAGGCCGGCCCGGCAAGCTCCAGCACCAGCTTGCGGCGGACGGCCTCCGGAAACTGCGTCCAGTCATTGACCGGGATCATGAAGGAGCCTGGCCCGCCGATGACGCAGTCGCTGTAGTAACGGTCGAGATTGTTGACATCATAAGCGCTGCTGAACCCGCCCCTGGTCATCAGCGGCAGGCCGTTGACGGTAATGCCCTGCTTGATCACGGCTTCGCGGGTGATATCGACAGGTGCGCCCTGGTTGTTGGGGCCGTCGCCCGAAATGTCGATCACCCGCTTGACACCCTGGAAGCCGCTTTCGGCAAAGAGATCGCTGGCGAATTCCAAGGCGCCGGAGATCGAGGTGCGCCTGGCACTGGCCGGCGGATGAGCGGAAAGCTGCGCTGCCAGCCGCTCGGCGTCGGCGCGATTGGCGATCACCGTCCACGGCACAACGATCTGCTGCCAGGTCGCGCCTGCCCATTCGACATAGGTGACGGCAATCTTGCCATGAGCGCCTTCGCCGATTGCCTGCAGCACATCGTCATGAGTCAGCGCCGCCGCATAGCCGTGACGCTGGATTTCAAGCTCGTCGGGCGACATGGACAAGGATACGTCGACTGCCAGCACCAGTTCGACATCGACCAGCTCGGCAGCGCGAGAGTTTGCAGTCAGCCATAGCACCGAGGCCAGCGCGGCGGCACCCGAGACGAGATGTCTTGCATAGGCAAAACCAGACATGCCGCACGGTAAGCGAAAATAGTCGGCCGACAAAGAGGAAAGCCCGGTGGAGAGCGCGGCTGTTCCAGTCACGTTTTTGCGAGCGCGTCCCGATGCTCAGGTGCGCGGATTGAGGTTCTCCGGATCGTAGAGCGGTCTGTAGCCGATGGCGGCCACTTCGGCCGGGTATTTCTCGCCGAAATATTCGACACTCAGCTTGCGGCCCTCCTGGCAATACGCCCAGGGCAGGTAGGCGAGCGCGATGTTCTTACCGATGCTAGGGCCATAGGCCACCGAGGTCGTGAAGGAGCGGCGGCCGAGCTCATCGACCAGTGTCTCACCGGTTTGCGGGTCCATCACCGGCATCGTGCCGACCGGATAGCGGGGGACGCCGTTGGAATCGGTATTGTCCGTCATGATAAGCGTGCAAAGCATGGCCGGCTGATGCGCCCGGGCGCGATATTCCAGATGCTTTGCCTTGCCGCAGAAATCGGCCTCCTTGACCTTCGGGCGGGCAAGGTCGGCTTCCAGCAGATTGTATTCGGTCAACAGATCCGCGTTTTGCAGGCGCAGGCTCTTCTCCATGCGGCGGCTGTTGGCATAGGTCTCGACGCCAAAGGCCATCACACCGGTCGACCGCAGCGCGTCCCAGACAGCGAGGCCGTCCTCGTAGCGCACGTGCAGTTCCCAGCCTTGCTCGCCGACATAGGAGATGCGGAAGGCGGTCACGTCCTTGCCGGCGATCCTGACGGGCTTGATCGCGGCAAAGGGAAAATTCTCCGGCGTCAGCCCGTCGGGGTTCTCCACGACCTTGCTCAATGTCGCCCGCGCGTTCGGACCCCAGATGCCGACCGTCACATATTTCTCGGTCACATCGGTGACGGTGACGTCGAAGCCTTTGTCTTCTGCCGTCCGGCGCATGTACTGGAAGTCGCGCGGTCCGGCATCGGCGCCATCGATGACACGGCAGCGGTCGGCCATGCGGATGACGGTCAGGTCGGCACGCACCATACCCTCCTGGTCGAGGAAATGGGTATAGATGCCCTTGCCGATATTGCCGTCGCCGCCGATTTTGGCCGCGCAAAGCCATTCCATCAGCGCGACATGACCGGGACCTTCGACGTCGTACATGGCGAAATGCGACAGGTTGACGATGCCGCAATCCTCGCTCATCGCGAGATGCTCGGCGTTCGAGACGCGCCAGAAGTGGCGGCTATCCCATTCGTTTTGGCGCACCGGCACCCGGTTGCCGTATTTCTCGAGCAGATGCTCGTTGGCGGCGTAGCCATGGGCGCGCTCCCAGCCGCCGAGCTCCATGAAATAACCGCCGAGTTCCTTCTCGCGCTCCCAGAAGGGCGAACGGCGGACATTGCGGGCCTTGGAGAAGGGTTCGCGCGGATGGACCGCCGGGTTGTAGACCTTCATCGCAGTTTCGGTGCAGCGGTCCCAGATGAACTGCTCTTTCGTCTGGTGCGGATAAAAACGCGAATAGTCGATGGCGTGGTGGTCGATCGCCGTGCGGCCGTCCGTCATCCAGTCGGCAATGAGCTTGCCCATGCCGGGGCCGTCCTTGACCCAGATGGCAACGGCATACCAGAGCCCCCTGACCTTCTGGCTTTCGCCCATCGAGGGGCCGCCGTCCGCCGTCACCTGCAGCAGGCCGTTGAAGGAGTGGCTTTCATTGTAGCCCAGCTCGCCCAGGATCGGCGTCAGTTCCATGGCGCGCTCGAGCGGCGCCATGATCTGTTCCATGTCGAGATCGCGTTGCGACGGCGAAAGCCGTGCCTCATTTTTCTCGAGAATATCGCGCGGATGGCAAAGACGCGGATTGGTCTCTTCGTAATAACCCCATTCGATCTGCCCGCCTTCGGCGGTCTTGGGATCGCCGGTATCGCGCATGTAAGCCGAGTTGCCCTGGTCGCGCAGCAGCGGCCAGCCGATCTCCTTCCCGGTGCCGGCGAACTCGTTGTACGGCCCGAAAAAGGTGAGCGGATGGTCGATCGGCATGACCGGCAGATCCTCGCCCGCCATTTCCGCAATCAGCCGTCCCCAGATGCCGGTGCAGACCACGACATAGTCGGCTTCGATGGTGCCGCGGTCGGTCACCACGCCCTTGATGCGGCCGTTCTCGATGACGAGCGACCTGGCCGAGGTATTGGCAAACGCCCTGAGTTTGCCGGAGGCTTCCGCCTCGTCGACCAGCTTGCCGGCGACTGTCTGCGAGCGCGGGATGACGAGGCCGGCATCGGGATCCCACAGGCCGCCTTGCACCATCTGTTCTTCGATCAGCGGGAATTTTTCCTTGATCTCGGCGGGATCGATCAGGCGGGCGCGTGTGCCGAAGGCCTTCGCCGAGGCGATCTTGCGCTTGATCTCCGCCATGCGGGCGTCGTCGCCGACGCGGGCGACCTCGAGGCCGCCGATGCGCGCGTAATGGCCCATCTTTTCGTAGAAATCGATGGAATAGAGCGTCGTCCAGCACGACAGGAAATCATGGCTGGTCGTGTAGCAGAAGTCGGAGGCATGCGCCGTCGAGCCGATATCCGTCGGGATGCCCGATTTGTCGATGCCGACGATATCGTCCCATCCGCGCTCGATCAGGTGATGGGCGACCGACGCGCCGACGATACCGCCCAGCCCGACGATGACGACCTTCGCCTTTTCCGGAAACCCTGCCATTGCCCGCGACTCCAAGATGCTATTGCGAGCAGACTATAGGGCGGCGCGGCGGCGCGCTTGCAGCCTGTTTGCGACATCGCCAAAAAAGCCCGCGCCACCAGCCATCAAATGCAGTTAGACTTGCGCCCTCGCCCTGCTCGGCATGAAGGCGCTGCAAGAGCCCGGTCTGCACAGCTTCGAAGAAAAGTGCGCCCCTTGATCGCCGATTACCAGAAGCAAAAGGCCGGGCATTTGCCCGGCCTTGAAGATCATGGCGTCGACATTACTTGATGCGCGCGACGCCGCCCGAGATCTCGATGGTTTCCGAACCGGTCAGCGCCTCGAGGTCGCCATTCGGCAAGGTAACGAAACAGCCGCTCGAGCAGAATTCCACGGTTTCGCCGGCGGCCAGCGCCAGCTCGGTCTTGCCGCCGCCTTCCGTCACGATCAGTGTGCGGGTCTCGGCGTCCTTGTTGACCGCGCTGGCGGCATGGGCCGAACCGCCCACGGCCAGAAAAGCGATGGCGGCGACGAGAAACTTCCACATTTTGCAGTATCGGTGTTGCCACCGCCTCTGTTGCATTTCGCAAGGCATTCTCGCCGTTTGCATGTGAGCTTATATGCAATGCAAGCTGAACGGCAACTGAATGCCGCATTCATGCCGCAATTGGTTTCCGAAGACTTGAAGGCAAGCTCCAAACAGCTAGTCAGGATCGGGCTTCCGCACCTTGCGTCCCGACTTGGCGAGGCGTTTCGCCTCGATCGCCGCTAGTGCTTTCGCTTGTTCCCGCTCGGCGAATTCGACTTCGATCTTGTCGTCGTCGATCGGCCACGCCTCGTGCTTTTTGGTCTCGACGACGGCGCGCGGCGCCGACGGGATTTCGATATGCTGGTCGGCGAACACATCGAAGATGGCAAAGCGGATGTCGTTCTGGACGATATTGCCGTTCAGGACGTCAGCCAGGAAAACGCGAATCTCGAATTCGAGCGCGGCCGGGCCGAAATTGGAAAACAGCACAAAGGGTTCCGGGTTCTTCAGCACCAGCGGATGGCTGCGTGCGATCTCCAACAGGACGCCATGCACGTGCTTGACGTCGCTGCCATAGGCAACGCCGATCTTGATGTCGATGCGGCCGAGCTTGTTGCGGTGCGTCCAGTTGCCGACCGCATTGTTGATCAGGTTTGAATTGGGCAGGATTACCGATTGCCGCTGGAACGTCTCGATCTCGGTGGCGCGCACGCTGATCTTCTTGACCGTGCCACTGATATCGCCGGCGACGATCCAGTCGCCGACCTTGAACGGCCGCTCGGCCAACAGGATCAGGCCCGACACGAAATTCGAGACGACATTCTGCAAGCCGAAACCGATGCCGAGGGACAAGGCGCCGGCGACCAGCGCGAGATTGGAGAGGTCGATACCGGCCGCCGAGATGCCGACCAGTGCCGCGACCGCGACACCGGCATAGCCGACCGCCAGCCGGATCGAATTGCGCACGCCAGTGTCGACCCGGCCGCGCGCCATCACCGAGCCGTCGAGCCAGCCTTGGAACCAGCGCGTCAGGAAATAGCCGATGATGAACACGACGACGCCGGTGAGGATACCGGTGACCGAGATCGTCACCGAACCGATGGTGAGGCCGGTCGCCAGCTTGTAGGCCCAGGCCTGGATGTCGCCGGGCTGGAAGCCCCACATCAACAGGATCAGCGGCAGGAACACCAGGACGATCATGATGTTGATGGCGGCGCTGACGACAAGCCCGAGCTGGTCGAGCGCGGTTTCTTCATAACTCGAATTGGCCGACAGCCAGCGGCCGATCGAGCTATTGGCGAAGCCGCCTTCCTCGCCGATCGCCCGCGCCGACAGGAAGCCGATATAGGCAGTGACCAGGATCGTGCCGGTGACCACGACCTGCACCGACACGAAAATGGCAAGGCCGATATAGCCAAGCAGCGCCGACGCGATGGTGAATAGCCCCAACGCGACGGCGGCGTAGCGCAGCCATGCCGGCCACGGGCGCCACCTCCCGTCGGCAGCCTTGAACGGCTTCAGCAGGCCCATCAGGATCAGGATGACGCCGACGCTGATAGTGGCGACAAAACTTCTGGCAATGGTCAGCGACAACGGCGAGCCCATCTTGTCGTTGACGACCGACAGGAAATAATTGATGCCGATGGCGACGGCCATGGCAGTCGTTAGCCGCACCAGCCAGCGGGCCGGGCCGGTTTCGACCGGGATCAGACGCCAGTTCGGCAGTCGCGGCTCCAGCGCCGCATTGGTCAGCCGGTTGACGCAGAACACCACCGCGATGACGGCTACCAGCGCATTCAGGAAGATCCCGATGTCGCCCCGCAAGACGTTGTAATAATTGAAGAAGAAAATACTCGAGACAAGGAAGGCGCCAACCGCCAGCGTCGGCAGCAATGTCGACCAGAACGCCACAGACAAGCGACTGAGATAGGAGGGATCCTCGACGGAAGGATCGGCTTCGAAGACGCGGCCGAACAGGCGTCGCCCGCCGACGAAAAGCACGGCAGCCAGCGCCAGCGCCGTCAAGGTCGCGGCAAGGATGGCCTGGAACTTGAACTTGAAGGCGAAGCTCAGCCAGGACGACACCGCCTTATAGAAGCTGGCAAATTCGCCATTGGCATCGGAAATGACTTCCGGGCTCAATGCATCCGACAATACGTAGCGCTTGGTGAGCTGATTGCGGAACAGCTCGCTGCGCATATTGCCGATCTTCTCAATCAGTCCGCTGATGCGGATCGACAGATTTTGCGCGCTGGCAATGACGGCATTGATCTCGGCTTTTTCGGAAGCTAGCGCCTGGCGCTCGCCGGTCACGATGTCGGGCTCCGCCGGCTGGCCCTCGGCCGGCGGAGGTCCCAGCGTCTCGATCCGATCGTTGATACCGCCGAGCCGCGAGCGGAACGCCAGCGCGCTGGTGAGCGCCGCCCGCGACAAATCCTCCAGTTGCAGACGGATTCCCACAAGCGTGGCATCGTCTTGGCCGTCCTGCTGTATCTTGTTCTCGAGATCGTCGGTCTTCGCCGTCAGGCCCTGGATGACCTTCTGCTGGTCAGCGATCAGCCCGGCGGCACCTTGTCCGAGCGCCTGCGCTACCGCCTCGAACGACAGCGGCGGCGAGGCAACAAGCGCAAGGATCAAGACCAGGCGAAGAAGCAATCGAAAGAACATGATTTCTTGGCGACTCGCGGCAGCAAAGGCGGTTTTGAAAAACTTCGTCATTGATAAAGACGCTCATATCACGGGGCAAGCCGTCCCAGGCGGCTCGTTTCAGAGGCGGCCCGACTTGCAGTCGCCGATCTGCAATCGGCCCATCTTGAAGTCGGGGAGTCGAAAAGCGATGGCGCAATCTTGGCTTTGCGTTGGCCGCCTGCTCTATAGTCTGCCGCCAAGCCTGAAATGGATGACAATAAGAATGGCGGAATATTCGGCCTTTTCGCTTCTCAAGAACGCGCTCACTGGAAACAAGGACTGGAGGCCGGCCTGGCGCAAGCCCGACCCGAAACCGTCCTACGACGTGATCGTCATCGGCGGCGGCGGCCACGGCCTGTCGACCGCTTACTATCTCGCCAAGGAGCAAGGCATCACCAATGTCGCGGTGCTGGAGAAGGGCTGGCTCGGCTCCGGGAATGTCGGCCGCAACACGACGGCGGTCCGTTCCAACTATCTCCTGCCGGCCAACACGCGCTTTTACGAGCATTCGATGAAGCTGTGGGAGAATCTGTCGCATGACCTCAACTACAACGTCATGTTCTCGCAGCGCGGCTGCCTGAACCTCGCCCACACACCTGCCCAGCTCGACGACTATGCCCGGCGTGGTAACGCCATGCGCCATCTTGGCGTCGACGCCGAACTGATGACCCCCGCCGAGATCGCGCGCCTGGTGCCGGCGCTCGACGTTTCGGCCACCGCGCGTTTCCCGATCGTCGGTGGCCTGATGCAGCGGCGCGCCGGCACGGCCCGCCACGATGCGGTCGCCTGGGGCTATGCGCGCGGCGCAGACCGCCGCGGCGTCGACATCATCGAAAATTGCGAGGTCACCGGCTTCCTGCGCGACGGCGACCGCATCACCGGCGTCACGACGACGCGCGGCGAAATCCGCGCTAAAAAGGTAGCCGTCGCGGTGGCCGGCAGCACCGGGCGGGTCATGCGGCTTGCCGGCATCGACACGATGCCGATCGAGAGTCACGTGCTGCAGGCCTTCGTCACGGAATCGCTAAAGCCCTTCATCGATACGGTCCTGACCTTCGGCATGGGCCATTTCTATATGTCGCAATCTGACAAGGGCGGCCTTGTCTATGGCGGCGATCTCGACGGCTACAACAGCTACGCCCAACGCGGCAGCCTGCCGATCGTCGATGAGGTGATGAGCGAGATGCTGGCGCTGTTCCCGGGGCTCGCCCGTGTCCGCATGCTGCGCTCATGGGGCGGCGTCTGCGACATGTCGATGGATGGCTCGCCGATCATCACCACCGGTCCGCTGCCAGGCATGTATCTCAACTGCGGCTGGTGCTATGGCGGCTTCAAGGCGACGCCGGCTTCCGGCTGGTGCTTTGCCTGGACCATCGCCAAGGACGAGCCGCACGATCTCAACGCGGCCTTCACGCTCGACCGCTTCTACCGTGGCCTGGTGATCGACGACAAGGGCCAGGGCGCCACGCCCCGGCTGCATTAGGCCATGATCCCGAAAATGGAAACCGGTCTTCGGACAAGATCATGGTCAAACGAGAAGTTAAGCATCCATGCTCATCACCTGCCCCTATTGCGGCCCGCGCGACGTCATCGAATTCACCTATCAGGGCGACGGCAACCGCCAGCGCCCACAGCCCGCCTCGCAGAACCTCGACGCCTGGAACGCCTATGTCTACGACCGGCTGAACCCGGCCGGCGACCACAATGAGATATGGCAACATTCGGGCGGCTGCCGCGCCCATCTCAGTGTGGTGCGCAACACGCTGACGCACGAGATCTCCAGTACCGCCTTCGCGCGCGGCGACCACAACTCGGTTGCGCGGCACAGGGTTGAGGACAAGTCATGAGCCCGCGCCGTACCGAGGCCGGCGGCCGCATCGACCGGCTGCGGACCATCCGCTTCACCTTCGACGGCGCGCATTATACTGGCCATGCTGGCGACACGCTGGCTTCGGCGCTGCTGGCCAACGGGGTCACCCTGTTCGGGCGTTCGTTCAAATATCACCGCCCGCGCGGCGTGCTGACCGCCGGCGTCGAGGAGCCGAACGCGCTGGTGACCGTGTTGAGGGGCGAGGTTCGCGAGCCGAACATCCCCGCCACCATGGTCGAGATCTATGACGGACTGACGGCGGTCAGCCAGAACCGCTTCCCCTCGCTTGCCTGGGACGTCAATGCCGTCAACCAGCTCGGCGGCAAGCTTTTGTCGGCCGGCTTCTACTACAAGACCTTCATGGGACCGGTGATCGGTCCGCTGAAGGGCACGCGCTTTTGGATGTTCTGTGAGCATTTCATCCGCCGCGCCGCCGGCCTGGGCAAGGCAGGCACGGCTCCCGATACAGTGCGCTACGAACGCATGAACGCGTTTTGCGATGTGCTGGTGGTCGGCTCCGGCCCGGCTGGACTGATGGCCGCCAGGGCGGCCGCCGATCAGGGTGCACGCGTCATCCTCAGCGAGCTCGAGCCGCATTTCGGCGGCTCCACCAATTGGTCGGGCGAGACGATCGATGGCACGCCGGCCGCCGACTGGGCGGCGCGCGCAACTGGCCAGCTCGAAGGCCGTGACAATGTCCGCCTGCTGCCACGCACCACCGTCTGGGGCTATTATGACGGCAACACGCTTGCCGCGATCGAACGCGTCACCGACCACAAGGAAACGCCGGGCAAGGGCGAACCGCGCCATCGCTATTGGACGATCCGCGCCAAATCGGTGGTGCTGGCCACCGGCTCCCTGGAGCGTCCGCTGGTCTTTCCGGGCAACGATCGGCCAGGCGTAATGGTGGCGCATGCGGCCGAGCGCTATGCCAATCAGTATGGCGTGCTGCCCGGCGACAGGGTCGCGCTGTTCACCAACAATGACAGCGCCTATCGCTCCGCGCTTACCCTGAAGAAGGCCGGTGCCGTCATCGTCGCCATCGTCGACGTGCGCCCAGAGCTTTCGAGCGAAATGCGCAAGCTGGCCGGCGAAGCGGAGGCTGAGATCCTTTCTGGCCACGCGGTAATCGCTACCGAAGGCGGCAAGACGCTTTCCGGCTTCAAGGTGCAGCGCTTCGACATGGTCAACGGCGCGCTTTCCGGCGGTGCGCGCAGCATCCACGCCGATTGCCTGCTGATGTCGGGCGGCTGGTCGCCGACCATCCATCTGGCCAACCAGGCCGGCGCCAGAGCGGAATGGAACGAAGCATTGCAGGCGTTCCTGCCGCCCAAGCCGACGACACGGCAATGGATCGGCGCCGGCGCCTTCACCGGCAGTTTCTCCACCGCCGAGGCGATCGCCGAAGGCCGCGCCGCCGGCCTTTCCGCAGCGGGCGCAACCGCCACGCCGGCGGCCTTGCCTGCGATCGAGGCAGCACCTGGTGATCCCGATCCGGCGCCGGTGTTCGAGATCAAGGCCGAAGGAAAGAGCTTCGTCGACTTCCAGCATGACGTTACGGCGGATGACGTGCGGCTGGCGCATCGCGAAGGCTTCGTCTCGGTCGAGCATCTGAAGCGCTACACCACACTCGGCATGGCAACCGACCAGGGCAAGAGCTCCAACATACCCGGCCTCGCCATCATGGCCGAGGCGCTGGGCAAGCCGATCCCGGAAGTCGGCACGACACGCTTTCGCCCGCCTTTTTCGGCGGTGTCGATCGGCTCGCTTGCCGCCGAACGCTTCGGCGATCTGAAGCCCGAGCGGCTGACGCCGATGCATGACTGGCACGTCGCCAACGGCGCCACCATGTATTCGGCCGGCCTCTGGTATCGACCGATGATCTACGGCCATCCCGGCGAGACGATCGAGCAGGCCTATGTGCGTGAGGCGAGGGCCACGCGCGAGAGCGCCGGCATCGTCGATGTCTCGACACTGGGCAAGATCGCGGTGCAAGGCCCGGACGCTGGGGAATTCCTCGACCGCGTCTACACCAACATGTTTTCGACGCTGGCCGTCGGCAAGGCGCGCTACGGGCTGATGCTGCGCGAGGACGGTCTCGCCTTCGACGACGGCACCACGTGGCGCCTCGGCGAACATGATTTCCTGATGACCACCACCACGGCCAATGCCGGCAAGGTGATGCAGCATCTGGAGTATTTCCTCGACGTGATCTGGCCGGAGCTGAAGGTCCACGTCACCTCGGTGACCGACCAATGGGCCGGTGCCGCCATCGGCGGGCCGAAGGCCAGGCAAATACTGGCCGCTTGCGTCAGCGGCACCGCCGTCGACAATGCCGCCCTGCCCTTCATGGGCATCGTCCACGGCGAGATCGCCGGCGTGCCGGTGATGATCTGCCGGCTGTCCTTCTCCGGCGAAATGGCCTTCGAGGTCTATTCCGGCGCCGGTTACGGCACCCATGTCTGGGAGGCGCTGATCGAAGCCGGCAAGCCGTTCGGGCTGGTGACCTACGGGCTGGAGGCGCTGGGCACCATGCGCATCGAGAAAGGCCACGTCACCGGTGCCGAGATCGACGGCCGTACCACGGCACGCGACCTGCATCTCGACTGGATGCTGTCGAAGAAGAAGCCGTTCATCGGTTCGGCGATGATGGACCGCGAGGGGCTGATCGCACCCGACCGCCTGGAACTCGTCGGTATTGTCTCGCTCGACAACCAGCCGCTCAGTGGCGGCGCGCACATCGTCGAGGAGCTTGATGAAGCCAATCCGCACGGCTCGGTTGGCCACATCACCGCCTGCTGCTATTCGCCGGCGCTCGGCAAATATATCGCACTTGCCCTAGTCAAGGGCGGCAAAGCGCGGCGCGGCTCGCGCGCTTATGTCTCCGATCCGCTGCGCAACCGGTTCGGGCCGGTCGAGATCGTCTCCAACCATTTCTTCGATCCGGACGGGAGCCGCATGCATGGTTGAACGCCAATCACCGCTTGAGCCGGTGCTGCATCCGGGCTCGCACGGCAATTTCGAGCACGGCGTCGAGATCATCCTCTCCGAAACCAGGCCGGGGTCGATCCTGCAGCTCGCCGCCTGGCCCGGCGAGGAGAAGACGTTGATGGCTGGCATCCATACGGTCACCGGCCTGGCTTTGCCCGACGGCGCCGGCGGCGGTGTCACGGACGGCGTCAGATCGGTGTTCGGCTTTGCGCCGGGAAAGTTCACAATAGTCGATGAGGCCGAGGGATTGGCGCCGGCCTTTGCCAATGTCGTCACCCCGGCCATCGGTACGGTGACCGACCTTTCGCACGGCCGCACCGCGATCCGTATCGCCGGGCCAAAGGCCGAGTGGGTCCTGGCAAAATTCTTCGCCATCGACTTCGCGCTGCCGGCCTTCCCGATCGGCGCCGGCCGCTCAACCATGCATCACGACGTCTTCGCCCAGATCCAGCGCACCGGCGCCGATCAGTTCGACATCTATGTGTTCCGCTCGTTTGCCCGCTCGTTCTGGAAGGCGCTCTGCCACGCCAGCGAGGAAGTCGGCTACGAAGTGCAGTAGGCCGAGGCGCGTTGCGTCAGCTGGCGAACGTCACCCACTCTTCCAGCGGCGCGCGGTCGGTGCGGAAGGCGTTTTCGGGCTTGGACGTGTCCTCGTGGCCGAGCGCCATGCCGCAGACGACGATCTCCTCGTCGGGGATGTTGAGCACCGTCCTGATCTGCCGGTGATAGGGCGCGAAGGCAGCTTGCGGACAGGTGTGCAGGCCCCTCCCCCGCGCCGCGACCATGATGTTCTGCAGGAACATGCCGTAGTCGATCCACGACCCCTTGTTCAGCCGCCGGTCGACGGTGAAGATCATGCCGACCGGCGCATCGAAGAAGACGAAGTTGCGGTCGTGCTGGGCACGCATCCTGTCGACCTCGCGCCGGCCGATGCCGAGCACGCCGTAGAGGCCGAAACCGTTGGCCCGCCGTCGCGTCAGATAGGGTTCGAAGAACTGGTCGGGATAGTAGCGGTACTCGTCCCACTCGGCCTTTTCCGCGCGAACGCCCGAGCTGAGGATGGCGTCGGTGATGCGCTGCTTGACCTCGCCCTTGGTCACATAGACTTTCCAGGGTTGCATGTTGGTGCCTGAAGGCGCGCGCGCGGCAACGGCGAGAATATCGCGGATGGTCTCGTCGTCGACCATATCGGGCAAGAAGGCGCGTACCGACCGCCGCGAGGTGATCGCGTCATCGACGATCGCCGCCGCAATCCGGGAGTTCTTTTCCAGCATGGCCGTCCCTTTGCGTATGATCCCGAACCCGATTTTCCGGCAGAATCATGCGCCGACTAGAAGTGATGGAGCATCCTTGCGAGTTTCTACGAACGCTCGACGCCATATCCGCCTCGACCGGACGCCCCACTCGCCGCTCGTGCGCCGAGCCTTTGCCTGAACGGTCAAAATGGCGCAAGTAAATCTTGTAGGTGCGTGAAAATTCTCTTGATTTTTTCATGGACCTGCCATCACATGAAATTTGCAGGGAATTTTTCACCGAGACAGGGATGGCTTTGCCCTCGACCGCCGCCAGATCGGAACAGGAAAACAGCGAGCGGCTGCTGGCCGGCGACATTCGCGCGTTGCGCAAGGCGCGCGGCCTGACGCTTGCCGAAATCGGGCTGAAGCTCGGCCGTTCCGTCGGCTGGGTCAGTCAGGTCGAGCGCGGCCTCTCGATCCCGTCTCTCGGCGATCTCAGGGCCTTCGCCGAATTGTTCGGCGTGCCGGTCAGCCTCTTCTTCAGCCATGACGTGCCTGTCGAGAACGAACGCGGCGTGGTCGTGCGCGCCGGCAACCGGCGCACGCTTGGCACAAGCGATTCCGGCCTGGTGGAGGAGCTTCTGTCGCCGGATCTCGGCGGTAGCTTCGAGATGCTGCGTTCGGTCTTCGCCCCGGGTGCCGAGCTGAAGACCGAGGCGCGCCGGCCGACCGAGGAAGCCGGCTACGTCGCGTCCGGCAGCTTCGACATCGAAATTGCCGGCGTCTGGCACCGGCTTGGCGAAGGCGACTCCTTCCGCTTCGACGGCAAGCCGTTCCGCTGGCGCAATCCTGGAGCGGAACCGGCTGTGGTGATCTGGGTGGTTTCGCCGCCCGTCTATTGATCTGGAGAAGAACATGGCAGGTTTCCCGACCACGGCACGCGTGGTGATCATCGGAGGCGGTGCCGTCGGCGCCTCCTCGCTCTACCATCTCGCCAAGGCGGGCTGGACCGACTGTGTGCTTCTGGAGAAGAACGAGCTGACTTCCGGCTCGACCTGGCATGCCGCCGGCAACGTGCCGACGTTCTCCTCGTCATGGTCGCTGATGAATATGCAGCGTTATTCGACCGAGCTCTATCGCCGGCTGCCCGACGAGGTCGGCTATCCCATGAACTACCACGTCACCGGCTCGCTTAGGCTGGCCCATACGACCGAGCGTATGCAGGAATTCCAGCGCGCCAAGGGCATGGGCCGCTACCAGGGCATGGATATCGACGTAGTCGGGCTCGACGAGATCAAGCGCCGTTATCCCTTCATCGAGACGCATGAGCTGAAAGGCGCCCTCTACGATCCGAGCGACGGCGATATCGACCCGGCGCAATTGACCCAGGCACTGGCCAAGGGCGCCCGTGACATGGGCGCGAAGATCATCCGCTTCTGTCCGGTCACCGGCGTGCGCCGCGAGAATGACGAGTGGGTGGTCGAGACGCCGCAGGGCGAAATCCGCTGCGAGATCGTCGTCAACGCCGCCGGCTACCGCGCCGCCGAGGTCGGCAGGATGTTCGGCCGCGAGGTGCCGATGATGGTGATGAGCCATCAATACATCTTGTTTGAGGAAATCCCCGAACTGGCGGCGTGGTCGAAGGAACAAGGCAAGAAGCTGCCGCTGCTGCGCGACGTCGATACGTCCTATTATCTGCGCCAGGAAAAGAACGGCATGAACCTCGGCCCCTATGAGCGCAATTGCCGCGCCCACTGGGTCGGCCACAACGACCAGATGCCGGACGACTTTTCGTTCCAGCTGTTTCCCGACGACCTCGACCGGCTGGAACATTACCTGGCCGATGCTGTCGCCCGCGTGCCGATCCTCGGCACCGCCGGCCTGTCCAAGGTCATCAACGGGCCGATCCCCTATGCGCCGGACGGCAACCCGCTGATCGGCCCGATGCCCGGCGTGCCCAACGCCTTCGAGGCCTGCGTCTTCACCTTCGGCATCGCCCAGGGCGGCGGTGCCGGCAAGGTGCTGGCCGAATGGGTGACGCAAGGCCAGACCGAATGGGACATGTGGTCCTGCGACCCGCGCCGTTTCACCGCCTTTGCCTCGGCCCCGGATTATTGCGTCGCCAAGGGCATGGAAATCTACGGCAATGAATATGCCATCCAGTTCCCGCGCCATGCCTGGCCGGCTGGGCGCGACCGCAAGCTGTCGCCGATCCACGACCGCCTTAAGGCGCTCGGCGCCCGGTTCGACGCCTATAATGGCTGGGAACGCGCCACCTGGTATGCGCAGCCCGGCGACGACATCTCCGAACAATCCACGCTGACCTTCCGCCGCGACGGGCCGTGGCAGCATCGTGTGCGGGAGGAATGCCTCGCCGTGCGCGATGCCGCCGGCATTCTGGACCTGCCGGGGTTCTCCCGCTTCAATCTCGACGGTCCGGGTGCCGCCGAATGGCTGAGCCTGCAGGTGACAGGCCTGGTGCCGAAACCCGGCCGTATCGGCCTCGTCTATTTTGCCGACGACAAGGGCCGCATCGTCACCGAAATGTCGGTGGTCCGCCACGGCGAAGAGTTGATGACGCTGATCACCGCCGCGGTGGCTCAGTGGCATGATTTCGAATGGCTGAAGTCGCGCATGCCGAAGGACGCCACATTCAAGCTGGTCGACAGGACGGAGGAATACTCCACACAGATCCTCGCCGGCCCCAACTCGCGAAAAATCCTCGCCGAACTCTGCACAGCCGACCTCACGCTGCCCTGGCTGACGCATCAGGAGACCAGTATCGCTGGCCGCTGGGCAAAGCTGGTGCGTGTCTCCTTCGCCGGCGAGCTCGGCTGGGAAATCCACAGCAAGGTCGGCGATACCGCAGCCATCTTCGACGCCGTCTGGGCAGCCGGGCAGAGGCATGGCCTGAAGCCGTTCGGCATGTACGCGCTGGATTCGCTGCGGCTCGAAAAAGGCTACCGCACCTGGAAGGGCGACCTGTCGAGCGACTATTCGATCCTGCAGGGCGGGTTGGAGCGCTTCGTCAGATGGGACAAGCCCGACTTCCGCGGCAAGGCGGCGCTGCAGAACGAAAAGCAGCAGGGCATCAAGAAGCGCTTCGTCACACTGGTCCTCGAAAACCCCGGCGATTGCGACGCGCCCTACATGTCGACGCTTTGGCATGACGGCCGGATCGTCGGCGAGACGACATCCGGCAGCTGGGGTCATCGCATCGACAAGTCGATCGCGCTCGGCATGCTGCGCGCCGACCTCGCCGAGCCGGGAACCGCGGTCGAGGTCGAGATCTTCGGCGAACGTTTTCGGGCGGTCGTGCAGAAGGATGAGCCGTTATGGGATCCGAAGAACGAGAGGCTCAGAGCATAATGCCCAGACCATCATCGCGCATTTCCAGCATCGTGCCTTCGGGCAAGGATGGCTGGGAGGTTCATTCCGCTGCCTGGGCGCGCAAGCAGGCCGGCGAGGACATTATCATGCTGTCCGTCGGCGACCATGATTTCGATACGCCGAGCGAGACGATCGAAGCCTGCGTGACGGCGGTTCGCGCCAGCAATCACCACTACACGCCGCTTGCCGGCGTTCCGCGCCTGCGCAAGGCTATGGCGGCGGCCTCGACGCTGTGCACCGGCGTTGTGACCAATCCCGACCAGGTCATCGCCACGCCGGGCGGGCAGGCAGCGCTTTACGCAGCCATTCAAGCGGTTCTCGACCAGGGCGACCATGCGATCGTCGTCGCGCCCTATTACGCCACCTATCCCAACACCTTCAGTGCGGCGGGCGCCGCGTTCAGCGTCGTCGAGACGCCCGCCGAGGATGGTTTTCAGCCGCGCGCCGCCGACATCCGCGCCGCCCTTCGGCCGAACACCCGCGCCATCCTGATCAACACGCCCAACAACCCGACCGGTGCCGTCTATTCGCGCGAGCGCCTGGAAGAGCTGGCGCAAATCTGCCGCGAACATGACCTCTGGCTGCTGTCGGACGAGGTCTACTGGACGCTCGGCGGCGGCGAGCACATTTCACCGCGCTCGCTGCCCGGCATGGCGGAACGTACGCTGGTCATCAATTCCATGTCGAAGAGCCACGGTATGACCGGCTGGCGCATGGGCTGGCTGACCGGGCCGGAACCTATGGTCGCGCTGCTGACCGATCTCAATCTGGTGATGACCTACGGGCTGCCGGCCTTCATCAGCCTCGCCTGCGCTGAGGCGCTCGAAAACGGCTACGGCGTCAAGGAGATCGCCGAGCGCTATGCCGCAAGGCGCGCCGTCGTTCTCGATGCCATGCGCGGTATAAACAACGTCACCGTGCGCGGCTCCGAAGGCGGCATGTATGTCATGCTCGACATTTCGGCGATCGAGCCGGACGACGAAAAATTCGCCTGGGCCTTCCTCCACCAGGAAAAGGTCGGCGTCATGCCCGGCTCGAGCTTCGGCGAGGCTGCAGCCGGCCACATCCGCTTCAGCCTCTGCCAGCCTGAGCCGGTACTGATGGAGGCTGCCACGCGCCTGCGCCGCTTTGCCTCGAGCTATCGCCGCGAGGCCGCATGAACGCCTTGCCCCTGAAAGCCGTCCCCACCAAAGCTAGGGCGGTCATCATCGGTGGCGGCGTCTCCGGCTGCTCGGTCGCCTATCATCTGGCCAAGCTCGGCTGGACCGATGTCGTGCTGCTCGAGCGCAAGCAGCTGACGTCGGGCACGACATGGCACGCCGCCGGCCTGATCGGCCAGCTGCGCGGCTCGCAGAACATGACCCGGCTGGCGAAATACTCGGCCGACCTCTACGTCAAGCTCGAGGCCGAGACCGATGTTGGCACCGGCATGCGCCAGGTTGGCTCGATCACGGTGGCGCTGACCGAGGAGCGCAAGCACGAGATCTATCGGCAGGCGTCTCTCGCCCGCGCCTTCGATGTCGATGTGCGCGAGATTTCGCCTGGTGAAGTCAAGCAGATGTACTCGCATCTCAATGTTTCCGACGTGGTCGGCGCCGTGCATCTGCCGCTCGACGGCCAGTGCGACCCGGCCAACATCGCCATGGCGCTGGCCAAGGGCGCGCGCCAACGCGGTGCGACGATCGTCGAGAATGTGAAGGTCACCAAGGTCCACACCAAGGCCGGCCACGTCACCGGCGTCTCCTGGGCGCAAGGCGACGAGCAAGGCCTGATCGAGGCCGATATCGTCGTCAACTGCGCCGGCATGTGGGCACGCGAACTTGGCGCCCAGAACGGCGTCACCATCCCGTTGCACGCCTGCGAACATTTCTATCTTGTCACCGAGCCGATCCCCGGGCTTTCCCGCCTGCCGGTGCTGCGCGTCCCGGACGAGTGCGCCTACTACAAGGAAGATGCCGGCAAGATGATGCTCGGCGCCTTCGAGCCGGTGGCCAAGCCTTGGGGCATGAACGGCATAAGCGAGGAGTTCTGCTTCGACCAGTTGCCCCAGGACATGGACCATTTCGAGCCGATCCTCGAAATGGGCGTCAACCGCATGCCGATGCTGGCGACGGCAGGCATCCACACTTTCTTCAACGGCCCCGAGAGCTTTACCCCCGACGATCGCTATTATCTCGGCGAGGCGCCGGAGCTTTCCGGCTACTGGATGGCAACCGGCTACAATTCGATCGGCATCGTCTCCTCCGGCGGCGCCGGCATGGCGCTGGCGCAATGGATCAATGACGGCGAAGCGCCCTTCGATCTCTGGGAGGTCGACATCCGCCGCGCCCAGCCCTTCCAGAAGAACCGCCGCTATCTCAAGGAGCGCGTTTCCGAAACGCTCGGCCTGCTCTATGCCGATCATTTTCCTTACCGGCAGATGGTAACGTCGCGAAACGTCCGCCGTTCGCCGCTGCACGAGCATCTGAAGGCGCGCGGCGCCGTCTTTGGCGAGGTCGCCGGCTGGGAGCGCGCCAACTGGTTCGCTAGGCCCGGCCAGAAGCGCGAATACCGCTATTCCTGGAAGCGGCAGAACTGGTTCGACAACCAGCGCGACGAACATCTGGCGGTCAGGAAAGGCGTTGGCCTATTCGACATGACCTCGTTCGGCAAGATCCGCGTCGAAGGCCGCGACGCCTGCGCCTTCCTGCAAAGGCTCTGCGCCAATGACATGGACGTTACGCCGGGCAAGATCGTCTACACCCAGATGCTCAACCAGCGCGGCGGCATCGAGAGCGATCTCACCGTGTCGCGGCTGTCCGAAACCGCCTTCTTCCTCGTCGTGCCCGGCGCAACGCTGCAGCGCGATCTGGCCTGGCTGAGAAGACACCTTGCCGACGAGTTCGTCGTCATCACCGATGTGACCGCGGCCGAAGCCGTGCTTTGCCTGATGGGTCCGGATTCGAGAAAGCTGATCCAAAAGGTCAGCCCGAATGATTTCTCCAATGACAACAATCCGTTCGGAACGTTTCAGGAGATCGAGATAGGCATGGGCCTGGCCCGCGCCCACCGCGTTACCTATGTCGGCGAACTCGGCTGGGAGCTTTATGTCTCGACCGACCAGGCCGTCCATGTCTTCGAGGCGATCGCGGAGGCAGGCACGGATGTCGGGCTAAAACTATGCGGCCTGCACACGCTGGATTCCTGCCGTATCGAAAAGGCTTTCAGGCATTTCGGCCACGACATCACCGACGAAGACAATGTGCTGGAGGCTGGCCTCGGCTTCGCCGTGAAGACGGCCAAGGGCGACTTTCTCGGCCGCGATGCCGTGCTGAGGAAGAAAGAAAGCGGATTGAACCGGCGGCTGGTGCAGTTCCGCATGAAAGACACGCAACCCTTGCTCTTCCACAATGAGGCGATCCTGCGCGACGGCAAGATCGTCGGCCCGATCACCTCGGGCAATTACGGCCATCATCTCGGCGGCGCCATCGGGCTTGGTTACGTGCCTTGCAAGGGCGAGAGCGAGGCGGATGTGCTGTCGTCAAACTACGAGATCGAGATCGCCGGCGAGCGCTTTGCGGCGGAAGCGTCGCTCAAGCCGATGTACGATCCAAAGGCCGAGCGAGTACGGATATAGCCTTCATCAGAACGCGTCCATCCTGGCCGCGACCTTCGCCACGAACCTCGTCCGCGTCTCGTCGGTCGACAGGTTCATCGAGTAAAGCGCGAGGTAGGAAACCGACCCGCCGGGCTTGATGGTCGCACGCAGCACCCGCTTGACCAGCTTGCGCGGCGGATCGCCCATCAGCATGGCTCGGAACCGGCTGCCGCCATAGGTCGTGACCGCGACCACCTTGCGGATGTTGTTCAGCGACGGCTGCACCTTGCCGTCGACCAGCTTGAACGACACACCGGGCAGGAAGACGCGATCGAAAAAGCCTTTCAAAATGGCCGGATAGCCGAAGTTCCACACCGGAAACGACAGCACCAGCGCCTCGGCTCGCAGCAAGCGCTCGACGTAAGCCGACGCTGGATCGCCGTCACTGCGCACTTTGTGATAGAACAGCCGTTCGGCCCGCGTCAGCCTGGGATCGAAACCCTCGGCATAGAGATCGCAATCGTCGACCGCATGGCCGGCCGCCTTCAGGCGCTCGACGATGGTCCGGTGCAGGCCGGCATTGAAGCTGGTCTCGACCGGATGAGCGTAGAGAACGAGGATGTTCAACCCGCCTTCTCCAGCCCCTTGAACAGGAACGACTTGCCCGAGCGGTAGTCATAGTCCGGGTTTTCCCAGGCGATCATCTTGCCGGGGTTGAGCAGCCCTTGCGGGTCGGTCTCGCGTTTGAAGGCAAGCTGCACCTCATCCGTCCGTTTCATGCCGCCTTCTTCCAGCGTGTAGCGGTGCGGGTTGAAAATCCAGCAGCCATTATCCTCGTGGATGCGGATGATCTCGTTCAGCCGCTCTGCCGTGGTGAAGCGCACCAGCGGCAGCCCGGCGATGCCGATCGCGCCGTCGAAGCGGATGAATTCAAGATGCGCCGGCACCTCGTCGCCGAAGCGGTCGACCATCGCCTTGACGTGACCGAGGTGGTCCGGCGACGGGTAGCGGGTCTGCAGATAGGTGATCGTCGGATCGACCCGGATGGCACGCAGCGTGGTGTGGTTCCAGGTCAGCTCATAGGCCGGCGGCAGCCCCTTGAGATCGGCCTCCTTGTCGGCGCGGAAGACGATCTCGCCCTTGCTGCGCGCCGAGAAGGCAAGGAAGGCATCCATCGCATGCGGCGCGATCATCAGGACGACGATGCTTTGGCCGCGCCGGAAAAACCGCTGGTGACGTTTGAAATAATCGTAGGGGATGGGTGCGGCGATCGGCGTGATGAGTTTCGCCAATATGCCGTCCTGGATGGCCAGGTCGTTGCCGAAGCCGGCCGCATCCATGAAATCATCGAAGCCGACGATGACGTCGATCCAGTCATAGCTCGCGGTCAGCGGCATCTCGACTTCGGTGATGATGCCATTGGTGCCGTAGGCGTGCATCACCTTCAGCACGTCCTCGCCGGTGAGCTCCATGACACGCGGCTCAGCCTCCATCGTCACGGTCCTCAGTCGGATGACGTTGCCGAGGTCGCGCAAGCCGCCCCAGCGGATCGAGCCGATACCGCCAGAGCCGCCTGCGACGAAACCGCCGATCGATGCGGTGTTGTAGGTCGACGGCGACATACGGAGCTCCTGGCCGGAATGCGCCCGCGTCGCTCTGTCGATGTCGGCGAGCACGGCGCCGGGGCCGGTGACGACACGGCCCGGCGCGATCGTCTTGATCGCGTTCATCTCAGCGAGATTGAGCACGACGCCGCCCGACAGCGGCATCGCCTGCCCGTAATTGCCGGTGCCACTGCCGCGCGGCGTCACCGGCACGCCATGCCGGTGGCAGGCGGCGAGAATGCGGACGACCTCGTCTTCGGTTTTCGGCGTCACGATCAGGTCACCGGTGACGTGCTCGAGCTGCTGCTTCAACACCGGGCTGTACCAGTAGAAGTCGCGGCTCTTTTGCTGGACGATCGCCGGATGGTCGTCGATCTTCAAGCCGTCCAGGTCACGCTTGAGCGCCGCAATATCCATCATTCCACCATCAGATCATCGAGTTCGGCATAATCGGGCAGCTGGCGCTCGATCGCCTGGCCGTCGCGCACCACGATGCGATCCGATTCGGGCCGCGACAACAATTCCGTCCAGCTCCGCCCCCTGAAGACGACGAAATCGGCCGCCTCTCCCGCGGCAAGCGTGCCGAAACCGTCGAGCCGCATCACCTTGGCCGGCGTCGCGGTCACAGCTTGCGGCCAGTCGGCGACGGGATGGTCGAGATGCAGGATGCGCGTCGCCATGCGATAGACCTCCAGCATGTCGAGATCGCCATAGGCGTAGAACGGGTCGCGGGTATTGTCGGAGGCGACGGCGACGGCAATGCCGCGCGCCTTCATCTCGTGCAGCAGGGTCACCCCACGCCAGCGCGGCGTGGTGTTGTCGCCGCGCCGGTCCTGCAAATAGAGATTGCACATCGGCAGCGACACCACCGCCAAGCCGGCCTTGGCGACCTTGTCCAGCGTGTCGAGCACGTCGAGATCGGGCTGGCGCGCCAGCGAGCAGCAATGGCCGACCAGGGTGTTCCCGTCAAAACCGTTCCAAAGGGCGGCTTCGGCGATTTTCTTCAGCGAGATCGCCGCGACATCGTCGGTCTCGTCGGCATGGAAATCGAGGTCGAGGCCGTGCTCGATCGCCTGCGCAAAGACCTGGTCAAGCAGTTCTTCGAGATCCGGCACCATATAGGTGACGACGCCGAGCACGCCCTTGGCGGCAGCCACCCGCTTGGCCAGCCTCTCGAACCAGTTCTTGTCGCGCACGCCCTCGATGCCGAGCAGGCAAGCGCCCTGCAGTTCGATGCGACCGCGCCATTTCTCCCGCATCGTCTCGAACACCGGCCAGGAGATCTCTTCCTGCGGCGCAACGCTGTCGAGATGCGTGCGCAGCGCCTTGGTGCCGTGCGCATAGGCCGAGCGCAGTGAAAAATCCATGCGGCGGGCAACGTCGTCGGCGCTCCAGCGCGCCGCGCGGTCGGCGCCGGTCGCATTCAGGGCGGCCATGAAGGTCCCGTCCGGGTTGGGCTTTCGAGGCCAGATATGGCCCTTGTCGATATGGGTGTGGCAGTCGACGAAGCAGGGCAGCACGATCCGGCCGCCGAGATTGGTGGCATCTGCATTGGATCGGCGGTGCGGGACGATGCTGGAGATTTTTCCTTCTACGACGACGATATCGGCGAGTGCAAAACCGTTGGTGTCAAAGGCTCCAGCAAAGCCCGGCGTCAGTGAGGCATGGAGCCGGACGTTGGCAAGATTGTAGGAACCAGAGGCTGGTATCAAGGCGGCGCTGTCCTCCATCACCGCTCCTGCCTCAGCGCGCTCTCGTGCCAGCGCCGCAAAATGAGATGCGAAATCAGCGACAGCACCAGGAAGATCAGGATGCCCGTGAGCGAGATCAGGATCAGGGCCGCGAACAGTCTTGGCGCGTTGAGCCGGTAGCCAGCCTCGATGATGCGCGAGGCAAGGCCGGACGACTGGCCGGTGGCGCCGGCGACGAACTCGGCCACCACCGCGCCGATCAGCGACAGGCCGCCGGCGATCTTCAGCCCGCCGAGGAAATAAGGCATCGCCGCCGGCAGCCGCAGATAGCGCAATTGCTGCCAGCGGGTCGCGCCGTTGAGCTTGAACAAATCGCGCAGATTGCGGTCGACGGAATTGAGCCCGAGCGTGGTGTTGGACAGGATCGGAAAAAAGGCGACGATCCAGGCGCAAAGCAAAAGCTTCGTCGTCTGGTTGTCGACATAGATGTTGATCAGTGGAAAGATCGCGACGATCGGCGTCACCTGCAGTACGATGGCGAAGGGAAAGAACGACATCTCCACCCATTTCGATTGAGCGAACAGCACCGCCAGCCCGACCCCGCCGACCACGGCTAAGAGAAGGCTGAAGAAGGTGATCCTGAGTGTCACCAGCAGCGAGGAGAACAGCAGGCCGGCATCGTCGTGCAGCGTCTGCAGCACCACGCCGGGGCGCGGCAGGATATATTTCGGGATGTCGTTCCAGACGCAAATGCGGTCCCACAGCCAGATCGCCAGGATCATGATCGCCAGCGGCAGCAGCCATTTGCCGATGCGCTCGAACCGCTCCTGGCGAACGCGACGCGCCTCCTCCGGGTCGAGCGCCAGGTCTTCAATGGCCGTCATGATGCGGTCCGCCGGTTGAGTTGATAGCGCCGATCAGCACGTCGGATGCCTGGCGGCAGAGCGCGGCATAGTCGGGCGAGGTGCGAAACGCCTCGTCGCGCGGATAGGGTGCATCGACGCCAAGCTCGGCAAACACCCGACCCGGCCGCGCTGCCATGACGACGATCCGGTTGGAGAGGAATACGCTTTCGAAGACGCTGTGGGTGACGAAAACGACGGTGAAACGCTCATCCTGCCACAGCTCCAGAAGATCGTTGTTGAGCTTGAAGCGGGTGATCTCGTCGAGTGCCGCGAACGGCTCGTCCATCAGCAGAATCCGCGGCTTGGTCACCATGGCGCGGGCGATCGAGACGCGCATCTTCATGCCGCCCGACAGTTCGCGCGGCACCGCGTTCTCGAAACCGGTCAGGTGAACCCGCGCCAGCATCTCCATCACCGCCGGCGCCGCCTTGGCCCGCGACACGCCCTTCAGCCGCAGCGGCAGCCAGACATTGTCGAAGACGTCGGCCCAGGGCAGCAGCGTCGGCTCCTGGAAAACGAAGCCGATATTCGAACGGTCGCCGCCATTCGAACGATCGGGGGCGCCGCTGCCGCGCCAGTCGAGCACGCCCGAGGTCGGCGTCGACAGGCCGGCAATCAACCGCAGCGCCGTCGACTTGCCGCAGCCCGACGGTCCGAGCAGGCTGACGAAATCGCCCTCCCGGATCGTCAGTTCGACATTGCTGAGCGCGGTGACGCCGTTGGAAAAAACCTTGCCGACGCCGCGCAGCGCCAACAGCCTCGGCCCCGGTACACTTCCTGGCTGCTGCGCCACTTTCTCCAGCTTCACGGCCTACTTCTTCAGGTCGAGCCCGACGCTCTTGTTGACGAAGGCCAGCGTGTAGGCCTTCTTGATGTCGATGCCCGCCGGCGTGACCTTGGCCTTGACCATCTTGTCGTAAAAACTCTGGATGCGCGCATCGGTCATGGCGCCGATGCCGAGCTTTTCGCTGTCGCCGGAATCGACCACGCCGAACTTCTTCAGCTGCTCGATCGAGAAGGCGATCTGCTCATCCGTCATATCCGGATTTTCCTTCTTGATCATCTCGTTGGCGGCCTTGTTGTCGCCGTAGAGGTAGTTGTACCAGCCCTTGGCCGAGCCATCGACGAAGCACTGGACCACCTCGGGCCGCTTGTCGATCGTCTCCTGCATGGTCTCGACCGTCGTTGCATATGTGTCCCAGCCAAAGTCGGCCAGCAGGAACTGGTTCGGCGTGAAACCGCCCTGCTTCTGCACGGCGAATGGCTCGGAAGTGACGTAACCCTGCTGGATCGACTTCTTGTTGGCGATGAACGGCGCCGGGTTGAAGGTGTAGGGCACGCGTTTTGCGGCATCGAAGCCGAGGTCGGTGACCATCCACTGGAAGAAGGTCTGCGCACCTTCGTCGCCGAGGATGTACTGGTCGGCGTTCTTCAGGTCTTCCCATTTGTCCAGCCCCTGGCCGGGATGCGACATGATGACCTGCGGATCCTTCTGGAAGTCGGCGGCCACGACGCGCATCGGTATGCCTTGCTGCACGGCATCGAAGGCCGACAGCAAATTGCCGCCCATGTAGAAATCGATCTTGCCGGCCAGTAGCAGCGGCCGGCCGCTGACCTGTGGGCCGCCCTGCATGATCGTCACGTCGATGCCGCAGGCCGTATAGGTGCCGTCCACCACCGCCTGGTAGTAGCCGCCATGCTCCGGCTCGGCCAGCCAGTTGGTGCCGAAGGTGACTTTTTCGTTCGCTGCCGCGGCAAGCGTACCTGCGCCAAGCAGCACGATCACGCCCGCCGAAATCTTGAGCCTTCCGTACACCACACCACCCTTTGTTCGCTCCGGCGCGTCACGCGCCGGGCTCGACACCATTGTTTCAAGAAGCAAGACACATGCCACCGGCGCGTTGCGCCGGGACCGCCCGCTTGTGCAGTGCCCGCCTGTGCAATGGCGGCGCGAAGGCCGGACGGGTCATGCTGTACGAAAGGCATCGTGCCTATTTTTTGGTCGCCTGTCCACAATCGCCCTCGTGACATGCACCGCCACCTTGATGCGCGCCTCGATCCGGCTTTACGCTGCGGAGAACGGAGATTGCCATGTTCAAATTTCTCACGCCGAAGTCCATCAAGCCCCCCTTCGCCCGCTACAGCCATGGCGTCGAGCTACCGCCCGGCAAGCGGCTGGTTCTGTGTTCCGGCCAGGTCGCGATCACAGCGCACGACCAGATCCCGGAAGAGGCCGGCGCCCAGGCCGAGCTCTGTTTCCACAACATATCGGCGATTCTCGGCGAGGCCGGACTCGGCCTTTCCGACATCGTCCGCATCAACGCCTACGTCACCGACCGCGCCTTCCTGCGCCCCTACATGGAGGTTCGCGACCGGCTGTTCGCCAGCCCTGCGCCCGCCTCGACGCTGATGATCGTGTCCGGTTTTGCCCGGCCGGAATTCAAGGTCGAGATCGAGGTCATCGCGGCGGGTTGAGCAGCTAACCGGAGGGTACGAATCGACAGGCCGATGATCTCAAGTTACACGACAAAGATTGGCGCTGCCCCTCATCAAGCGCGGATCCAGTCTCTTCGAGGTTCAAAATGGCCGCAACACAAAAACGCGTATGGTGGGGTGACTACCGGACCACCGAATATGCGACCGTCGATCCTGAGGCAACCATTGCCGTTCTGCCGCTGGCGGCGATCGAACAGCACGGGCCACATCTGCCGGTTTCGACCGACACCTCCATCATGAACGGCATGCTGGAAACGGTGATCGCCCGCCTCCCCGGCGATCTCGACATCCGCATCCTGCCGGTGCAGGCGGTGGGCAAGTCGAACGAGCATTTGCATGCGCCCGGCACCCTCACTTTGCCCGCGACGACCTTGGTCGAGGCGTGGACCGAACTCGGCTTGTCGGTGGCGCGGGCCGGCGTCCGAAAACTGATTGTCGTCAACTCGCATGGCGGCAATGAGGAGATCATGGGCATCGTCACCCGCGAATTGCGCGTGCGGGCAAAGATGCTGGCGGTAAAGACCAGCTGGCAGCGTTTTGGCCGGCCGGCCGGCATGTACACCGACCTCGAAGACCGCCACGGCATCCATGGCGGCGACGTCGAGACCTCGCTGATGCTGCATTTCCGGCCCAACCTCGTCGACATGGCCAAGGCCGACAATTTCGTGTCCAAGGTCGCGCGCGCCGAAAAGGAATTTTCGCTGCTGCGCCACACCGGAACGCACGCCTTCGCCTGGATCGCTAGCGACCTCAACCCGAATGGTGTGGTCGGCGACGCCAGTATAGCCACCGCCGAAAAAGGCCGGCTCACCGCCGAACATCAGGCCGACGGCTTCATCAGCCTGCTGAGGGACCTGCGCAAGGCCAAGCTGGCGGATTGGCTGGCGTAAGAGGCTATCCGCCAGCGCCGCGACATCGGCAATATTCTCCGGCGATCGCCACACCATCAGGGCCTATAAGACCGGGAATCACCCCTCTATCCTGAGCGCAAACGGCGTGCCCTCAAACGCTTCGGCGCCGCGCCCGATCTTCTCGACGGCGCGGCTCATGCGGCCGTTGCGCTTGAGCAGTGCGTCGGCGATGGCGATCAGCCGCGGATTGGGCGTTGCCGTAGGCGACAGCCTGCGCAAAGTCTCGGCCAGTTCGGCCTCGTCACGCTGCGGCGCCAGCGCTGCCGCGATGATGTAGGCCGAGGCGGTCGAACGGCTGATGCCGGCATAGCAGTGCACCACCAGCGGCCGCGAGCGGTCCCATTGGCGGGCGAAATCGAGCAGGTTCACGACATGGGCCTCGCCCGGCATCGTCATGCCCTCCTGCGCTACCGCAATGTCGTGCATGACCAGATGCAGATGGTTTTCCCTGGTGATCGAGGCCGGTCGCACCACCTCCGTTCCGGCGGCAAGCAGCGAAAGCAGCCGCCCGGCCCCTGTCTTCGTTACCGTTTCCTCGACCTTGGACAGCGAGCAGACGTGGATCATTGAGTTTCTCCCTTGGCATCATCGTCGCGCCGCGAGGCCCGGCCGGCAAGTGCGGATTCGAGCCGCCGCCATTCTTCGTCGGCCCCCGGCAGGCCGGCGCGCAGCACATCCGGACGATCGGCGAAATGCCGAAGCAGGATGCCGCGCTGGCCGAGCACCGAAAACAGGCCGGCGGCGCCCGCCAGCCTGATATAGCGGAACAGCGCGGTGCCACCGGCGACAGGCACGCCAAAGCGGGAAAACAGCGTATCGAGCCGCGCGGAATCCTCGGCCAGACGGCGCCGCATCCCGGCCTGCCAGCCGGTGTCGGCAAGCGCCCTTATGCCATATTCGAGCGCCGGCCCGGCAACCGCCCATGGCCCCAATTGCGCCAGCAGCCGCTCGACCGTCAGCGCGTCGGCCAGTGCAAAGCCAAGCCGCAGGCCAGCCAGGCCGAAGAACTTGCCGAACGAGCGCAGCACGACAATGCCGCCCTGGTCGACGTCGCCGGCCAGGCTTTCGCTGCGCGGGCCGACATCCATGAAGGCCTCGTCGACGACCAGCAGCCCGCCTCTGGCGCGCAATTTTGCGGCAAGTCGAAGCAATCTTTCGCGCTCGACGACGCGCCCGTCCGGGTTGTTGGGATTGACGACGACGGCGAGGTCGACCGCCGCCAAGGCTTCGAAATCATCGACTTCAGCCGCCGCATGGCCGGCGATCGCCGCTGCCCGCAAATGCTCGGCATAAGTCGGCCCGAGCACCAGCGCCTTGCCCGGGCTGACCAGCGAAGCGACGCGCGGCAACAGGATCTGCGTGCCGGGCGCCGCAGCGACATCCGCCGCCGACGGGGCGCCATAGGCGCTTGCCGCGACCGCGGCCAATTCACGGGCACGCGCGGCTTCCGGCAATCGCGACAGGACGGTGGCGGGCAAATCGAAAAGCGGATAGGAGTGCGGATTGATCCCGGTCGAGAGATCGACGAAAGGCAGTGGCGCGTGAGGGAAAAGCGCCCTCGCCCGGCCAAGGCTTCCGCCGTGATCCACTGCCGCCGTCACTCCATCAAGAGACTTCATGTCGATCCTGATCACCTTTCTGTCGCTGGCCATCGAACTTGTACTCGGCTACCCGGCCCCGCTCTTCGATGCCATTGGCCACCCCGTCACCTGGTTCGGCAGGCTGATATCCTTTCTCGACCGCAGGCTCAACCGCGCCACTGATTCCGACGCCGACCGTCGCCGCTGGGGCGTCGTCGCGCTGCTGGTGATCGTCCTGGTGCCGGCCGCCGTCGCCCTCTGGCTCGAAACCTTGCTTTGGAGCATTCCCCTCGGCTTGTTGATCACCGCAATTCTGGCGACGTCGCTGCTGTCGCAGAAGAGCCTGGCCGAGCATGTCGAAGCGGTGGCCGACGCACTCGACAGCGGCGGACTGGACATGGGCCGCATTGCCGTCTCCAGGATCGTCGGCCGCGACCCGGAAAAGCTCGACAGGGCCGCTGTCTGCCGCGCCGCAATCGAAAGCCTGGCCGAGAATTTCTCCGACGGCGTCGTCGCGCCGGCGTTCTGGATCGGTATTGGCGGGCTCGCCGGCGGCGTCGCCTACAAGGCCGCCAACACCGCCGATTCGATGATCGGCCACCGCACCCCGCGCCACGAAGCCTTCGGCTGGGCGGCGGCGCGCTTCGACGACTGGATCAACCTGCCGGCGTCGCGGCTGACGGCGCTGCTGATCGTACTCGCCGCTTTCCTGGTCAAGGAAGCCGACGCCAAGGCCGCCTGGCATGCCGTGCGGCGCGATGCGAAAAAACACCGCTCGCCGAACGCCGGCTGGCCGGAAGCAGCGATGGCCGGCGCGCTCGGCCTGGCGCTCGCCGGCCCCCGTTCCTATGACGGCGTCATGGTCGAAGACGCGGCGATGGGCGAAGGCGGCCGTCGCGACGACGTCGAGAGCACCGACATCCGGCGGGCGCTGAAACTCTACCGGGTCGCCGACTTGCTGCTGATCGGGCTGTGCGGGGTGGTCACAGTGGTTGTTATCTTGGCGTGACCTGCGCTCGAGATCGAGCGGAAACAAAAAACCCGCCAAGCGGCGGGTCGTTGGAGCCAATTAGCACCATACCCAAATTAGTAGCATAGCTGCCGGCACAAAGCAAGAACAAAATAGGGCTACGCCTCAAATAATCGCTTCAGCTCGGCGCTGCCTCATTGCAGGCCCTTAACGTTCGAAGTTGGCGAAAGCCGAAGCGGCATCCAATCTCCCCTCGTGGGTCCCTTGCGGGGGAGATCGGCCGTCCCTTCAACCGATTTGCATCCCCATCGGCCGCAATCTCCGCTTGAAGGCGTTTGTGCAACGCGATACGCCGTTTGCAAATTGCAACCCGGAGAGACCTCGTGAGCGTGCCAGAGACCAGAACCGAAACCGATACGTTCGGTCCCATCGAGGTCGCTGCCGACCGTTACTGGGGGGCGCAGGCGCAGCGTTCGCTGGCCAATTTCAAAATCGGCTGGGAGAAACAGCCGGCGTCGATCGTGCGGGCGCTGGGCATCGTCAAGCGGGCCGCCGCCGAAGCCAATATGGAGCTGAAGCGGCTCGATCCGGCGATCGGCAAGGTTATTATCGAGGCCTCCCAGGAGGTCATCGACGGCAAGCTCAACGAGCACTTCCCGCTGGTCGTCTGGCAGACCGGCTCGGGCACCCAGTCTAATATGAACGCCAATGAGGTGATCTCCAACCGGGCGATCGAGCTTCTGGGCGGCGTCATGGGGTCGAAGAAGCCGGTGCATCCCAACGACCATGTCAATATGAGCCAGTCGTCGAACGACACCTATCCGACGGCAATGCACATCGCCTGCGCCGAGCGCATCATCCACGATCTGCTGCCGGCGCTGGGACATTTGCATGCGGCACTCGAGGCCAAGACGAGCGCTTTCGCCCACATTGTCAAGATCGGCCGCACCCATACGCAGGACGCCACGCCGCTGACGCTGGGCCAGGAATTCTCGGGCTACGCGGCGCAGGTCGCCTCGTCGATCAAGCGCATCGAAATGACCCTGCCCGGCCTGCAGGAACTGGCGCAGGGCGGCACCGCGGTCGGCACCGGGCTCAACGCGCCGGTCGGTTTTGCCGAAAAGGTGGCGGCGCGCATCGCCGCGATCACCGGCATAGATTTCGTCACCGCGCCGAACAAGTTCGAGGCGCTGGCCGCGCATGATTCCATGGTCTTCTCGCACGGCGCCATCAATGCCTGCGCGGCGGCGCTGTTCAAGATCGCCAACGACATCCGCCTGCTCGGCTCCGGCCCGCGTTCGGGCCTCGGCGAATTGTCGCTGCCGGAAAACGAACCAGGCTCTTCGATCATGCCGGGCAAGGTCAATCCGACACAATGCGAGGCGATGACGCAGGTTTGCGTGCAGGTGTTCGGCAACAATGCGGCGATCAGCTTCGCCGGCAGTCAGGGCCATTTCGAGCTCAACGTCTACAATCCGCTGATGGCCTATTGTTTCTTGCAATCGGTACAGCTGCTGGCCGACGCTTCGGTGTCGTTCACCGACAATTGCGTCGTCGGCATCGAGGCCCGCGAAGACAACATCAAGGCAGCGCTCGACCGTTCGCTGATGCTGGTGACGGCGCTGGCGCCGACGATCGGCTACGACAACGCCGCCAAGATCGCCAAAGCGGCGCACAAGAACGGCACAACGCTGCGCGAGGAAGCGCTGGCCACCGGGCTGGTCAGCGAAGCCGATTATGAGCGGCTGGTGCGGCCGGAGGACATGACGCACCCAGGGTAAGTTGATCGCGAAAACGTTACCCCGGTGAACAATCCGTAACCAATTTGACGTCTTTGGTGAACAGTCGGCATGCGCTAACTGAACGGCTATCCCAAGCCGTTTGGCCAAACCCTTCTGGAGAGTTACGCATGTCCACCAACACGTCCACCAACACTTCGTTTGCCGGTTCCGGTACCGCCTCCGGCGCCTCGGGCACGATCCTGCTCGGCCGCATCCTGCTTTCCGCCATCTTCTTGCTTTCCGGCTTCGGCAAGCTGACGGCGATTGCCGGCACGGCCGGCTATTTCGGCAGCCTTGGCCTGCCGCTACCGATGGTGACCGCCATTGTCGTCGGCCTGATCGAACTGCTTGGCGGCCTCGCCATCCTCGTCGGCTTTCAGACCCGGATCGTCGGATGGGTGATGGCGATCTTCACCGTCGCCACCGCACTGGTCGCCCACACCGGCTGGGCCGATCAGATGCAGATGATCAATTTCATGAAGAACCTCGGCATCGCCGGCGGCTTCCTCGTGCTCGCCTCGTCGGGCCCAGGCGCCTATTCGATCGACGCCAAGCGCGGCTGAAGCAGATCCGGCATTTCCTGAACAAAGGGGCGCGGAATTTTCCGCGCCCCTTTTTCGTTGTCGGTTTATATCTGCTGGCTGGAACTCTGCTAGGATCGGCCGCCGACATCGGAGGAGACCATGCCTCGCAATGCGCTGCTCTTGCTGTCCCGGCTGCTGCTCGCCGCGCTGTTCGTGCCCTCCGGCTCCCATGCGCTTGCCGATATCGCCGGCACATCAGGCTATTTCGCCGGCCTCGGCCTGCCGCTGCCGACGCTGGTGGCTTGGGCGACAGGCCTGTTCGAGCTGATCGCGGGGCTGCTCATCCTCATCGGATTCAAGACTCCGATCGTGGCGCTGCTGCTTGCCGCCTTCTGCATCGCGACCGCCTTCATCGGCCACTATGGCCAAGGTGGCGACGACCCGATGCTGGCCTTCCTGCATTCACAGATGATGATGAAGGACATCGCCATATCAGGCGGTTTTCTGACGCTGGCAATGACTGGCGCAGGTGCATGGTCGATCGACGGACGGCTGACCAGGGCAATCGTTTCACGCAAAAGCTAGCGCTCGATTCATCCACCTGCAGAGGTCGGCGCCGCCCCTCATCTGCCTGCCGGCGGCAATGAGGGGCGGCGCAGACCTGAAGCGATTGCCTTGGCCGAGGCAGTCTACTTCACCGACATGCTAGGCCCGCCCTCGACCGCCAGTACCAGCCGGCGGTTGGTGACCCTTGCCAGTTGTGCCAGCCGGCCGGCCGGCCGCTCGCCATAGAGATCGGCCAGCGCTGCCGGCAGCACCAGCGCCAGCACGCCATTGCCGCGGTTTTCCCATTTCAGCCGCGGCATGACGCCGGGCATTGCCGCGCTCAGCAAATAGACGACGCGCAGCAGCGCGGCCAGCACGCGGGCCCGCTCGAGATAGCGCGGTGTCGCCAGCCCGCGGATTTCCGGAGCGGCTTCATTGAACACGCCCTCGTGGCGAAACAGGCTGACAAGCGCCAGAAAGGCGCGGCCGGGATGGTCGACGCCGATGAACGAGGCGTGGGCGATGATGTTGAGCGATTGCTTGCCGCGATATTCCGGATGGGCGCGCCAGCCAACATCGGCGAGCAGGCAGGCGGCGTGGCGGTAGCGCGCCTCATCCCTGGTTTCGTCGATTCCGAAGGCGGCGAACGCCTTGCCGGTCCATTCGACAAGCTCATGCGCGTGGTCGACCGAGCGCGAGCGCAGGCGGGCAAGCTCTTCCGCCGCCGAGATCAGGGGATCGGCTTTCTGCTCGGTCTTGTCGAGCAGCGAATAGAGAAAGCCCTCGCGCACGCCCAGCGCCGAAACGATGATCTTCGAGGGCTGCATCGCCGCCATGATCTCCTGCAGCACGATGGCGCCATAGGGCAGCAGCGAGCGGCGGTTCTTGGAGACGCCCTCGATGCCTTTGATCTTGTCGATCTCGGCTTTGGCGACCTGCCGGAGGAAGTTTGCGGCACTTTCGATGCCGATCTCGTAATGATGCATGACGCCGAGCGGGTAGTTGGTCATTTCCATGTGCAGCCTGGCGAGGTTTCGCCAGGTGCCGCCGACCGTGTAGAAGGCCCTGCCCTGGCCGCCCTTCAGCAATTTCGCCCGCGCCAGTTGCTCGCGCGCGATCTTTACCGCCTGGGTCAGCGAGTTCTTCGCCATGTCCTGCAGGCGCAAGCCGCCCAACGGCAGCGTGATGCCGTCACCGATCGTTTCACCGTCGATATCGATCAGTTCGAGGCTGCCGCCGCCAAGATCGCCGGCGATGCCGTTGGCCGGGTGGAAACCGGAGATGACGCCGAGCGCCGAATAATGGGCTTCCTCGCGGCCGCTCAGCACCTGGATCTCGGTCTTGAGCACATCCTCGGCGCGGTGGATGAAGTCGGGGCCGTTGACGGCCTCGCGAGCGGCGGCGGTCGCCAGCACATACATGCGCTCGGCGCCGGCCTGGTCGGAGAGCGCGCGGAAGCGGCGGAACTCGTCCATCGAACGCGTCACCGCCTCGGGATCGAGCTTTCCGGTCGAAACGATGCCGCGGCCGAGGCCCGCCAACATCTTTTCGTTGAACAGCAAGGTCGGCGAGCGCGCCAGCCCTTCATAGATGACAAGACGGATCGAGTTCGACCCGATATCGATGATGGACAGCGGTCGGCGGTCCTGAAGCCGGCCCTGGGACGCTGAAATCATCAGCCCGTCGCTGCGTTCTGTTTCTTGCGGCGCTTGAACTGCGCGATGCGCTTGGGCGCATGCGACTTCAACGCATCGCCCCGTCCGGACAGGCTCGGATTGGTCATGAAATATTCCTGCGCGTTGAACGGTTCTTCGCCCTCCTCCAGCACGACGCGCCGGGAGGTTCCGTCAGCCAATACGTCGAAACTTTGCTGGTTGTCCATGATGTTGCCGAGCATGATCTGGCCGAGCACTTGTTCGTGCACAGTTGGATTGGTGATCGGCACCATGGTCTCGACACGGCGGTCGAGATTGCGCGGCATCAAATCGGCCGAGGAGATGTAGACGATCGCACCGTCCGATGGCAGGCCGTGACCGTTGCCGAAGCAGTAGATGCGGCTGTGCTCGAGGAAGCGGCCGACGATCGACTTCACCCTGATGTTCTCCGAAAGGCCGGGCACTTGCGGTCTCAGGCAGCAGATGCCGCGCACGACGAGATCGATCTCGACGCCGGCGCGGCTGGCATCATAAAGCGCATCAATGATGATCGGATCGACCAGCGCATTCATCTTCATCCAGATGCGAGCCGGCCTGCCGTCCAGCGCGTGGCCGATCTCGCCCGAAATGTGCTTGAGGATGCGGTCGCGCAGCGTGAACGGCGATATGGCCAGCCGCATCTGCTCGGCCGGCTCGGCGTAGCCGGTGATGAAGTTGAACAATTGGGCGACATCGCGCGCGATGGTCGGGTCGGTGGTGAAGAAGGACAGGTCGGTGTAGATGCGCGCGGTGACCGGATGGTAGTTGCCGGTGCCGAGATGCACATAATTGCGCAGCCTGCCGTCCTCGCGCCGCACCACCAGCGACATTTTCGCGTGGGTCTTCAGTTCGAGGAAGCCGAAGACGACCTGGACGCCGGCGCGCTCGAGATCGCGGGCCCAGCGGATGTTGGCCTCCTCGTCGAAGCGGGCCTTGAGCTCGACCAGCGCCGTTACCGACTTGCCGGCCTCGGCGGCGTCGACCAGAGCGCGTACGATCGGGCTGTCGTTGGAGGTGCGGTAGAGCGTCTGCTTGATCGCCACCACTTCCGGATCGGCCATCGCCTGGCGCAGGAACTGCACCACGACGTCGAAGGATTCGTAAGGGTGGTGGACAATGATGTCCTTCTCGCGGATTGCGGCAAAGCAATCGCCGCCGTGCTCACGGATGCGCTCGGGGAAGCGCGGATTGTAGGGCGTGAACTTCAGATCGTCGCGGGCGACGGCGACGATCTCCGAGATCTGGCTAAGCGCCAGCGGGCCGGTAAGCACGCTGATGCGGCTGGCTGAGACGCCGAGCTCGCCGGCGACGAAATCGCGCAATTCGGCCGGCATCAGCCTGTCGAACTCAATGCGGATGACCGATCCGCGGCGTCGCCGCTTCAGCGCCGTCTCGAACAGACGCACCAGATCCTCGGATTCTTCCTCGACCTCGATATCGCTGTCGCGAATGATGCGGAATGTGCCGGAGCCCTTGACCTCGTAGCCGGGGAACAGCTTGCCGATGTAGAGACTGACCGCCTCTTCGAGCGGAATGAAGCGGACATGATGCTTGCGATCCGGCAAGCGGATGAAGCGCCTCAGCGCCACCGGCAGGCGCAAAAGTGCGCTCATTTCCTCGCCGTTCTTGCGGTGGCGCAATTGCAGCGCCATCGAGAAACCGAGATTGGGAATGAACGGGAACGGATGCGCCGGGTCGATCGACAGCGGCGTCAGTACCGGAAACACCTGCTCCTGGAAATGGTCCTCGAGCCAGGTCTTCTCGTCCTTGCTCAGCGCATCGCGCGTGATGCTCTCGATGCCTTCCTTGTTGAGCTGCAGCATCAGCGCCGAAAGGCTGTTCTGCTGGTCCTCCTGCAGGCGCTCGACCTCGCGCAGCAACTGTTCGAGCTGTTGCTCGGGGGTGCGCCCGTCCGGGCTCTTCAGCACGATGCCTTCGCGCACCTGGCCGGCAAGACCGGCGACGCGGACCATGAAGAACTCGTCCAGGTTGGCTGCCGATATCGACAGGAAGCGAACGCGCTCGAGCAGCGGATGGTTGGCGTTCAGCGACTCTTCGAGCACGCGCCGGTTGAATTGCAGCCAGGAAAACTCGCGGTTGACGAAGCGGTCGGGATTGCCGCCTTCGGGGCTCGCCGCCTCGACGGTGATAAATTCGCTTTGCACCGGCTTCAGTTCGTTCATGGTTCCTGCTCTTCCTACACCGGCCGTCGGCGCCAGCCTTAACCGGCTTAACTTATCCTCTGACAGGCTTTTGCGACAGTTTCATTTCATCGATCTTGCAAAGAGACGGGTTATGATCCAGATGCAATCGACAAGATCAGGAGACGACGATGGCAGGCGGTTCCATTCCCCATTTCCAGAACGATGCGGGCTATCCGGCAATCGACATCGGCGTCAAGGAATTCATGTGCACCGGCGCCAATCCGCCTTTCGACCACCCGCATGTATTTCTCGACATGGGTGACGACAATGAAAAGGTCTGCCCCTATTGCTCGACGCTCTATCGCTATTCGCCGAGGCTGAAGGGGTTGGAAACGCAGCCGCCGGGCTGCCTTTATATCGACAAGGCCGCCTGATTCTTCCGCGACAAGCCTGATGCGAGAAATGCAGTCCCGGCAGGTCGTCGTCGCCGGGGCGGGCATCGCCGGGCTAACCGCGGCACTGGCCTTCGCCGAGCGCGGCTTTCGGATAAAACTGTTCGAACAAGCTGAGCACCTCGAGGCTGCCGGCGCCGGTATCCAGCTTTCACCCAACGCAACGCGCATCCTGCGGCAGCTCGGCGTACTCGATCGGCTGCTGGCGACGGCGGTGCGGCCGGAGGCGGTCGTGCTCAAGGACGCCGCCACGCTGCGCGAGCTGGCTCGCGTGCCGCTTGGCCAGGCGGCCGAAACGCGCTGGGGGGCGTCCTATCTCGTTGCCCACCGCGCCGATCTGCAGTCAGCGCTGATAGAGCGGATAGCCGAGCGGCCCGAGGTCGAACTTGTCACCGGCGCCCGCGTCGGCAGCGTCGCCACCGGACCAAATGGCATCACCGCAACAATCGAGATTGCCGGCACGGCCATCGCGCCGGAAGCATCGTTGCTGGTCGGCGCGGATGGCGTCTGGTCGTCGATGCGAGAAAGGCTTGCCCGCAAGGCGACCGAATTCAGTAGGAGCCGGTTTTCGGGCGAGCTTGCCTGGCGCGCCACGGTGGCCGCCGACAGCCCCGCCGGACAAAGCTTTGCAGCGATCGGTGCGGCCGATTGCGTTACCGCCTTCCTCTATCCCGGCTTCCATATGGTCGCCTATCCGGTCAGCTGTGGCACTGCCTTCAATCTCGCCGCCTTCACCAAGGGCGAGCGCATTGCCGAAGGCTGGTCGGGGCATGCCGACCCAGCCATCCTGGCCAGCGCCATGCGCGGCACCGCGCCGGCGCTGAACCGTCTGGCGAGCGAGGCGGCGCCGTGGACGGCATGGCCGATCCACACCGTCGAGCAGCGGCGGTGGATGACGCCGGAAGGCATCGCGCTGATCGGCGATGCGGCGCACGCGATGACGCCGTTTGCCGCACAGGGAGCGGCGATGGCGATCGAGGACGCCGCGACGCTTGCCGGCTTCGTTGCCGCGTCGCCGGCCGATCTTGAGGGGGCGCTTGCCGCGTGGGAACAGGCGCGGCGGCCGCGCGTCGCCCAGGTCGCCCGCCGCGGCGCCGTCAATCGCCTCGCCTGGCATGCGGCCGGGCCCGTGGCGATGGCCCGCAACTTGTTCCTGGCGATGCGCTCGCCCGACAAGCTCGCCGCCGATCTCGACTGGCTCTATGGCTGGCGGGCATTGGATGGTGGCGCGCGATGAAAGCTCGATAGGCCGGCGGGACAGCACCCCCTCTGTCCGGCAGGACAGGGGGGCGCGAAGGATCTCGGCGTTGATCAGGCGGAACCCTCTTCAATTGTAAAGCCGCATTGACAGGCCGAGCGACGCCGGCAGTGGGTTCCACCAGCCGGTGCGCAGGCCGGCCGTGCGCAGTGCCGCCGCCGTCCAGGTGTTGCAGCCGATCAGCGCATTGAAATAACCATTGGCTTCGAAGAAACGATCGAAGCGGGAATAGGCCGCATTCTCGATCGGGATGGCCCCGTTCGGCCCCTGCCGGAAACTCGCCGCAACGAAATCGAGCAGCGCCGCAAAGCGTTTATCGCCGATGTCGAAGCCGGCGACGTCGGGATACGGCTCGGCAATGTCGCCGGAAACATCGACATGCATCACCGAGGCATCGACGGTCAGCGCCTTCATCACCGGCATCGGCTTCAGTTCCGACCAGGTCGGCGTCTCCAGATAGAAGGCGCGGCCGCCCCAGCCGAAGACGATGTAGCGGACCTCCGCCATGTCGGCAGGAATGCCGGCATCGACCAGGAAATGGAAGCGCCGGCGCACATCGTCGTCGACGGGGATGGCGATGTCGGTGTGGATCGGATTTTGCAGCACCAGGATGCGGTGGCTTGCGCCGATCGGGTCGGCAACGGCCGCCGGCCAGAGCGGGCGCGGCAGCAACGTGCCCAGCATCACCGCAAAGACTGCTGCAACGACCAGCAGGCCAAGAAAACGGGCAAGCTTCTTCATGGGAAAGGCATAGAACAAGCAATGCTCAAGGTGAAGCCTCCGCTGAGGTTGCACAGCTGACTTAGAGCTTGACGCGTATCCCCCCCGGGAGGATATGCTCAAGCATGTCAGATCACCTCCACGCCTCGCATCCTTCCATCATGAAGCGCCTGAAGCGCGCGCAAGGCCACCTTGCGGCGGTGCTGGCCATGATCGAGGCGCATCGCCCGTGCCTTGATCTGGCGCAGCAGCTTCACGCCGTCGAACGGGCCATCAGCAGCGCCAAGCGCGAGCTGATCAACGATCACATCGAGCACTGCCTGACGGACAGCGTGGAAACCGGCGGCAACTCGCTGGCGGAACTCAAGCAGCTGGCGAAGTATCTATGAACAAGGTTGTGGCCCGCATTCTGGACTGGTTTGGTTTCGGCTTGCGCGATCGCGCCTCACATGCCCACAGCAATGGCGATCACGGTCCGCACGGTCACACTCACGGCGTCATCGATGCGACGATTGCCACCACCGACCGGGGCATCTGGGCAATCAAATGGTCGTTCGTAATCCTGGCCATCACCGCGGCACTGCAGATGGTCGTGGTTGTGCTGTCGGGGAGTGTGGCATTGCTGGCCGACACGATCCATAACATCGGCGATGCGACCACGGCGATCCCGCTATGGATTGCGTTCGTGCTGGCGCGGCGCAAGCCGTCGCGGACCTTCACCTATGGCTTGGGCCGGGTCGAGGATCTGGCCGGCATCATCATCGTGCTCATCATCCTGTTCAGCGCTGTTGTCGCCGGCTACCAGGCCATCGACAGGCTAATCAATCCACAAGTGGTGACACACCTCGGCTGGCTGACGGCGGCGGGCATTGTCGGCTTCCTCGGCAACGAGGCGGTTGCCGTGTTCCGTATCCGCGTCGGCCGCGAAATCAACAGCGCGGCACTGATTGCCGACGGCTACCACGCCCGCACCGACGGGCTTACCAGCCTTGCCGTGGTCATCGGAGCCATCGGCGTCTGGCTTGGCTTTTCCTTGGCCGACCCGATCGTCGGCCTGCTGATCACGATTGCGATCTTCGGTATCGTCTGGCAATCGGCCCGCTCGGTGCTGACCCGCATGCTAGATGGAATCGAACCCGGTGTGATGGACGAAATCCGACATGCCGCCGAGCATGTTCCTGGCGCACGCATTGTCGATGCCAAGGCGCGCTGGATCGGTCATAGATTGCACGCCGACATCGCAATTGCCGCGGACGAAACACTGCCGCTGTCGGAAGCGACCAAGATCGCGGCTGCGCTGAAGGACGAACTGTCCCAGCATATGCCAGCTCTGGCTGAGGCCAATGTGCGGTTTTCAACCGAATATGGAGAGAACGACCATCCTCGCGGGCACGCGCATGACCACGGCCACATGCACTGACGCTCCTTTTAGGCGGCTCACGTCACATCGATTACGACCATCAACCCGCCGCCGCCCTTCTCCTCGACATTGTTGTTCGTGGTGTGATGCGGGATGTGGCAATGGATCAGCCATTTGCCCGGACGCTGCGCCTTCCAGATCACGTCGTAGCGCTGACCCGGCCCGACATTGACCGTATCGGCAAGGAAACGACCCGCGGCAGGGATCGTCTCGCCGTCGCGGGCAACGACCTCGAACGGTCCGCCATGGATATGCATCGGATGGATGAAGCCGTTGTTGGTGCCGATGAACCGCACCTTGAGCGTCTCGCCGACCTTCATCGGGACCGTCTCGCTCGAGGGATAGGCCTTGCCGTTGATGGTGAAGAAATTCGGCATGCCGCCGTCCATCGGCATCGACGGGTAGGTCAGCCCTTCCCGCACCAGCCATTCCTGAAGCTCGATGACATAATCCTGGTCGGCCGCGACCTCATCGGCGGGATTGGCGGGATCGATGATCAGCGCACCGTAGAGGCCGAGCGCCTGGGTCCGGTCCGGCTTGGCATGGGGGTGGTAGAAATAGGTTCCGTGCTGGCTTGCGGTGAATTCGTATGAATAGGATTGGCCGGGCTCGATCGGCGCCTGCGTGATCTCGGCCGGCCCATCCATCTGGTTCGGCAAGATCAAGCCATGCCAATGCACTGTCGTTTCCTCAGGCAGGCCGTTGGTGACATTGATCCTGACCCGATCGCCCTGGCGAATGTGAATTCGCGGGCCGGGAATCTGGCCATTATAGGCATAGGCGTCTACCGCGACATTCGGCAGGATCTGCCAGCGGACCACTGAAGGCCTGAGCTCGAACACCTTGATGCCGTTCTCGATCCGAAACGGCAGGTCCTGGTCGCCCTTTGCCGGCAGGCCATAAGAGGCGGTCACGAGGCGCGGATCGGTAGCGGCCATGTCGCGCATCGCGTCGGCCGGCGTGTCGCGATCCATGATCATGCCGCGCGGCATGATCACCCCGCCGACGTCGCGTGCCGACAGCGTCAGGTTCAGCCAGTTCGCCGGCGCGACCATGCCGATGGCGAGCGCAAGCAGGGAGACGGCACCAAGGGCAGCGACCTGCGGGGTCGTGGCATCCGTCTCCATGTGATGACCGGCGCCGCCTTTGCTTTTATGGGAAGCCATATCGTGGTGCTGCCCGTGATGGCCACTGACGTCGGCCTGCTGCATTTGCATCTGCGCATGTTGCCTCGCGGCAGGCTGCTCCCGACCATCGATGCCAGCTGCCTGCGGGCGCTGCGTCATCAGCCCATGTTTCAGGCCGCGGACGACCAGCCAGACATTGGCTGGGTAGGCAAGCGCAAAGCCGGCGATGACGCCGATCGACATCACGCCCCAGAACAAAAGCTCCGTCGGCTCCATTGCGCGCATGTCGCGGCCCATCATCAGAAAACTCATGACCGGCGCCATGCCGGCCATCATGAAGTTCATTGAGATGAACTCGGGCAGGAAGCTCTTGCGCACGTTCTCCCAATAGGTGCCGCCCATCATCGATTTCATGAACAGCGATTGGAAGATGAACAGGCCGAAGGCAAAGCCGGCGAGATATTCAACGATCAGGTCGATCCACATCGGCAGGCCGAGCGCCGCCGTGACGGCGGCGGCAAGAATGATGCCGGTGGCATCGCCGGCGACGCAGTGGATGGTGGAGCCGACGCCCTGCTTCCAGAGCGGCTGGGTGAAGCGTTCATGCTCGCCCGGCCGGGGCTCCTTATCGGCGAGCACGTAGAGCAGCAAGCCGAGCGGCCCCATATAGAGGGTAACCAGGATGAAGCCCCATTTCATCACCACCGGCTCGGGATTGTTGCGATATTGGTCGAAGCCGACATAAAGCGTCGAAGCCAGCGCCAGCGCGAACCAGACGACGAGGAAATAATCGATCGGTTGGATGAGCATCAGGATGAACCCTTTACCTGCCGCCGCACGCGCCCACGCGGCTCGCTATACAACTCCCAATGGCAATGAACGCAGCCGGCGCGCTTATGATCCGTGCCGGCCGTATGCTGTTCAGACGGCCTGTCTTCGTTGTCGTAACCGACTGACCTGATGCCAGCCGAAATTGCGGTTTCGTCTGCCTTGCCTTCTGCCGCGACCGTCGATGATCCAAGATCGCAGCTTGTTTCCGGAACTTTCAGCCTTATCATTGCGGGTTTCCTCTAGTGAGGTTGTTATGAGGCTTCCCATCACGGGAAGGTCAAGGGCTTTTGAGCCAGCACAGATCATCGCTGCCGTGCCGAAGCAGGACATCGAAATTTGCCTCTTGACCTTCCCGTGATGGGAACCTTTATGTCGTGTGGCAACTGCCCGCTTGGAGTTGCAAAACCGTCACTGCCATCACTCCTCGAATCCCAGACGAGCCTGTTTCCGCTCCCGCGATTCAGATTGGCTCCGAGGGGCATGACCTTGCGCCTCCTGCGCCGCACGCTTGAAAAGGCGCTGAAGACGATGGCATGGCTGACCGAGGCCAATGTCAATCTGGCTACGGAGCGTGCCACCTGAGTTATACCGCGTGCGGACGCGCGTGACCTTAATCTCGGAGACAACACATGAATCGACGCAGTTTTCTGGCGGCAAGCGTTGCCACGGTTCTCGCTAGTCCGCGAGCCGTCGCCCAGATGAAGATGGACGAGATGCCCGGCATGGATATGGGGCACGCGGGCCTCGACATGGGCGCGGCGCCAAAAAGCGCAGCCATGCTGGCTGAGGGCCAAGCGCTGCGCGAGTTGCCGCTGCTAGCCAATGAAGCCAATACGAGCCGCCTGTTCAGAGCGAACCTCACGGCTGAACCCGCCATGGTTCGCATTGCAGAAGGGCTCGACACGCCAATCCTTGGGTACAATGGCATGAGCCCGGGGCCATTGATCGAGGTGACTGAAGGCGACCGTGTCGAGATTGCGTTCACCAACCGAATTCCTGACGAGACGAGCACCGTCCATTGGCATGGCGTGCCCGTTCCGGCTGACCAGGATGGCAATCCGATGGACCCTGTTGCGACGGGCACGGAGCGCACCTACAGCTTCGAACTGCCCGAAGGAAGCGCGGGGTCGTACTGGTATCATCCGCATCCGCACGGCAAGACGGCCGAGCAGGTCTATCGCGGACTTGCCGGCGCGTTCGTGGTCAAGCCGAAGGCGGACCCGATCCCGGCCGAGTATGGCGACACTGTGCTGGTGTTCACAGACCTTCGCCTTGCCGCCGACGGCACCATGCCGGACAATACCATGATCGATTTGATGAACGGGCGGGTCGGCGATCACGTGCTGGTCAACGGACAGAAAAATCCCGTGCTATCGGTCTCGTTTGGAACAAAGCGGCGATTTCGGTTCTACAACGCGACCAACGCGCGCTTTTTGCGGCTCTCCTTCGATGGCGCACCCATGACGATCATCGGCACCGATGGCGGTCTGCTGGCGGCGCCGGTGGCAGCCAAGGATGTCCTGCTCAGCCCGGCGGAACGCCTTGAACTGATCGTCTCGTTTGAGAAGCCCGGCCCCGTCACCCTGAACACGCTCGACTACGATCGCGGCTGGATGGGCGCAGGCCGCCCCGCCGATGCAGGCCTGACATTGCTTACGGTCAATGTTTTGGACACGCCTGCAGAGGCGTTTCCTCCGCTGCCGGAAAAGCTTCGGCCAATTGCGCAACTTGGCACCCCTGCCGTCAGCCGGCGTTTCGTGTTCACCGAGACGATGACGATGAGCGCGACGGATATGCAGATGGGCTTCCTGATCAACGGCGCGGCGTTCGACATGGGCCGCATCGACGTGGTATCGAAAACAGGGCAGGTCGAGCTCTGGGAAATCGTCAACAAGGCCGACATGGACCATCCGTTCCATGTCCACGGGACGCAGTTCCAGGTGGTCGAGCACGAACGTGGTGGGCAGGTCTCGAAACCGGCCTATCTCGCCTGGAAGGACACGGTCAACGTGGCGCGCGGCGAGACGGTGCGGCTCTTACTTCGCCAGGATCAGCCCGGGCGGCGGATGTATCATTGCCACATCCTGGAGCACGAGCAGCTCGGCATGATGGGCGTCGTCGACGTGCAGGCATAGCCGATAGTCCGACGTGGCTGCACTGGCAATCTATGGCGCCCTGTTCACCAGCGCATTCCTCGCCGCAACCATCTTACCGGTCTCGTCGGAATTGATGCTCGCCGGCTTGATCGCCAGCGGCCGTGGCGATCCGGTGCTACTGCTTGCGGTCGCCACAATCGGCAACACGCTCGGCTCGGTGATGAACTGGACGCTGGGGCGGGGCATCGATACGCTGCAATCCAAGTGGTGGTTTCCTATCACTCGTGAACGATACCAGCGGGCGAGCAGGACCTTTCGTCGCTTTGGCGCGTGGTTGCTCCTATTCGCCTGGCTGCCGGTCGTCGGGGACGCCTTCACCGTCGCGGCAGGCGCGGTCCGCATGCATCTCGGCGTATTCGTGATGCTTGTCGCATTGGGCAAGGCTGCACGATATACGGCAATCGTCGCAGGAGGATTGTGGGTGCTGAGATAGTTGCCGATGCTCGCCATCGACCTGGGCAAATCCTCCCGAGCATCACCGGTCGTCGAATACGCGTAAGGCCCGAGCAAGACAGAGAGCCCGGTCCGCCGCTCTTGTCCGAACCGACGTACTGGATCAGTGCAGGATCTGCGACAGGAACAGTTTCGTGCGCTCGTGGCGCGGGTGGTCGAAGAATTCGGCCGGGGTGTTCTGCTCGACGATCTGGCCCTGGTCCATGAAGATCACCCGGTTGGCGACCTTGCGCGCAAAGCCCATCTCGTGGGTGACGCAGAGCATGGTCATGCCCTCCTCGGCCAGCCCGACCATCGTCTCCAGCACTTCCTTGATCATTTCCGGGTCGAGCGCCGAGGTCGGCTCGTCGAACAGCATGATACGCGGGTTCATGCACAGCGAGCGGGCGATCGCCACGCGCTGTTGCTGGCCGCCGGAAAGCTGACCGGGATATTTGTTGGCCTGTTCCGGGATCTTGACGCGCGTGAGGAAATGCATGGCGATTTCCTCGGCCTGCTTCCGCGGCATCTTACGCACCCAGATCGGCGCCAGCGTGCAATTTTCCAGAATGGTCAGATGCGGGAACAGGTTGAAGTGCTGGAACACCATGCCGACCTCGCGGCGCACCTCGTCGATCTTCTTCAGATCGTTGGTCAGTTCCTTGCCGTCGACGATGATCTTGCCCTTCTGGTGCTCCTCCAGCCGGTTGATGCAGCGGATCATCGTCGATTTGCCGGAGCCCGACGGGCCGCAGATGACGATGCGCTCGCCGCGCATCACCTTCAGATTGATATCCTTCAGCACATGGAATTCGCCGTACCATTTGTGCATGGCAATGATGTCGATGGCGACATCGGTAGTGGAAATGTGCATCTTAGCGGCATTGACCTTGATCTCTTCCGCGCTGACGGCGTTTTCTATGACCATGACAAGGTCCCCTTTTTAGCGTTTGTGGCCGGTGTCGAGACGGCGTTCCGTGTACATTGAATAGCGCGACATGCCGAAGCAGAACAGCCAGAAGATGAAGGCCGCGAACACCAGGCCGGATCTGGCCGTCTGCGGCGTCGCCCAATTCGCGTCGGAGAAGTTCTGCTTGACGATGCCGAGGAGGTCGAACATCGAGATGACGATGACCAGGCTGGTGTCTTTGAACATGCCGATGAAGGTGTTGACGATGCCGGGAATGACCAGCTTCAGCGCCTGCGGCATGACGACCAGACCCATCTTCTGCCAGTAGCTGAGGCCGAGCGAATCGGCGCCCTCATACTGGCCTTTGGGGATCGCCTGCAGGCCACCGCGCACCACTTCGGCCATGTAGGCGGCGGCAAACAGCGACACGCCGATCAACGCGCGCAGGAACTTGTCGAAGCTGACGCCGGCCGGCAGGAACAGCGGCAGCATCACGCTGGCGAAGAACAGCACCGTAATCAGCGGAATGCCGCGTACCGTCTCGATGAAGATCACGCACAGCAGCTTGACGATCGGCATGTTCGAGCGCCGGCCGAGCGCCAGCACGATGCCGATCGGCAGCGATACGGCAATGCCGACGAAGGACAGGCTGAGTGTCACCAGCAGCCCACCCCAACGCGACGTTTCGACATGCGGCAGGCCAAACATGCCGCCGACCAGCAGAACGAAGGCGACCACCGGCAGCGCCAGGAAGAGAAGAATGGCGTTCAGTCCTTTGCGCGGCACACGCGGGATGAGCAAAGGCACCAATAGCGCCACGAACAGGATGGCCACCAGGATCGGCCGCCAACGCTCCTCGATGGGATAGGTGCCGAACATGAACTGGCCGAACTTGGCGTTGACGAATGCCCAGCAAGCCCCGGTCCAGCCATCCGGCTGGATGCCGCCTTGCGCCACGGTGGCGCAGACCGTGCGGTCCGGTCCGGTCCACTGGGCGTTGATGAACGCCCAATTGACGATTTGCGGCACGATCATAGCGACCAGCGCGATGCCGACGATGGTCAAGATGGTGTCGCCCGTGGTGGCAATCAGGTTCTTGCGGACCCAGGCGGTGAGGCCACGCTCGCTCGACGGTGCCGGCTGCGCCAGCGCCATCTCCGTCCGCACCCAGGACATGTCGTGTTCCTGCATGGCCCTACCTCTCCACCAGCGCCATCCTGGCGTTGACGACGTTCATGATCGCCGACGTGATCAGGCTGAGCGCGAGATAGACAGCCATCATGATCACCACGCCTTCAACCGCCTGCCCGGTCTGGTTCAAGACAGTGCCGGCGGTCGCCGTCAGATCCGGATAACCGATGGCGATGGCGAGCGAGGAATTCTTGGTCAGATTGAGATACTGGCTGGTCAGCGGCGGAATGACGATGCGCATCGCCTGCGGCACGACGACAAGCCTGAGGATCGATCCCGAGCGCAGCCCGAGTGCCGCGGCGGCCTCGGTCTGGCCCGTGCTGACGCCCCTGATGCCGGCGCGCACGATCTCGGCGATGAAGGCGGCGGTATAGCAGGACAACGCCAGATAGAGTGACAGGAACTCGGGCCTGACCTGAAATCCGCCGACCAGGTTGAAGGTCGATTGTTTCGGGAATTCGAAGCTCAGCGGAAAGCCGCTCAGCGCGTAGGCGAGCAGCGGCAGGCCGACGATCAAGGCTATTGATGTCCAGAGCACCGGGAACGGCTGACCTGTCGCCATCTGCCGCTGCCGCGCCTTGCGGGCGACGAACCAGGCCATGGCAATGCCGAGGAGCAGGGCGACCAGGATCAGCCAGGAGCCCTCGCCCCATACGGCGCGCGGAAAATAGAAGCCGCGCTGGTTGAGAAAGGAGCCGAACGGCAAATTGATGCTCTCGCGCGGCGGCGGCAGCACGGCGAGCACGCCGGAATACCAGAAGAAGATGACCAGCAGCGGCGGGATGTTGCGGAAGACCTCGACATAGACCGTGCAGATCTTCCTGATCAGCCAGTTTCGCGAAAGCCGGCCGATGCCGACGATGAAACCGATGATGGTGGCGGTGACGATGCCGACGACGGCAACGATCACGGTGTTGATGAAGCCGACCAGGATGGCTCGGAAATAAGTCGAATCCGACGAATAGGCGATGGCGCTTTCGCTGATGTCGAAACCAGCGCGGCCCCTGAGGAAGCCGAAGCCGGAAGCGATGTGCAAGCGCGTCAAATTGACGAGGACGTTGTGGGTAACCCACCAGACCCCTGCTACCAGCAGGACGAGGACCAGTGCTTGAAAGAAAATGCCGCGGATACGAGGATCATTGATGAGGGAACCGCGGCTTGGCTCCTCGCGAAGAACTTCCTGCGATGCCATTCGACAGTCCCCTGGAAAGAGAGACCGGAAGGCAGACGATCTGCCTTCCGGATCCATTTTCGATCAGCGGATCGGCGGAGCGTATTGCAGACCACCCTTGGTCCACAGCGCGTTGATGCCGCGCGCGATCTTCAGCGGGCTGCCGGAGCCGACATTGCGTTCGAACATCTCGCCGTAATTGCCGACGGCCTTGACGATGTTGACGACCCAGTCATTGGAGACGCCGAGATCGGTGCCAATCTTGGTGTCGGCTTCCTGGCCGAGCACGCGCTTGATCTCGGGACTGTCCGAGTTCTTCATCTCCTCGACATTGGCCTTGGTGATGCCGAGCTCCTCGGCGTCGAGCAGCGCGAAATAGGTCCACTTGACGATGTGGTACCATTGGTCGTCGCCCTGGCGCACGGCCGGCCCAAGCGGTTCCTTGGAGATGATCTCGGGCAACACGACGTGGTCGGCCGGCGCACCAAGCGTCAGGCGGATGCCATAGAGGCCCGACTGGTCGGTGGTGTAGACGTCGCAGCGGCCGGCGTCATAGGCGGCGTTGACCTCTTCCAGCTTTTCGAAGACGACCGGGTTGTACTCCATCTTGTTCGACTTGAAGTAGTCGGCGAGGTTGAGCTCGGTCGTGGTGCCGCTCTGCACGCAGACCGCCGCGCCCGAAAGCTGCAGCGCCGAGTTCACGCCCGGAAGCTTTTTGGCGTTGATCATGAAGCCCTGGCCGTCATAATAAGTCGTGCCGATGAAGTTCAGGCCGAGTGCGGTGTCGCGATTGATGGTCCAGGTGGTGTTGCGCGACAGGATGTCGATCTCGCCCGACTGAAGAGCGGTAAACCGCTCCTTGGCGCTGAGCGGGGTAAACTTCACCTTGGTGCCATCGCCGAACACGGCGGCCGCCACGGCGCGGCAGAAGTCCGCGTCGATGCCCTGCCACTCACCCTTGTCGTCCGGCGCCGAGAAGCCGGCCAGACCGGTCGAGACGCCGCACTGGATGAAGCCCTTCGCCTTGACATCGTCGAGCGTGGCTGCCGAAGCCGCCGAAGCCGCGAATCCAAACGCGGCGGCGCCCAAAATGCCGATTGCAATGTGTTTCATGACCCACAGACCCTTTTCTGTTTTTTCCAGGCGAACCTGACTTTTTCCGTGTGAACGCAGCTATGTATCCCGGCCCGTTACCGGAATCCCGCATCGTAACCGACGCGCTGCCTCCCATTCACGAACAACATCGAAGGCGATTATTCCTGTGAGGTCAAGGGAAATGACCGAATCCAAACGACTTTGAAAACCCGCCGCCTGAAATGCCTGAAATTGCAGATAAACGCGCTCGCAAATTGGTCAGCGCGCCAATAAAGCCGGCAAAGTCCGACCGTGACTTGCCAAGCGCACCTGGCAGCCGTCCCGCCGATCCACGACGCAATGCTGAATTGGCACATTCAAGAGCTTGGCCTGGCGGCTGCGGTGCGGTTGCGCGGCCAATGCCGCCGCACTATGGCTAACGACCTTACCCATGGGACGAAAAGCAATGGCAAAAGACGGCAGCGAGATGGGCATCAACACGCGGCTTGCCCATTCCGGCAACAACCCGCATGACTATTTCGGCTTCGTCAATCCGCCGGTGGTGCATGCCTCGACCGTGCTCTATTCCAACGCGGCGGCGATGGCTTCACGCAGCCAGAAATACACCTACGGAACGCGCGGCACGCCGACCACCGATGCGCTGAACAGCGCGATCGATGCGCTGGAAGGCTCCGCCGGCACGGTCGCGGTGCCGTCGGGCCTTGCCGCGGTGACGCTGCCGCTGCTCGCCTTCCTGTCGGCCGGCGATCATCTTTTGATCGTCGATTCCGTCTATCATCCAACCCGCAACTTCGCCGACACGATGCTGAAGCGGCTGGGCATCGAGGTCGAGTATTACGAACCGCGCATCGGCGCCGGCATCGCGGCGCTGATCAAGCCCAACACCAGGGTGGTGTTCACCGAATCGCCGGCCTCCAACACCTTCGAGGTGCAGGACATACCGGCCATCGCCAAGGCAGCACATGCCGCCGGCGCCATCGTCATGATGGACAACACCTGGGCGACGCCGCTCTACTTTCGCCCCCTCGACCATGGCGTCGACATGTCGATCCATGCGGCGACGAAATACCCGGCCGGCCATTCCGACGTGCTGCTCGGCACGGTGTCGGCCAATGCGGACTGCTGGAAGCAGCTTTGCGAGACGTTCAACACGATGGGCTGCTGCGCCGGGCCGGACGACGTCTACCAGGTGCTGCGCGGCCTGCGCACCATGGGTGTGCGGCTGGAGCACCATCAAAAAAGCGCGCTTGCCCTCGCCGGCTGGCTGGAGAGCCAGCCGGGCGTGGCGCAGGTGCTGCATCCGGGGCTGCCCAGCCATCCCGACCACGCTTTGTGGAAGCGCGATTTTTGCGGATCGAGCGGCATCTTCTCTATCGTCCTTGCAGGCGGCGGACAGAAGCAGCAGCACGCCTTCCTCGATGCGTTGAAGTTTTTCGGCCTCGGCTATTCCTGGGGCGGCTATGAGAGCCTTGCCGTGCCGGTATTCCTTGGCGACCGCACCGTCGCCAAAGGCCCATACGACGGGCCGCTGGTGCGCCTGCAGATCGGGCTCGAGGATGTCGAGGATTTGAAGGCCGACCTGGCGCGCGGCCTGGCTGCGGCCGCTGAGGCCTGAGCCAGCACCTTTCCAGGCCGAGTCAGGAAATCGGCGTAACAGCCTGGAAAACTTGCGATCCTGAGCGATGTGATGGCGGCCGATCGGCCGATGAAAGCGGTACCTACAAAATAGAGACGCCGCTGTGGTGGAGGCGATAGAATAGCCTCTGCCGGCGCTTGATACGGATCGAGGCTGGCCGGCGGATTCGTCGGGAACCTTTTGGCGGCCGATGCATCCAATGTCGCGATGAGAAGCCTATCAGGAGATCGGCCATGCCTGCTGCGTTGACGGCAATCCCCGCCGCCTCCGGCGACATGCAGCTTGTCGGCCGCGCGCTGGCACGCGATGGCGATGCATTCCGCACCATCATCAAGACGCACAATCAAAGGCTCTACCGCATCGCCCGCGGCGTGGTGCGTAACGACAGCGAGGCCGAGGACATCGTCCAGGAGGCCTATGTCAGCGCCTTTGCCCATCTCGAGGCATTTCGCGGCGATGCCTCGCTCGCCACGTGGCTGTCGCGTATCGTCATCAACGAAGCGCTCGGCCGCTTGCGCAAAAGGCGGCGAATGGTAGCGATGCCTGAAAACCCGCAAGCCGAAATCATCCGGTTTCCCCTCAACCCGAGCGACGATCCGGAGCGGACGATGGCGCAACGGCAGATCCTTGAGCTTGTCGAACGGGCAACCGACAGTCTTCCCGATGTTTACCGGTTGGTGTTCGTGGCGCGCGTCATCGAGGGATTGAGCATCGAGGAGACCGCCGAACTGCTTGGCGTGCGACCAGAAACCATCAAGACCCGGCTGCACCGCGCCCGTGCGCTGGTGCGCAAGGCGCTGGACGACCAGATCGGCCCGGTGCTGCTCGATGCCTTTCCGTTCGCCGGCCGGCGCTGCGAACGGCTGACCAATGCCGTGATGCAGCGGCTTGGTCTTTCCGGGTAGGTCGCGCCGATTTTCGCGGGAACGTTTGCCGGCGACCTGCATCCAATGAGCGTCACTGAAAACGAAGCCCGATGCAGTTCCGCGTCGGGGTGAAGGAGAGCATCATGTTTATTAGATCGACCACGGCATTGGCCGCAGTTTTCCTGCTTGGCGCAGCGCCCTTGTCGCAAGCTGCCGACAAGCCGACCGATCCGCAGATCGCACATATCGCCTACACAGCGGGCGGGCTTGACGTCGAAGCGGCCAAACAGGCGCTGAAGAAATCGAAAAACAAGGAGGTCGTGGATTTCGCCAAGGACATGGTGCGAGATCACGAGGCGGTCAACAAACAAGCTCTCGACCTGGTCAAGAAGCTCAAGGTCACGCCTGAGGACAATCCGACCAGCAAGGCGCTGACCAAGGCGGCGGCCGAGGAACGTGCCAAGCTTGCCAAGCTCAATGGCGCAGCGTTCGACAAGGCCTATGTCGCCAGCGAAGTGGCCTACCACAAACAGGTCAATGGCGCGCTCGAAACACTGCTGATTCCGTCGGCCAGCAATGCCGAGCTGAAGAGCCTGCTGGAAACCGGCCTGAAAATATTCCAGGGCCACGAACAGCACGCCGAGCACGTCGCCGGCATGCTGAAGTGATGATTGGGCCATTGATGTCGAGGCCGCATCTGTGGATTGCGCTGGCACTAGCCATCGGCGCCACGCCGGCCAACGCCGAAACCGTCGAGGTGACGATCGACAAGCTTGTGTTTTCGCCGGCAAAGATCGAGGCAAAGGTCGGCGACACGATCAAGTGGGTGAACAAGGACGTGTTTGCCCACACGGCAACCGTCAACGGCGACTGGGAAGTGATGGTCCCGCCGAAGAAGGCGGCGAGCCTGACGGTGAAAAAGGCGGAATCGGTCGATTATTTCTGCCGCTTCCATCCCAATATGAAGGGCCACGTGACGGTGACTTCGCCCTGACTGGCTAATTTTAGGCCGCCAGCCAGGCCGTTCCGGCAAGAAGCGTGACCAGCGTCAACGGCAGGCCGACCTTGAAGAAGGCGATGAAGCCCAGCGGTTTGCCGGAGACCCGCGCGTGCTCGGCAACGATCAGATTGGCGACCGAGCCGAGCAGCGTGAAATTGCCGGCCAGCGTCGAGCTCATGGCGACGACCAGCCAGGCCCGCTCGGGATTTTCCAGTCCGGGCATGAACGGCTTCAGCGCCAGCACGGCCGGGACATTGCTCATGATGTTGGACAGCACCGCGGTGAAGCCGGACAGCCGCCAGACATCGTTCAGCCCAAGGTCTTTTGCCGAAGCGACGATGTCGGGCGTCAGCAGCGTCTTCTCCGCGCCGGCGACCACGATGAACAGCCCGGCGAACATGAACAGCAGCGGCCCGTCGATCTCGCGATAGATGCGCTCAGGCTTGATGGCGCGGGTCAGCAACAGAATCGCGCCGCCGATCAGCGCCGCCTTGGCGACGGGAACGCCGGCAAAAAAGGCGAGCGCCAAACCGATACAGACGACCACCGCCTTCAGCACCTGCCCCGGCAGCATGCGGCCGCGATAGACTTCGGGGCTGAGCTCGGCCTTGCGCGAAAATTCGGCGCGGTAGACGATGCGGATGATGACGACGACGGCGACGAGGCCGAACAGGGCCACCGGCGCAAGCGCCGCCGAGAAGGCCGGATAGGAAATCCCCGACAGCGCGCCGATGACCATGTTCTGCGGATTGCCGGTGATGGTGGCGACGCTGCCGCAATTCGATGCCGTCGCCGTGGCGATCAGGTAGGGAACCGGGTTGCGGTTGATGACGCGGGTGACATGCACGACGATCGGCGCCATGACCAGGCAGATGGCGTCGTTGACCAGGAATGCCGACAGGACGCCGGTCAACAGCGTCACCATCACCAGCAGCATGAACGGCGCATGCGCATGCTCGATGGCGAACCCGCCGAGCGCGCGAAAGGCGCCGGACACTTTCAGATGCGCCACGACGATCATCATGCCGAGCAGAAGCGTGACGGTGTCGAAGCTGATGGCGCGGTAGGCATCTTCCATGTCGAGCGCGCCGATGGCGATCATCGCGGCACCGCCGAGCAGAGCGATGCCTGCCCGGTCGAGGCGCAGCCCGGGTATCCTGCCGATTGCGACGCCGGCATAGGTCAGGACCAGGATCAGCAATGCCGCCGCGCCCATCGCTTTCATGTTTCGGAAATCCTGTGCGACGGGCGGGTGAACCTGTCCAGAATGGACCTGGAAAATATTGGCGATCCCGACAGGATTCGAACCTGTGACCATCGGCTTAGAAGGCCGGTGCTCTATCCAGCTGAGCTACGGGACCGCTGGCCGGCCGCATGACCGGCGGATTGTGCCGGCAGGGCCGGTATGGGATCAATGCGTCCAGGGCGTTCTGCGGTCATAGCGGAAATTCTCCGCATAGGAAATCTGGCGGCGCTTGATTTCCTTCGGCTCCTCGACCCGGAAAGCCAGCCCTTCCTTCTCGGCATAGGCGACCGCCTCTTCTCTGGTGTCGAAGGTCAGCCTGATCTGGCTTCGCATGTCGCCGGACGTGGTGTAGCCCATCAGAGGATCGATCTTCTTGCGCTGCTCAGGATCGAATTCCAGCACCCAATAGCCGGTCTTGGCCTTGCCGGACTGCATCGCGGTTTTGGCTGGGCTGAAAATGCGGGCTGACATGACCACCTCATTGCTGGTTGCAATCACACGACCCCGAGACCACATTACTGCTCTCTGGCCATGCACTAGCCCGTCATTACTGCGCAATGCCGCCGGCAGCAAGGCCGATGGCTTTTTACGCTTGCTTTGACGGGCCGAAATCAATAGGCAACAGACCGTTCGGAGTGTAGCGCAGCCTGGTAGCGCATCTGGTTTGGGACCAGAGGGTCGGGAGTTCGAATCTCTCCACTCCGACCATTCATCAAGCAAATCTTGTCTCAGGCGAATCTCGTCCGCAGCGCGAGCGGATCACGCTCGAGTGTGTCTCCCGTCGCCAGTCATGCTTAAGCGACGGACGGACAGCACGAGCCCGCGCTGCCCGTCCGATATGCAAGCCGTCAGCCCTGGATGAAGGCCAACAGATCCGGATTGATGATCTCCGGATGGGTGGTGCACATGCCGTGCGGCAGGCCTTTGTAGACCTTAAGCGTGCCGTGCTTCACCAGCTTGGCCGCAAGCAGCGCAGAATCGGCGATCGGCACGATCTGGTCGTCGTCGCCATGCATGATCAGGACCGGTACGTCGATCTTTCTGAGATCGTCGGTGAAATCGGTCTCCGAGAATGCCTTGATGCAGTCGTAATGGGCTTTGGCTCCGCCCATCATGCCCTGGCGCCACCAATTGTCGACGGCGCCTTGCGAGACCTTGGCGCCCTCGCGGTTGAAGCCATAGAACGGGCCGGCCGGCACCTCCCTGTAGAATTGGGCCCGGTTAGCGGCCAGAGCCGCGCGAAAGCCGTCGAAGACTTCGATCGGCAAGCCCCCGGGGTTGCTGTCGGTCTTGACCATGATCGGCGGCACGGCGCCGATCAGCACCGCCTTGGCAACACGGCCGCCGCCGCCATAAAGCGCGACGTAACGCGCCACCTCGCCGCCACCGGTCGAGTGGCCGATGTGGATCGCATCCCTGAGATCGAGATGCGCCGCCAGGGCCGCAACATCGGCGGCGTAGGTGTCCATCTCGTTGCCGGTTGCGGTCTGCGACGAGCGGCCGTGCCCGCGGCGGTCATGTGCAATGACGCGATAGCCCTTTTCGAGGAAGAACAGCATCTGGTTGTCCCAGTCGTCTGAGCTCAGCGGCCAGCCGTGATGGAACACGATCGGCTGGCCCTTGCCCCAATCCTTGTAGAAAATCTCGGTGCCGTCATGGGTGGTGAATGTGCTCATCGTTCTACTCCTTGGTGGAAAAGTCGGGGGTAACGGGGAAGCTTTTAGCCTCTTCAGCTGGACAAATTATAACAGTGCGGTCAGGGTGAGCATTGGCAAAACGGACATTCAACGTGGCAAAACTGACAAATGACGGCAGCGTGTGATCTGATCGAAATCGGCCTTGTCTTATATCCCGGTGTGCAGGAAGCAGCCGTGCTCGGCCTGACCGATCTTTTTATGCTGGCAAACCGGCTGGCTGTCGAGCGGTCGCCGGACGCGGCGAGACTTCGCGTCAGCCATTGGCAATTGGAGGACGCCGGCCACACCGTAATCCGCACCTTCGACAGCGACCCCGGCGCCGACAATGAACCAGCCATGGTTATCCTCCCGCCGACCTTGGGAGATCCGGTTGCTCGGGAAGCAGCCGCGCCCTATGCCGGCTGGCTCAGGGACCGCCACACGGCAGGCGCGACGCTCGGTTCGATCTGTGCCGGCGCTTTCGTGCTTGCCGAGACCGGCCTGTTGTCCGGCCGTGCGGCGACGACGCACTGGGCCTATCGCGACGCGCTGGCGCTACGCTTTCCAGACATCCTGCTCGACGCCGACAGGCTGGTCATCGACGATGGCGATATCATTACCGCCGGCGGCTACATGGCCTGGACCGACCTCGGCCTGAAGCTGGTGGACAGGGTGCTCGGGTCAGCCGTCATGATGGACACGGCGCGTTTCATGCTGGTCGACCCGCCGGGCCGCGAGCAACGTTTTTACAGCCCGTTTGCGCCGCGGCTGACGCATGACGACGAAGCGATCCTCAAGGTGCAGCATTGGCTGCAGGCGAACGGCGCGCGCGACGTGACGCTTGGCGCCATGGCCGAGCATGCGAGGCTGGAGGAGCGGACCTTTCTGCGGCGCTTCCGCAACGCCACCGGCCTGAAGCCGACCGAATATTGCCAGCACCTGCGCGTCGGCAAGGCGCGCGAGATGCTGGAAAGCACGATGCGATCGATCGACCAGATCGCCTGGGAGGTCGGCTATGACGATCCCGGCTCCTTCCGCAAAGTATTCGCCAGGATAACCGGGCTGGTGCCCGGCGATTACCGCAAGCGCTTCGGCACGGAACGAGCTGTGATTGTGGGCCGAGAGAGCTGAGGCCCGGCAGTGGCGGCGCCCGCACGACCGGGCAGAAACGCTATATTGCCTTTCCTAGAGGGCGCTTTCCATGTCAGTCTTTGAAAAATCGTCACCGACATAGAGCAAACGGCAGCCATGTTCTTTCGCCACCTCATAGGCGAAGCAGTCGCCGAAATTGAGTGCGGCTGGGTGGATGCCCTTCCCCCATCGTGCGTAGGCCTCGGCGATACGGCGCGCGGAGGCCGGCGTCACTGCGGCGATCTCGAAGCCAAGCCCCTCGATGAGGCCGGACAGCTCTTCGCCGACATTCCGTCGCGCCGCGACGATCAGCGCTTCCGCCACGGTGCCGGCCGAAATCAGAATGTCGTCCTCGGCCTCGAGCGCCGCGATGCAGGCCCCGGCTTTTGGCTCATCAAGGACGATGGCCATCAGCGCCGAAGTATCGACCACGATCATTTGGGCACGCCATCGTCACCGTATAGGAAGTCCTGGCTTCGCGCTGCGGATGACCCAGCCTTTGCCTTTGCGGCGCCGGAGGCGCGCATCGCCTCTAGCAATGCCCGGCGGCTTTTCCTGTCCGGCACCGTCTTCACGGGGACCAGACGCACGGCCGCATGACCATGCCGGGTCAGGATGATCTCGTCACCTGCCTCGGCTCGGCGCACCAGCTCGGTCAGCTGCCCCTTGGCGTCTGTAACGGATACCTGCATCGGCTCGCTCTTTTATGGACCATATTCCGAGGTCCCTACCTTGGTGATAGATAGACCATCCAATGGTCCATTGCAATGCATCTGACGGCAAGCTCGCCGGGAAGAGAACCCCAACCACCCCATCTCCCGGCGAGCCTACTACCTGATTTGATACGCAACCAGGACCGGGATTAGCCGGCAAGCTCTTTGCTGCAAGACAGATGCCAGCCTTTTTTCTCGAAATGGGACAGTGGCTGAACTGGAAGCGTCAAATCTCGAACTCCCCCTGCCCTTCGTCCATGGCGCTGACCGTCTCGGCTGCCAGGGCGCGGGTGATCGGGGTCTTGCGCTCGAGCGCGGTACCATCGAGCCGTTCGACCACCCGCATGGCAGTGGCCAGCGAGCGCTCGATGCGGCGCACCAGATATTGCACGACATGCGGCTCGACCTCGATCTGGCGGTCGGCGAACAGCTTTGTCATGACGCCGGCCAGCAGAAGATCGTCGGGTTCGTGGATCTCGACGGTCGCCGCGGCCTTGAGCCGCGACGCCAGGTCGGGCAGCCTGACGCCCCAGGCGGAGGGGAAGCGCCGCGCCGTCAGCAGCAAGCTCGAGCCGGCGCCGCGCACCGCGTTGATCAGGTGGAACAGGCCGTGCTCGTCGATCGGGACGGCATCGATATCGTCGATCAGTGCCGGGCGCGCGCCGAGGTTTTCGATGCAGTCGCCGATGCGGCCCGCTTCCACTTTCACGGCGTCGGCGCGGGCCCGCCAGATCGAGGCCAGATGGGTTTTTCCCGAGCCGGCCGGCCCGGCCAGCACGACGACCGGCGACGGCCAGTCCGGCCAGCGGTCGACAAGCGCCGCCGCCTGGCTGTTGGTGCTGGAGACGACGAGCTCGTCGCGCGAATAGCCGGTGCCGTGGCCTAGATCGAGCGGCAATTGACGCGGCGGATCGACCCTGTCCGGCATCTGGCTCAACCGCGCGCGCCCCCGCGGCGCCGCACCCGCAGCGGCGGCACCGGCTCGTCGGCATGGCCCTTGTAGAGCGGCGATTCGAGATAGCGCGCGATGGCGAAGCGCACCAGAACGGCAACGGCGGCGGAAGCCGGCACGGCGATCAGCAGGCCGACGAAGCCGAACAGCGCGCCGAAGGCAAACAACGCAAACATCAGCCATACCGGATGCAGGCCGACGCTTTTGCCGACCAGCCTGGGCTGCAGGATGTTGCCCTCTATGAACTGGCCGACGAAGAACACGCCGGCCACTGCCGCGACCATGGTCCAGTCCGGCCAGAACTGGACGAAGGCGACGCCGACGGCCAGCACCAGGCCGGTCAGCGAGCCGACATAGGGGATGAACGAGATCAGCCCGGCGAACAGGCCGATGAGGATGCCGAAATTCAGCCCCGTCAGCGTCAGCCCGGTGGCATACATGGCGCCGAGCACCAGGCACAGCGTGCCCTGGCCGCGCACGAAGCCGGCGGTCGCCGTGTTGATGTCCTTGGCGATCGTCCTGACGGTCTTGACGTAATCGCGCGGCACCCAGCTGTCGACGATTGCCACCATGCGGTCCCAGTCGAGCAGCATGTAGAAGGCGACGACCGGCGTCACCACGAACAGGCTGACGACCGAGACCAGCGCCACGCCGGAGCTCCAGATCGAGGTGAAGACGGTCGTCAGGAGGCCGAAGCCGGAGGTCAACAGCGAGTTCAAGCCTTCGCGCAGCCCGTTGGCGTCGACGCCGAATTTCTCTTCCAGCCATTTCGGGTCGAAACTGGTGATCAGGCCCTGCAGCCGGGTCAGATAGTCCGGCAGCTTGCTGGCGAAATCAGCCATCTGCGAGGCGAGCACCGGAACCAGGATGACGACGGCCAGCACCAGGACGACGATGAAGGCTATGAGGATGACCACCGTCGCCATCAGCCTGGACAGGCCGAGCCGCTCCAGCCGGTCGGCGACAGGATCGAGGAAATAGGCGAGCACCATGCCGGCGACGAAGGGCAGAAGGATGCCGCTGAAGACATAGAGGAAGACGGCGAGGATGATTGCGCTGACCAGCCAGAAGCGGATCTGGCGGCGAAACGATGCCGATGCCGCAGCTTCCGCTGCCGCGGCTTCGGCCTCGGCGTCGATGGACCGTTCGTCAGGTGCCCCGTGTTCAGGTGCCCCGCGTCCGGGTGCCCCGCGTTCAGGTGCCGGGTGTGGAGCCTTCGCCATAGCCGCTCATATGCCTCAGCCAAGCCACGAGATAGGCCGCGGCCGAAGCCACGGTCAAGACCCCGGACAGCAATATGAGGGCCGGCCTCAGCGGATCGAGACGGATGTCGAAGGCGAGTTCGCCCAGCACGACTGCCGCCAGCACGATCTGGATCGCGGTGTTGGCCTTCGACACCAGGAGCGGCTTCATCTCGACCGGATGCGCCATGACGGTGGATAAAAGCACGGCGCAGACGATCAGTGCGTCGCGCGACACCATGGTGACGACCAGCCACAGCGGCAGTTCGCCGCTGAAGCCCAGGACCACGAAAACCGAGACCAGCAGCAGCTTGTCGGCCATCGGATCGAGATAAGCGCCGAGCCTGGAAAACTGATTGAAATGGCGGGCGATGAAGCCGTCGACGCCGTCGGAAATGCCGGCAATGAGGAAGCCGGCAAAGGCCCAGTCCCAGCGTTCCTGCAGCATCGTCAGCACCACGGCCGGCACCAGCACGAAGCGCATGATCGTGATCATGTTGGGGATGGTCAAACGCATATCCCGTCGCTCTTGTTTGTCGATACATGATGGAGATGGAGGGTTACGGCAAGGACCAACTTGTTTCATTCTTCGATGTTGGTGACTGGCGAGAGCGGCCATGACGGCCAATGATCGAAGTTCGAAGCAACTCCGCTTTTATAGGGGCAAAAGTCCCGCACCGGCCAATCATCCTTGCGAGGCGCGGCCGTCCATGCGAAGAGCCCGGAAGCAACAGCTTAGCTGTAAACTGCCGAACGATGATGACACAGAGTATCACAATCGCTTGGCGAGTAACGCTTTGCTATCTGCCGGACTGACAGAAAGTCTTCTGGCTTTCGCATCTTTCGGGGTCCCGCACCGCAACATAGCGACGCAAGATCTTCTGTGGGCCTTCGCTCCTGAACTGGCCGTGGGCGTGGCCGTCTCTTGGCCCCTTTGGCTGGCCGCCGTTGTCGTCGCGTTGGTTTTCGCACGGTCGGTCGCCGCAAATCTGTGGGCTGCCGCGGCGACGTTGATCGCCGCCGGCTTCTCACATGGAACCCTGCCCTTCGACGGTGAAATCAGGTCTCTTGCAACCGTCGGTGGCCTCGCCGCAATTCTGGCAGGGATTTCTTTTTTCTGTTGGAGTGTATCGCGCCTGGCTCCGCCCGTATGCAAATGAAAACGCCATCATCGCGCGCTTGCCTTGCGGGGCAAAACCGTTCATGCGAAGAGCCCGCACGCGAGTGAAAACAGCGACAGGCAAGCGCAACAGATGGGCAGGCGCCGAAAATGAGCAAGCGCAAGAACGGGCTCACCTATGCCGAAGCGGGCGTCGATATCGATGCCGGCAATCTCATGGTCGAGAAGATCAAGCCGCTGGTGCGCGCCACCCGCCGGCCGGGGGCCGATGGCGAGATCGGCGGCTTCGGCGGTCTGTTCGACCTCAAGGCCGCCGGCTTCACCGATCCGGTGCTGGTGGCCGCCAATGACGGCGTCGGCACCAAGCTGAAGATCGCCATCGACGCCGGCAAGCACGACACGATCGGCATCGATCTCGTCGCCATGTGCGTCAACGACATCGTCGTGCAAGGCGCCGAGCCGCTGTTCTTCCTCGACTATTTCGCCACCGGCAAGCTTGATCCCGACCAGGGTGCTTCGATCGTCGGCGGCATCGCCGCCGGCTGCCGGCAGGCCGGTTGCGCGCTGATCGGCGGCGAGACGGCGGAAATGCCCGGCATGTATCATGACAAGGACTACGACCTTGCCGGCTTTGCCGTCGGTGCGGCCGAACGCGGCCAGTTGTTGCCCACCGACGACATCGTCGAAGGCGATGTGCTGCTCGGCCTCGCCTCGTCGGGCCTGCATTCGAACGGCTTTTCGCTGGTCCGCCGCATCGTCGCGGTAAGCGGCCTTGGCTGGGGCGATCCGGCGCCGTTCAATGACGAGGCGACGCTGGCCGAGGCGCTGCTCGAGCCGACCCGCATCTATGTCAAGTCGATACTCAAGGCGATCCGCAACACGCACGGCATCAAGGCGCTGGCCCACATCACCGGCGGCGGCTTCCCCGAAAACATCCCGCGCGTTCTGCCCAAGGATTTTTCGGCCGAGCTCGATCTCGGCGCCATCGAGGTGCCGCCGGTGTTTTCGTGGCTGGCCAAGACCGGCGATGTCGCGCCGGAAGAGGTGATGCGCACCTTCAATTGCGGCATCGGCATGATCCTGGTCGTCGCCTCGGGCCAGGCGGCGCAGGTCGCCGCCGTGCTGCAGGAGGCGGGCGAGACGGTGACGCCGATCGGCCAGATCGTGCCGCGCCGCGATGCCGGCGTCATCTATCGGGGCACGATCGGCCTATGACCAGAAAGCGCACCGTAGTGCTTATTTCGGGGCGCGGCTCCAATATGACGGCGCTGATCGCGGCGGCGAGTAACCCGGCCTATCCGGCCGAGATCGTCGGCGTCATCTCCGACCGCGCCAATGCCGCCGGTCTCGGCATCGCCGCGGCGCGCGGCATCGCCACCAGGGTGATTTCGCGCTCCGACCATGCCAGCAAGGAAGCGCATGACGGGGCGATCGATGCGGCGCTTGTCTCTTTCGGCGCCGAGATCGTCGCGCTGGCCGGCTATATGCGCATTCTCGCCGCACGTTTCGTCGAGAAATGGCAGGGCCGCATGATCAATATCCACCCTGCCCTGCTGCCTGCCTTCAAGGGGCTGGATACGCACGCGCGAGCCATCCGCGCAGGCACGCGCATCCATGGCTGCACAGTGCATTTCGTCACGCTAGACATGGATGATGGGCCGATCATCGCCCAGGCCGCCGTGCCGGTGATGGTCGGCGACAATGAGGATACGCTGGCGGCGCGCGTGCTCAAGGCCGAGCATCAGCTCTATCCACTGGCACTGGGGCTGGTCGCCGAAGGCAAGGCGCGAATGGAAGGCGGCCGCACGGTATTTTCGCGCTTCGCCGACGATGCTGATAATGCGACGTCGGTGGTGATCGCGCCCGACCCGCTGCGCGAAGAGACCGATCTCGAGCACCTGGCGCGGATCACGCCGTAAGCGTCCGTAGAAAAAGCCAATAAATCGTCGGGTCGGCAGAAATAGACCAACGGATGTTTTCGACAGCGCGATCCGGACAAAGCGTGATCTGGCCGGCGTCTTCGAGTACGACCAAGGCGACGATCCGAAAAGTGCCACGGCATATTTTTATCTCTGTCGGATCGAGGACGGGCGAGCAGGTCCCGTCCTCAGTGCAATTCACGTTCGATCGGGCGATTGGGCCATCACTGAAGCAGACATTTCGGTCAGATGGGATAAAGATGAACGGCGCGTAGGCCTGTTTATCTTTGGTGCACTTTGGGCGAGCTTTGACACCGCCACGGGTGCAAGACATGGCGGCGGATATGGCAAAGACTTTCAGCCCGACATCCCTTGGACTTGAATTGAAACCATGAAGCAGCTTCTGCTCCTGCGTCACGCCAAGTCGAGTTGGGACGACCCCGGTCTCATGGACTTCGACCGGCCGCTGTCCGCGCGTGGGCTGAAGGCAGCACCGCTGGTCGGCCGCGAACTGGCCCGGCGCGGCTGGCTGCCGGAGCTGGCGCTGGTATCGCCGGCGCTGCGCACCCGCGATACGTGGCGGCTGGTCTCGGCGGAATTGCCGGCGAAGGTGCAGGCCAAATTTGCCCAGGCGCTCTACGAGGCAGCGGCGGCGGATATTCTCGCCAAGGTGCGGCAAGTAAAGGCCGGGACCGGAACGCTGCTGGTGCTTGGCCACAATCCCGGGTTGGAGGAATTCGCGCGCGGGCTTGCCGGGGCCGGATCGGACCAAGCGGCGCTGAAGAAGCTGGCGGAAAAATTTCCGACCGGGACCTTGGCTCGGTTCGAGGTCGATGGCGATTGGGCCGGTCTCACTTTCGGCAGCGCCCGGCTGACGCACTGCATTTGGCCGAAGGATCTGCGTTAGGGATTTACCAACAGGCCGGGGAAAGATCGCCGATTCTTTCGACCGACCAGCTTCGCACAAACAAGAGCGGCGGGCCAGGCCCGCCGTTCTTTGTGCTCCGGGGTTTGACGAACTATCGGCCCCAGTTGCCCCGGCCAGATTGGGGCACTACGGGCTGATCCGTGCCGAACCGGGTCGTCGCCTTGGTGTCGACGGCGTTGTGCTCAGCCGCCAGAGGCTCGCGGATGGAACCGGTAAAGCCGCTGTCGATCGTGCCGACAGGCGCATTGCCAACAGGCGCGGCCGGCTGGTTGACGCCGTCCGAACCATAATGGTCGCTGCCGGCAAAGGCAGTGCCGGTGGCAACAAGGATGGCGGCGGCGGTAAGAGCGATCTTGGTCATTTCAGGTACTCCGGTATTTCTTTGTTCTGTCCGTCAAGTAGCGTGCCTTGGGGGGAATTCGCGTCGCTCGGACCACCCCGAGATGGGTCGGCAAGCCTGTCGTTTCCAATCACGAAAATTTTGTACGGGTGCGCCAAACTGGCCGCTTGAAATTCGACATGCGGCTCCTTCCGCCACAATTTTCTTCTTTATTTTCAATTTGTTATGCGATCATTGGTGATTTGCGGGGCGAACATTCCGTGAACCGACGTTCACCGTTTCCTATATGCTCCGTCAACCGAATCGAACCGTTCGGTTCGAGTTCTTCTACGTTTGGCTGATCAGCGCTTTTAGAGCCTCGATCGACATTCCTGTCGACGGATCAGTGCGCCATGAAAATCACGCTGCCAGCTCAGTGCCAGCAGCGTCATGCTTGGGCCGCGCGCTGGCCAGAAGCACGACAGGGCAGTTGCAGGCGGCTAAGACAGCGCCGGCGGTTTCGCCGAAGAACAGGTCCTCACCCGGACGTTGGGTGACGCCCATCACGACGATCGCCGCGCCTTTGGCCGCCTCCCGGGTGATCGCCTTGTCGGGTGTGACACGGGTATGGAACGCTGTGTCGATATGCAGGCCGTAGCGGCCCGCCAGATCAGCGATATCTTTCAGGACGGCCTCTTCGCGGCTATGCGACACCGATGTCGCCCTGCGGCCCTTGGCTGCCCTTTGCGAGACGTAGAGAACCTTGATCCGCGCCCGGTTTGGACGGGCCAGCGCCAGCGCCAAGTCGGCGGCGCGGCGCGCCACCTGGGTACCGTTGACGGGGACGAGAATGCTGGTGCCGGCCTTCAGCGTTGGCATCTTTTCGGCAGCATTGCCGCCGTTCAGGACCAGGCAAAGCGGGCCGTCAAATCCCCCGGCTATGTCGTTGAGGGCCGGCGCAAAGGCGCCATCGGAGGTCAGCACATTGTCAAGGCCGACCAGCAACAGGCCGTATCCCTTGCGGGCCTCCTCGGCGATCGTCTCACCCGTTGCCTCCAATTCGGTGCGGGCCGTCAGGTGGACTTTGTCGACAAGCGTATCTTCGATCCGTTTCACCGCCTGAGCGCTTTTTCTTGCACCCTTCTTGATTTCCTGCAGGGCGCGCTCCTGTCCCTTGCGGTCGGTCGACGTGTCAACTCGGCCGTCTTTCGGCTGAAGCAAGGTGGTGGGCAGGCGAAGCAAGGTGGTGGGCATGCCGCTGCCTCCGCCGACCAGTCCGGCGAGATAGGCAGTGAATTTGCCGATCCTGCTGTCGTCGACCAGCACCAGCAACCGCTCCAGCCTGGAAATGAAGCCGTATTCGTCCAGCGCCTCGCGCTCGACACGCTGCTGCTCGTCGTGCCCAACCGGCAGCCGGCCGAGCGCCCAGCGCAGCATCGGCGGCATGGCCAGCGTGGTGATCACGGCCATGGTGACGATCATGGTGAAGAGATTGTGCGACAGGATATTCATCGACAGGCCGATGCTGGCGACGATCACCTCGGTCGAGCCGCGCGCGTTCATTGCACTGCCGACGGCGATTGCTTCCTTGAACGACATGGCGGCGAGCTTGGCGCCAATGAACGCGCCGCCAAACTTGCCGATACTGGCGATGACCACGAGTGCGCCCGTCAGCATGGCAAGCGTCGGATCGGCGAGCACGGTGAGATCGGCGGAAAGCCCCGCCATGCCGAAGAAGATCGGCATGAACAGCGCGGTGATGACGCCGCGCAGTTGGCCTTCGATATGGCTGGAGAGGATGGGTGATTCACCAACAAGGATGCCGGCGACGAACGCCCCCAGCACGGTATGGACGCCTATCATGTTGGTGATCAGCGCCATCGCTCCCATGATGATTAGGATCATGGTGATCACCGCAAACTCGCTGCGGAATTGATCGTTGGTCCAGCGGATCAAGGTGAAGACAAGACGGCGGCCAATGGTGAACGAGAACACCATGAACAGTGCCACAGCGGCGATGGTGGTCACCAGCGGTACGAGCTGCAGCCTGCCATTGGTGGCGATGCCGAAGGTTACCGCGATGATCAACCAGCCGATCGTGTCCTCGATGATCGCCGAGGAAATAATCACCTGTCCGAGGTTGCGGCGCATAAAGTTCATCTCGCGCACCACCATGGCGACGATCTTGACCGACGAGATCGACAGCGCGGTGCCCAGGAACAGCCCGGCGACGGTGCGTTGCGTAGGGTCAGGCAGCAATGCGTCCGGCAGGAACTGCGCCAGCGCGAAACCGAAGATGAAGGGCACCACGACGCCGGTAGCCGAAATGGAAAAACAGGCCGCGCCAACCCGGCGCACCAGCCGCAGGTCCGTCTCCATGCCGGTCAGCAAAAGCAGCATCAGGATGCCGAGCTGCGAGACGGCGTCGATCATGCCCTTTTGCGCGGGATCGCTGGGAAAGATCAGGTGCTGGGCCGACGGCCAGAACCAGCCGAACAGCGAAGGACCGAGCAGGATGCCGCCGATCAGTTGGCCCATGATTGCCGGCTGGCCATAGCGCTGCAGCACTTCGCCCAGGCCGCGCCCGACAAGCAGCAGCAGAACGATTTCCGCGACGAAGGTGCCTTCGGCCGAGCCGCCCATGCCCGACGCCTTGGTCCCGGCGACAAGCGTCTCCGCCGCCCAGGCAGCGCCTGCGGGGACGAAAGCGCATACCAACAGCGCCAGGCTGGAACGTGTCGGAGCCTGCCAAGCCATGAAACCCCCATCGCCCAATGCACGTGTCCAACAACGCGCGACGGGGCGTAGCGTTGCCAGACAGGGCGTTGCTAGACGTGGACGTCACCGAAGGAGAGTTCGCCGTCGTCGCTCTCCGTCAGAAAGGCTGCCACCAATAGGCCTGCATAGAGGACGGCGACCAGCACGACGATGACAGCGCCCGGAATTGGACCCAAGGCAGCACCGGTGACGGCCTCACGCATCGAGCCGACGAAGCCCATGCGGACGCCTTCGGTCAGAAGACTGGGCGTCGACAGTTTGAGGATCCAGGCCAGCAGCAGGATCAGCAGCATGTAGATGTAATTGCGACGCAGGCGGCGCGCCAAAGCCACGCGTTGCGAAATCAGGAATTTCGGTGCGCGCAGGCTCTCGCCGACGATCAACAGCCAATCGGACGCGAAGTCCGGCTGCGGCGAGAATATCTGCGCGAAATAGTGCCGTTCGAACTGGCGCACACGAGCCCGATAGAAGTCGAAGAAGCGGTATCGCCGCGCCTCGATCCACAGCAGCAGCAGAACAAGCAGCATGGCAAACAGCAGCACGCCGTGGTGAGCGCTGGCTGTCGAAAGCGAGACGGAGAGCATCGCCGCGACAACCGTTATCGCCCAGTTGCTCGTCCGGTCCAGGCGGTCGCGCCAGCCAGCCATGCGCGCAATCTCGGCGCGATGAAAGTGGGACATCGTGGTTACGAGTTCGCCGGACGACAGTGTCCTTCCAATGGGATCCGGCGCCGGCAACACTTCCGCCATGACAATGCCTCCACCCGCCACGCGAAAACGGCCGGATGGGGATATCGTTCCGACGCTCAATCCGCCGGGCGCAGCCAGACCTTGTTGTCGTGGAAGGCGGCGCCGCCATAGGGCGCCGGCGCATCCGCGCCGGTCAGCACGTTGATGCCCTCGCCGCGCTCATGAGCGCTGTTCGGCCAGATGCCTTCGGCGACGACGACGCCGCGCATAATGCCGTCGAACAGTCTTGCGTGCAGCACCACTTCGCCACGCTGATTGCCGACCTCGATACGGCCGCCGTCGGCGACGCCGAGTGCCGCCGCATCATCTGGATGCAAGAGCAGCTCCGGCCGGCGCTCTTTTGCCTGCGACACCGGCGTTTCGGCAAAGGTCGAATTGAGGAAATTGCGCGCCGGCGAGGTGGTCAGCCGGAACGGGTGCGCCTCATCCGCCACCTCGATCAGGTCGACATGATCGGGGAATTCCGGCAGGCTCGCCACCGGCCCGAACAGGCCCATGCTTTTCGGTGGCCGATTGGGCGACGCCTGGCCTGTCCAGTCGGCGCGAAAATGGAATTTTTTGTCGGCATGGCCGAAGCCGTCGAGGAAATGCGCGGCCTGGAAATCCGGCTGCAAATCGACCCATTTCTGCTCTTTCAGGCTCGAAAAGCTGCCGAGCCCACGCTTGCCCAGAATGATATCGATATGCTGCTGCTCGGTCATGCCGAAGCCAGGACGGTCGGCGACACCGAGCCTTTTGCCGAGCTCCTCGATGACGAAATGGTTGGTGCGCGGGCCTTCCGGCGGGTCGATCAGCTTTGGCCCGAGCGTGATGTGCTGGTTGCCGCCGCCCTTGTAGACGTCGTCATGCTCGAGAAACATCGTTGCCGGCAGCACCACATCGGCGAGCTTGGCGGTGTCCGTCATGAACTGCTCATGCACGCATGAAAATAGATCGTCGCGCAGAAAACCTTGCTTCACCAGCCGCTGCTCCGGCGCGACATTGACCGGATTGGTGTTCTGGATCAGCAGCGCCGTCACCGGCGGGCCGCCATAGAGCGCATCCTCAGCCCCGGTCAGCACCGGACCGATGCGCGAATGATCGAGATGACGGATCGCGGGGTCGCGCATCCGCGTGCCTTCGAGCAATTCCTGGTTGAGCTTGAAGATGCCGGAATTGGTATGGAAGGCGCCGCCGCCCTCATATTGCCAGCAGCCGGTGACCGCCGCGATCGAGGCTGCGGCATGCATGTTGACCGAACCATTGCGCTGCCGCGAAAAACCGTAGCCGAGGCGGAAATAGGTCTTCTTCGTCGTGCCGACGAGCCGGGCGAAGGCCTCGATTTCGTTGACGGAAAGCCCGGTGATATCGGCGGCCCATTGCGGCGTTTTTGTCTGCAGATGCGCGTCCAGTCCCTCCGGATCGTCGGTGTATTTCTGGAGATAGGCGCGGTCGGCCATGCCGTCACGGAACAGCACGTGCATCACCGCGCAGGCCAGCGCGCCGTCGGTGCCGGGCTTCAGCACCAGGCCGAGATCGGCCTGCTTCATCGTCGCATTCTCGTAGACGTCGATGACGACGATCTTGGCGCCGCGTTCCTTGCGCGCTTTGATGGCGTGGGTCATGACGTTGACCTGCGTGACGACGGCGTTGGTGCCCCAGATCACCACGCAGTCGGACTTCGCCATCTCGCGCGGATCGGGGCCGCGCAGTGCGCCGGCGCCCATCATCCAGCCGGTCCAGGCCAGATTGGTGCAGATCGAACCGAAGAAGCCGGAGTATTTTTTCGCGTGCCTGAGCCGCTCGATGCCGTCGCGCTGCACCAGCCCCATCGTGCCGGCATAGTAATAGGGCCAGACCGTCTCCGAGCCGTATTTCGCCTCGGCGGCGACGAATTTTTCCGCGACCAGATCGAGCGCCGCCTCCCAGCTCGCTTCCTTCCAGGCGCCCTCGCCCTTGGCGCCGGCGCGGATTAGCGGCTTCAGCAGGCGGTCGGGATGATGGACGCGATCGGCGTAACGGGCGACCTTGGCGCAGATGACGCCGGCCGTATAGCTGTTGGCCTTGGCGCCATGGACGCGGCCAATGCGCTTTTCGTCGAGCAGCTCGACCTCGAGCGCGCAGGTCGAGGGACAATCATGCGGACAGGCCGAATGGCCGATTTTGAGCTTGGCGTGCTGATTCATGGGAGCAAACTAGCTGCTTTGGACAACTAGGTGTAGGGCCAGATGACGTCTTCCCTTCTCCCCTTGTGGGAGAAGGTGGATCGGCGCGTAGCGCCGAGACGGTTGAGGGGTGTTGGACGGAGTGCCGCCGGTGCCAAGCTGGAACACCCCTCATCCGTCGCCTTCGGCGACACCTTCTCCCACAAGGGGAGAAGGCAGAGGGCGCCTCCCCCTACTCCGCCGTGCCATCCTCGTACTCCGCCGACATCGACAGCCATTTTTCCTCGTGGCCAGCCAGCTGTTGCGCGAGTTGCGAGCGCTCCTTGGCCAGCCTTGTCGCGGTCGAGGGGTCCTTTTCGTAGACGGCCGGATTGGCGAGTTCGTCCTCGATCAGGTCGATGCGCTTGCGGAGGCGGTCCATCAGCGCTTCGGTGGCGCGGATTTCCTTGGCCAGCGGCTCGAAGGCAGCGCGGCGCGCGGCTGCATCGCGGCGGCGGTCGGCCTTCGAGGCTTTGTCCGCCTCGCGCTTGCCGCGGCGGTCGCCGGAGATGCCGGTGACCAGCGTCTTGTAATCTTCGAGGTCGCCGTCATAGGGATTGACCGCGCCGTCCTTGACCAGCCACAGCCGGTCGGCCGTCGCTTCGAGCAGATGGCGGTCGTGCGAGATCAGGATGACCGCACCGGGAAAATCGTTGAGCGCATGGATCAGCGATTCACGGCTGTCGATATCGAGATGGTTGGTCGGCTCGTCGAGGATGAACAGGTTCGGCCCCTCGAAAGCCGACAGGCCCATCAAGAGCCGCGCTTTCTCGCCGCCGGACAGATCCTTGGCGGCGGTGTTCATCTTTTCGGTGGTCAGGCCGAAATGGGCGACGCGGCCGCGCACCTTCGATTCCGGCGCGTCCGGCATCAGCCGGCGGACATGCTCATAGGCGTTTTCGTCGGGCCTCAAATCGTCGAGCTGGTGCTGGGCGAAGATTGCTACCTTCAGACCGGGCGCCACCGTCATGCTGCCGGTCTCCGGCTTCAGCCGGCCAGCCAAAAGCTTGGCGAAAGTCGACTTGCCGTTGCCGTTGGCGCCGAGCAGCGCGATGCGATCGTCGGCATCGATGCGCAGCGTCATCTTCTTCAGGATCGGCTCGCCCTCGGTGTAGCCGACATTGACGTTGTTGAGCGCAATGATCGGCGAGGCCACCGTCTTCACCGGCTCGGCAAAGGAGAACGGCCGCACCGTGTCGTTGACGATCGCGGCGATCGGCTTCATCTTCTCCAGCGCCTTGATGCGCGACTGCGCCTGCCTTGCTTTGGAAGCCTTGGCGCGAAAGCGCTCGACGAAGGATTCTATGTGCTTGCGCGCGGCTTCCTGCTTGACGCGGCCCTTCTCCTGCAATTCGCGCTGCTCGGTATATTGCCGCTCGAACTGATCGTAGCTGCCGCGCCAGAAAGTCAGCTTCTTCTGATCGAGATGGACGATCGAATTGACGGCGCGGTTGAGCAGGTCGCGATCGTGCGAAATCAGCAGCACGGTATGCGGGTATTTCGACACGTAGTTTTCCAGCCACAGCGTGCCTTCGAGATCGAGATAGTTGGTCGGCTCGTCGAGCAGCAGCAGATCGGGCTCGGCAAACAGCACGGCGGCGAGTGCGACGCGCATGCGCCAGCCGCCGGAGAAGGACGAGGCCGGGCGCCGCTGCGCGGCATCGTCGAAGCCGAGGCCGGCGAGAATGGTGGCGGCGCGTGACTCGGCCGAGTGCGCATCGATATCGGCCAGCCGCATGTGGATGTCGGCGATGCGGTGCGGGTCGGTCGCCGTCTTTTCCTCTTCGAGCAGGGCACTCCGTTCAAGGTCGGCCTTAAGCACGATCTCGATCAGCGGCTCCTCGGTGCCCGGCGCTTCCTGCGCGACCTGGCCGATACGGGTGTTTTTGGGCAGGCTGATCGAGCCGGTCTCGGAGGCGAGGTCGCCGGTGATCGCCTTGAACAGGGTTGTCTTGCCGGTGCCGTTGCGGCCGACAAGGCCAGCCTTGCTGCCGGCCGGCAAGGTCAGCGAGGCATGGTCGAGAAGCAGGCGTCCGGCCATGCGGAGCGAAAGGTCGTTGATGATCAGCATGGCCGGGCTTTTGCACGGGACAACCTTGCTTCGCAAGGGCTTGCGCCCCGGTTCGCCGCATAAGGCGCGAAAACCGGCACGCAGGTGACGTCGACGCCGCGCCGCGACTTCCCCAAACGCAAAAAGAACCCGCGATCCTGAGGGGGGATAAGGATCGCGGGTTCTTTCGTGAACGGCGGCCTTGGGAGCGTCCGATCGGCACCCAAACACGCAGCAGCCGGGTTTGTTCCATGTGATGAGCAACAAACTGCGATGAACAAATGCCGGCGTGGCGGCAGGTTTGTCCACAGGGCGTGCCGTCTGTACGCTATCGGACCATGACGCTGCGGAAAGACTCGGCTATTCTTGGATGTGCGGCGGGCCTGATCTCCGCCTGGCCGGCGCCATCAGCTTCCTCCCAAGCGGCGCCGGCCACCCTTCTCTGACCGGCGCCGACGCCATTTGAGGCGGTCATTGTTTCGGCGGCGTGCCGGGCTGATCGCCGCCGGTCGTCGATTTCGGCACCGGATTCTTGTCGACCTGCGGGTTCTGCTCGACCGTGTCGCCAGGGGCCTTGGTCGGCTGGATGTTGTTGTCGCAACCCGCAACCGTCAGAGCTGCCATAAGCAGCAGGATTGAGCGCTTTTTCATCGCAGTCTCCTCTCGCCCGACAACGAGGCGTCGGCGATTTGGTTGCGCGGCCAGTGTCGTTACCGCATTCGCCAAGGAGCCGGGGAACAAAATGCCGCGTCTCCGGTTGCTCCAGAATCAATGGAGGAAGGCATGATCCGTCTGCTTATCGCCGGGGCAATCGTCTATGTTGCCTATCGCGTCGCCAAGAAAGTGATCGACGAGGTGCCCGACGATTTCGATCCGCTGCTGCTGCCGCCGCCACAGGACGACCGCGAGGCGCTGCGGCGGCAATCGGCAAGGATGGGCGTCGAGCCCGAGCATTAGTCGAAAGGCCTGCCCGCAAGGGTTCTTCGTTCACGAGCCCTATTCCGGCTCCGCAAACGTTGCGAACAAAGCAGAAACGATGCTTGATGGGCGATGAACCTCGCCGCCCGTGATTCGTCCTTCCAGCCGGCCTATCTGGCGAAGCTCAACGCCGAGCAGCGGCTTGCCGTCGAACATGGCGACGGCAAGATCGCCGGGCCGTTGCTGGTCATTGCCGGCGCCGGCTCCGGCAAGACCAACACACTGGCGCACCGGGTCGCGCATCTGATCGTCAGGGGTGCCGACCCCCGCCGCATCCTTTTGATGACATTTTCGCGCCGCGCCGCGGCGGAAATGGCCAAGCGGGTCGAGCGCATCGCCGGCGAGGTGCTGGGGCGCGACGCCTCGGTGATTACCGATGCGCTGAGCTGGGCCGGCACGTTCCACGGTATCGGCGCCAGGCTGCTGCGTGATTATGCGGTGGAGATCGGTCTCGATCCCGCCTTCACCATCCACGACCGCGAGGATTCCGCCGACCTGATGAACCTCGCCCGCCACGAGCTTGGCTTTTCGAAGACCGAAGCCCGCTTCCCGACCAAGGGCACCTGCCTTGCGATCTATTCGCGCGCCGTCAACGCACAGGCGCCGCTCGGCGAGGTGCTGGGTTCGGTGTTCCCGTGGTGCGCCGGCTGGGCCGAACAGCTGAAGCAATTGTTCGCCAGATATGTCGAGGCCAAGCAGGCGCAGAACGTGCTCGACTACGACGACCTGCTGCTCTACTGGGCGCAGATGGCCGGCGAGCCGGAAATCGCCGCGCATCTGGGTGCGCGTTTCGACCATGTGCTGGTCGATGAGTACCAGGACACCAACCGGCTGCAGGCATCGATCCTGACGGCGCTCAAGCCCGACGGATCGGGGCTGACGGTGGTCGGCGACGACGCGCAGTCGATCTATTCGTTCCGCGCCGCGGAAGTGCGCAATATCCTGGATTTTCCCAAGCAGTTCGCGCAGCCGGCCGAGGTAGTCATGCTGGAGCGCAACTACCGCTCGACCGAGACGATCCTGGCGGCGGCCAATGCGGTGATCGGCGAAGCGTCGGAGCGTTTCACCAAAAATCTCTGGACCGAGCGCAAATCGGCGGAAAAGCCAAAGCTGGTGAGCGTGCGCGACGAGACCGAGCAGGCGAGCTATGTCTGCCAGGCGATACTCACCGAACGCGAGGCCGGCACCGTTCTCAAAGCACAGGCGGTGCTGTTTCGCGCCTCGCACCATAGCGGCCCGCTGGAGATCGAGCTGACGCGCCGCAACATCCCCTTCGTCAAATTCGGCGGGCTGAAATTCCTCGATGCAGCTCACGTCAAGGATATGCTCGCCGTGCTGCGCTTTGCCGAAAACCCGCGCGACCGCGTCGCCGGCTTTCGCGTGCTGCAACTTCTGCCGGGCATCGGCCCTTCGGCCGCCAATGCGATCGTCGAGACTATGGCAAGTTCGCTCGACGAGACGATGGGGCTTGCCCGCTATCGGCCGCCGCAGCGTGCCGCCGACGACTGGCCGGGCTTTGTCGCGCTCTATAGCGGCCTGCGCGCCGGCGCGCAAAAATGGCCGGCCGACCTCGAGCAGGTCAGGCTCTGGTACGAGCCGCATCTGGAACGCATCCACGAGGATGCGACGACGCGCCGGGCCGATCTCCTGCAGCTCGAGCAGATCGCTTCAGGCTATGCCTCGCGCGAGCGCTTCCTCACCGAGCTGACGCTCGATCCGCCGGACGCGACCAGCGACGAGGCCGGCCCGCCGCACCGCGACGAGGATTATCTGATCCTGTCGACCATCCATTCGGCCAAGGGCCAGGAGTGGAAGAACGTCTTCGTGCTCAACACCGTCGACGGCTGCATCCCGATCGATCTCGGCGTCGGCAGCAAGGAGGACGTCGACGAGGAGCGGCGGCTGCTCTACGTGGCGATGACGCGGGCCAAGGACAGCCTGCACCTGGTTATGCCGCATCGTTTTTTCGTCCAAGGCCAGGCGGCGCGCGGCGACCGCCATGTCTATGCCTCGCGCACGCGCTTCATCCCGCGCTCGATCCTCGGCGCCTTCGAGCAGGTGGCATGGGCCAGCGTCCAGGCCAGGGACGATCCGCGCCGCCAGCCGCAGGTGCGCGTCGACCTCGGAGCCCGTATGCGCGGCATGTGGAAATAGGCAGCCGCCTCGCCGCTGGCGTTCGCCCTGCGACCGCCCCCACAGCCGTCGAAAAAACAATCCCCGCAACATGGAACCTCGCGGCGTAATCCGCGTTTCTGCCCGACCCCCAGACCGGAGAACGGCGTCCGCCGTGACCTCCGCCCATTCGAGAGGCCAGAATGCACGATAGGACGTTTTCCACCCCGGTCGCCCTAACCGTTGGCGCCGGCTACAAGCGTACGATCGCTTCGTTCGCCGAGATGCACGAGTTCCTGACCGAGTTCCCGCCTTCGCGCCGGCGGCTGAGCTATGGTGCCGCGGTAAAGGCCTGCGAGGCGGCACGTGCCGGCGAGATCTCGGCCGAAGCGGCACGCGACGCCCTGATCACCTTCGCCGTGACGGCAGGCGTTCTCTGGCCAGCCGCCCAGCCGGCGGTCTCGGTCAAGCCGGTCGCCCGGGGCCTCGGCGGCTACGCCGGCTGACGCAAACGACCGTCAATGGACCGTCATCAGGCGACCGCCCGGCGGGTTGCCCGGTAGCACGGCTTCGAAGCTGACTTGATCGCGGCCGTTCGATTTGGCCTTGTAAAGGTGCTTGTCCGCCAGCACGAATATTTCGGCGTAGGTGGTCGGCCCACTGAAGGCGACGCCGCCGATGCTGACCGAGAGAGGACAGGGCCGGCCGTCAGGCGAGAACTCCGCCTCACGGACGCGTCGGCGAATTGTCTCCGCCACCAGCCAGGACTGCGAAGGATCTGCGCGGGAAGGAAAACCGCAAATTCCTCGCCGCCGATCCGGCCGACGATATCGGCGCCGCGTAGCTGGCCCTGGATCGTCCTGGCGATCAGCTTGAGCGCTTGGTCTCCGCAGTCGTGGCCGAGGCGGTCGTTGACGGATTTGAAATGGTCGGCATCGACGATCAGCAAGGCGCCGGCATTAACGACGGAATGGCTGCGGGCCTGTTCGAGATAGGCCTCGACGAGCATGGAAAACGCACCCCGGTTGAATACCGCCGTCAGGCTGTCGGTCGCCGCGACGATGGCCAGTTCTTTTTGCGCGATCGCCAGCTGGCGCATTTTCCACATCAGGAAAAAGAAGAACGAGCCGGCCAGGACAAGCGGCAACAGCAGGTCGGTGAGCTGCGCCCGCCACAGCGCCTCCGGCGACAAATACGGGAAATTGAAGGAATCGACGAAGAACGCGGCTGCAATGCAGACCGCCGTGCCCGCGACGGTAACCGCCACGACCCTGCCCCAGCTCGTCGGGGACAAATCGATCTGCATGCTTTTGCTCCTGCTTCAGCCGGCTACCTTGAAGCAACAGCGCAAACGAAGTCCTAAGACTTTGCTTTCAATTCGATCGCAGTCGAAGCGAACCAGCCGTCGTGATGGCGGCCAGATAAGCGGGCCGGTTCTAAATCAGCTGCCTTCTGATGCTCATCCGGGTGACCGCGGTCACAAGAATGGCGCCGATCATGAAATATATGGTCGCGACGATGTCGCCCTGGTGGAAATAATAACCGGAGTTGAGAAGCGCCAAGACCACGGCGAAGAACGCCACAAGGCGCAAGGGTTCATTGGGCATGCGTGCCAATTCTCGCTGTTGCTGCTGAATGCTGCTGAATGCTGCTGAAGCGGCCGCCCTCACGACCGTGCGCTCCATAAAATGTTTTGGCGGGTTTTGCAATCTCGGCAGATCGTCCTCTATCCACCGCTTCACCCAGCCGCCCCAAGGTTAATGCATGTCTCGCAAAAGTGTGCAGCGGTTTTGCGATTACGACATGCATCAAAACAACAACCTAAAGCGCGTCGCATTGAGGCCGGTCGAACGCGACGCGCTTGTCTTATGACATTCATTGCCAAGAGGCGAGAATGAACCGCTGGGAGAGAGTAGCAGCTCTCTCGTC
>NZ_JBVVQF010000007.1:0-218856 GCF_055811815.1 Mesorhizobium sp. WSM4836
GGTGTCGATCCGAGCCGCATGGACGGCATAAGGTCACAGCTGAAGTCAATCGGGCTCGAGCCCTATGATTGCCTCAACCCAGGCCTGATGGACTATGTCGCCACCTGGACGGCGAAGAGATCCGGCGCGCTGCCGGCCTAGTAGCCGCTCGACTAAAGCGCGTCGCGTTCGACCGGGCCTCATGCGACGCGCTTGAGGTTCTTGTTTTGATGCATGTCGTTACGCAAAACCGCTGCGCACTTTTGCGCGACATGCATTATCATCGATCGAGCCGGGCGACATCGCCCGGCTCTTTCACATTTGGAACAACGATGCCCGCACCCGCTATTCTCGTCGATGCCGACGCCTGCCCGGTGAAGGCCGAGGTCGAAAAAGTCGCCGAGCGGCACGGCATCGTCGTCACTTTCGTCTCCAATGGCGGCTTGCGTCCGTCGCGCGATCCGATGATCCGCAATGTTGTCGTCTCCAAGGGTGCGGACGCCGCCGACGACTGGATCGTTGACAATGCCCGGCCCAACGATATCGTCGTGACCGCCGACATCCCGCTTGCCGCCCGCGCGGTGGCGCTTGGCGCCTATGTGCTCGGCCCGACCGGACGCCCGTTTACGCCGGAAACGATCGGCATGGCGGTGGCGATGCGCGACCTCAAGCAGCATCTGCGCGAGACCGGCGAAAGCAAGGGCTACAATTCGAGCTTCGCGCCGCAGGATCGCTCGCGGTTCCTTGGCGAACTCGACCGCATCTTGCGGCGAGCGCTGAAATCCGCCTCAGCGGACTGAGAACCATGACGACCGGCACCTCGACCAAGATGCCCATGCAACGCCACACGCTGTTCGCGGTGTCGGCTTGCATCGGCGTGGCAGCCTTTGGCGCCGCGCTGATCTGGCGCGCGCCGCTAGCCTATTCGATCGGCGCGAATGTGTTCTTTGTTGCCTATCTCGTTCTTGTCATCGCCCACATGCCGCGGCTTAGCGGCAGCTATCTGCGCAAGAATGCAGGAGACACGGACCTGCCGGTGCTGGCCATCTTCGCGGTCACTCTGGTTGTGGTCGCCATTGCCATCATTTCGTTGTTTCAATTGATCAACAGGGACAAGAGCGCGGATCCCGTCGAGCTTACGGTCGCGCTATTGTCTATCCCGCTTGGCTGGTTGACCATCCATGCCATGGCGGCACTTCATTACGCTCATCTCTACTGGATGGACGGCGATGCGGTGGACGGCGACACAAAAAAGAGGATTCCGGTCGGCGGCCTCGACTTCCCGGGCGGCAAGCGGCCGGAAGGCTCGGATTTCCTCTATTTTGCGACAGTGATCGGCATGACGGCGCAAACCGCCGACACCAACGTCACGACCTCGCAAATGCGCCGTGTCGTGCTTGTGCATTCGATCCTGTCGTTCTTCTTCAACACGGTTATCGTGGCAGCCGCGGTCAACCTCGCCGTCAGCCTCGGCAGTCCGTAATAAATCCGTGATCGGGTGAAACATCGCTTTGGCTGGTGACGTATTGGGAGGAGAAGAGATCTGACGAGGCTGCGGCGAACGTGCGGCCGGAGGAAACAACAGATGGAATCGCTTGCCAGAAACCAAACCGCCCGAGCAGATAGCGCTGCTTCGACCGATGCTACGCTGATCTACCGCCAGTCGCGCTGGACGCGGCTGACGCATTGGCTGTGGGCGATCGCGCTGTTCTTCATGCTGCTTTCCGGCCTGCAGATCTTCAACGCCCGCCCGCAGCTCTACATCGGCAAGGAGTCGGGCTTTGGCTACAACAACACCATCTTCGCCATCGGCGCCGAGAATACGGCGACTGGCCCGCGCGGCTACACCGAAATCTTCGGCAAGCGCTTCGATACTACCGGCGTGCTCGGCTGGTCGGGTCCGGCCGCCCAGGAGACCTCCCGCGCCATCCCGTCCTGGGCGACGATCCCTTCCTACTACGATCTCGGCACCGCGCGCGTCGTTCATTTCTTCTTTGCCTGGGTGCTGACCACCACGCTGCTGGTCTGGCTGGTCGCCAGCCTGATCAACGGCCATTTGCGCCGCGATCTTGCTCCGCGCCTCGATGATTTCAGGCGGCTGCCGCGAGACATCGTCGAGCACGCCAGGTTCAGATTCCACCACACGCGCGACTACAACACGTTGCAGAAGATGGCCTATGGCGGCGTGCTGTTCGTGCTGCTGCCGCTGATGATCATCACCGGCCTTGCCATGTCGCCGAGCATGGACTCGGTGCTGCCATTCCTCAACGACCTACTCGGCGGCCGGCAGACGGCGCGCACCATCCACTTCACCGTGATGCTGCTGCTCGTCGCCTTCTTCGTCATCCACATCCTGATGATCCTGGCCGCCGGCCCGATCAACGAGCTGCGCTCGATCATCACCGGCTGGTACCGAACCGACCCGCCGGCGCATGGCGACAAAGCACCCGAGAGGAGCGCCTGACATGGCGAAATTCGAGATCAGCCCCAAGCTACAGATAAGCCGAAGAAAATTCCTGACCTCGGCCAGCCTTGGCCTTTCCGGCATCATGCTTTCGGGCTGCGACGCCTTCGACGGCCAGCTTGGCGTCGGCGACGGCCTGCGCAGCTTCCTCGAAAGCGCCAATGGCCTGACCTGGCGAGCGCAGCGGCTGCTTGCCGGCCGCGATGCGCTGGCGCCGGAATTCACCGAGGCCGACATTCGCCAGCCGCAGCGCCCGAACGGTGTCACCGCACCCGACGACGATTTCTACAAGAGCCTGCTCGCCAGCGATTTCGCCGACTGGCGGCTGGAGGTTTCAGGCCTCGTCGAAAAGCCGCTATCGCTGAGCCGCGAGCAGCTGATGAACATGCCAAGCCGCACGCAGATCACCCGCCACGACTGCGTCGAAGGCTGGAGCTGCATTGCCAAATGGACCGGCACACCGCTGTCGCTGGTGCTCGACCAGGCGATGGTCAAGCCGCAGGCGCGCTATGTCATCTTCCATTGCCTCGACACGATCGACCGCAGCCTCGCCGGCGACATCAAATATTACGGCTCGATCGACCTGATCGATGCCCGTCATCCGCAGACGATCCTTGCCTATGGCCTCAATGGCAAGCCGCTGCCCGTCGAGAACGGCGCGCCGCTGCGCGTCCGCGTCGAGCGCCAGCTCGGCTACAAGATGCCGAAATATCTCTACAAGATCGAGCTGGTCGACGGCTTTGCCAATATCGGCGGCGGCAGAGGCGGCTATTGGGAGGACAATGGCTACGACTGGTACGGCGGCATCTGACCGAAGGGCCCGCCAAACAATAGGGTCGCGACGCGTTCGCGACGAGGGTGCGAAGACTTGCCAGTAAAAATGTCGCTGGCAGGTGACAAGGTGTCGTCCACGGGCTATGGATGACGAGTCGAGGGCTCCTGACCGAGTCCTACCTGTTTGCGGGAGAGAGCAGCGAGAGCTGCCGCCGAAGGGGAAATCGCCCGAAATCTCTCAGGCAAAAGAACCGTAGACGGGAAAGACACTCTGGAAAGTCGGGGTTTTTCGCCCCCGCGCCGAAGGTGTAAGCGCTGCCGACAGAGTTACGGGGCGCGAGTCTCTCAGGCTTCAGACAGAGGGGCACGGACTGGTCGCCATTCGCGGCCGCTTGCGTGCGACTCTGGAGATGACATGACGGGCGACGACACCAAACACCTCCCCCTTGAAGATCTGCACATGGCAGCCGGTGCGCGCTTCGGCGCCTTCGCCGGCTGGTCGATGCCGCTGACCTACCCGGCCGGCGTGATGAAGGAACACCTGCACAGCCGCGAGCATGCCGGCCTGTTCGACATCTCGCACATGAAGCTGTTCGAAATCAGCGGCCCGGGCGCAGCAGCGCTTCTGAACCGCGCCTGCCCGTTCGATGCCGGCGCGCTTGAGGTGTCCCAGTCCAAATACACGTTCTTCCTCAACGAGGCCGCCGGCATTCTGGACGATCTGATCGTCACCAGGCTCGGCGCCGAGCGCTTCATGATGGTCGCCAATGCCGGCAACGCCGCCGCCGACGAAAAGCATCTGCGCGCACTGGCCGAGAATTTTGATGCAGAGGACGATTTCGACGTGAAGGTGGACGCGCTCGACCGCGTCTTCCTGGCTATCCAAGGTCCCGAGGCGTGGGCCGCCCTGTCCCGCGCCGGCATCGAGACCGGTTCGCTGGTGTTCATGCACGGCATCGAGCCGCGCGAAAACTGGTTCATGAGCCGGTCGGGCTATACCGGCGAAGACGGCTTCGAGATCGGCCTGCCGGAAGCGGATGCAAGAAATCTCGTCACCACGCTGCTCGAGGACGAACGGGTGATGTGGATCGGCCTTGCCGCCCGCGACAGCCTGCGGCTCGAAGCCGGGCTGTGCCTGCACGGGCTCGACATCACGCCGGAGATCGATCCGGCCAGTGCCGGGCTGATGTGGGCCATCCCCAAGGAGGTTCGCGCCTCTGGCGCCTTCATCGGTGCCGATGCGCTCCGCGCCATCCTGGAGCGCGGCCCCTCGCAAAAACGTGTCGGCCTGAAGCCGGAAGGCCGCCAGCCGGTGCGCGCCGGTGCTGCCCTTTTCAATGGCGACGGCAACCCTGCCGGCCATGTCACCTCCGGCGGCTTCGGCCCCTCGGCCGGTCATCCGGTCGCCATGGGCTACGTCCAGACGCCGCTTGCCAAAGCCGGCGCAAAACTGTTCGCCGATGTCCGCGGGACGAAAATCCCGGTCGATATCCACCCTCTGCCCTTCACGCCCCATCGCTACCGCAAAGGATGATTTCAATGGCAAAGACCTATTTCACCGAAGATCACGAATGGCTGCGCGTCGAGGGCGGCATCGCCACCGTCGGCATCACCGATTACGCGCAGGAGCAGCTCGGCGATCTCGTCTTCGTCGAACTGCCGGAGCCGGGGAAAAAGCTGGCCAAGGGCGATACTGCCGTAGTGGTCGAATCGGTCAAGGCGGCATCGGATGTCTACGCGCCGGCCGACGGCGAGATCACTGAAGCCAACACCGCGCTGTCATCGGATCCTTCGCTCGTCAATTCGGCGGCAACCGGCGACGGCTGGCTGTGGAAGATGAAGCTGGCGAATGAAAGCCAACTCGACGGGCTCCTCGATGAAGCCGCTTACAAAGCCCATATTGGTTGATAGCAGGACCAGGAAGATGACCGCAGCACCCTACCCCTTCTCGGCTCGCCATATCGGCCCGGGCCTCCAAGACGTCAGAGCCATGCTGGCGACGATCGGCGTTCCTTCGGTCGAGACCCTGATCAGCCAGGCAGTGCCGAAGTCGATCCGGCTCGACCGGCCGCTGGCCCTGCCCGCGCCGGCAAGCGAAGCGGAAGCGCTGGCCGAGCTCGCGGCGACGATGGCAAGGAACACGGTGCTGAAGAGCTTCATCGGTACCGGCTATCATGGCGTCCACGTGCCGCCCGTAATCCAGCGCAACCTGTTCGAGAACCCGGCCTGGTATACGGCTTACACGCCCTACCAAGCCGAGATCAGCCAGGGCCGGCTGGAAATGCTGTTCAACTTCCAGACGCTGGTGACAGAACTGACCGGCCTGCCGGTAGCATCGGCCTCGCTGCTCGACGAGGCGACGGCGGTAGCCGAAGCTGTCGGCATAGCGCTGCGCCATCATCGCGACAAGCGCACCAAGGTGGCACTGGCCGGCACGCCGCACCCGCAGACGCTGGATGTCGTGCGCACCCGCGCCGAGCCGCTTGGCATCGAGGTGGACGGCGAGGTGATCGACGACAACACCGCCGCCCTGCTGGTCTCCTGGCCCGATACATTCGGCGTCTACGGCGATCACAAGGCAGCAATCGACAAGGCCCGCGCGGCCGGCGCGCTGGTCGTCTTCATCGCCGACCCGCTTGGTCTGACGCTGACCGATGCGCCGGCCAGGCTTGGCGCCGACATCGCCGTCGGCCCGATGCAGCGTTTTGGCGTGCCGATGGGCTTTGGCGGGCCGCACGCCGCCTATTGCGCCGTCTCCGACAGGCTGACGCGGCTGATGCCCGGCCGGCTTGTTGGCCAGTCGACGGATAGCAAGGGCCATCCCGGTTATCGCCTCGCTTTGCAGACACGCGAGCAGCATATCCGCCGCGACAAGGCGACCTCCAACATCTGCACCGCACAGGCGCTGCTCGCCAATATGGCGACGGCCTATGCGATCTGGCATGGCCCTGCCGGGCTGCAGGCGATTGCCGGCCGCGTCCACACGCTGGCCGACCGCCTGGCTGCCGGCCTCAAGGCAGCGGGCGTTTCGGTGCTCGGCGAAAGCCGCTTCGACATGGTGACTGTGGACGTGAAGGGCAGAGCCGGCGCGATTGCCGCCGCCGCAGAAAAGACCGGCCGGCTGCTGCGCGTCATCGACGCCGACCATGTCGGCATCAGCTTCGACGAGACCTCCACCGAAGCCGATCTAGAGGCGATCGCAGCACTTTTCGGCGCCAAGGCCGGCGTTGCCGCCGGCAGTTCCATGCCAGGAAAACCGCGCGGCAAGGAATTCCTCACCCAGCCCGTCTTCCGCGAAAACCACTCGGAAACCGACATGATGCGCTTCCTGCGCCGGCTGGCCGACAAGGACCTGGCGCTCGACCGCGCCATGATCCCGCTCGGCTCCTGCACCATGAAGCTCAACTCCGCCGCCGAAATGATGCCGGTGAGCTGGCCTGATGTCGCCAACCTGCATCCCTTCGCCCCGGCAAACCATTCGACAGGCTATCGCGCCATGATCGGGGAGCTGGAGGGCTGGCTGGCGGAGATCACCGGCTTCGACGCGGTGACCCTGCAGCCCAATGCCGGTAGCCAGGGCGAATATGCCGGGCTGCTCGCCATTCGCGGCTATCATCTGTCGCGCGGCGAAGGCCATCGCACCGTCTGCCTGATCCCGTCCTCGGCGCATGGCACCAATCCGGCAAGCGCGGCCATGGCCGGCATGAGCGTCGTCGTCGTGCGCTGCACCGAGGACGGCAATATCGACACGGACGACCTGCAGGCCAAGGCGGCCGAGCATTCGCACAACCTTGCGGCGCTGATGTTCACCTATCCTTCGACGCATGGCGTCTTCGAGGAAGGCGCGCGCGACCTTTGTGCCCTCGTCCACAGCCATGGCGGCCAGGTCTATTTCGACGGTGCCAATCTCAACGCGCTGGTCGGCCTCGCCCGTCCCGGCGATATCGGCGCCGATGTCTGCCACATGAACCTGCACAAGACTTTCTGCATCCCGCATGGCGGCGGCGGCCCCGGCGTCGGCCCGATCGGCGTCAAGGCGCACCTGAGGCCATATCTGCCCGGCCACGTCACTGAAGGCTCGGCCCATGCCGTGGCGGCGGCACCGTTCGGCAGCGCTTCGATCCTGCCGATCACCTGGATGTATATCCGCATGATGGGCGCCTCCGGCCTGAAGCAAGCGACCGAGACTGCGATCATCTCCGCCAACTATGTGGCGACGCGGCTTGGGGAACATTTCCCTCTGCTTTACAAGGGGCGCAACGGACGCGTCGCGCATGAATGCATTCTCGACACCCGCGTGCTCAAGGACAGCGCCGGTATCAGCGTCGACGACATCGCCAAGCGGCTGATCGACTACGGCTTCCACGCGCCGACCATGTCGTTCCCGGTGGCCGGCACGCTGATGGTCGAGCCGACCGAGTCCGAGCCCAAGCGCGAGCTGGATCGTTTCTGCGAGGCGATGATCGCCATAGCCGGCGAGGCGGCCAAGGTGGCGAAGGGCGAATGGCCGTTGGCCGACAATCCCCTGGTCAATGCGCCGCACACCGCCGCCGAGGCATTGGCCGGCCAGTGGACCCATCCCTATTCGCGCCTGGAAGCGGCCTACCCCGCCGGCGATGCCGATACGGCGGCAAAATACTGGCCGCCGGTGTCACGCATCGACAACGTCGCCGGCGACCGCAACCTGGTCTGCTCCTGCCCGCCGCTGTCGGAATATCTGGGCGCGGCGGAATAAAGCCAGGGCAGCCTCGGACTGATCAGAAGACCCCATTTCCACGCAGGCGGAAATGGGGTGATCCGGTTGTTCACTATGAGCGTTGCTCCCGCAAAGGATCAGCCGCCCGACTCATTTCCGCCGCTTGGTTGCGGAATGGTTTTGCGATAAGAGGCTCCATCCTCGAACGTAACAGGAACCTCCATCGCCTGCCCGCAAAAAGCGTGGCACTATCGGGTGGTGATTCGCAGCATCGGAATCCAGGATCGGCATGGACGACAATAACGATCTTTTCGCCAAATTGGACAAGCAGCCGCAGCCGGCTCGCGTCCCCGCGCGCCCGGCCGACCCGCTGGTGCAAGCGGCGAAGCGGCCAGCGCCCCGTGATGCCAGCGAGAGCTACAGTGCCGCCGATATCGAAGTGCTGGAGGGGCTGGAGCCGGTGCGCCGCCGCCCGGGCATGTACATTGGAGGCACCGACGACAAGGCGATGCACCATCTGTTCGCCGAGGTCATCGACAACTCGATGGACGAGGCGGTCGCCGGCCATGCGACCTTTATCGATGTCGAGCTTTCCGCCGACGGATACCTGTCCGTCACCGACAATGGCCGCGGCATTCCGGTCGATCCGCACCCGAAATTCAAGAAGCCGGCGCTCGAACTCATCATGACGACGCTGCATTCAGGCGGCAAGTTCGACAGCAAGGTTTACGAGACGTCCGGCGGCCTGCACGGTGTCGGCGTTTCCGTGGTCAACGCGCTGTCGGACCATCTCGAGGTCGAGGTCGCGCTGGGAAGGAAACTTTATCGGCAAAAGTTCTCGCGCGGCATTCCTGTGACCGGCCTGGAGCAGCTCGGCGAGGTGCACAATCGCCGCGGCACGAAGATCCGCTTCCATCCAGACGAGCAGATTTTCGGCAAGGGTGCTGCTTTCGAGCCGGCGCGGCTCTACCGCATGGCTCGGTCCAAGGCCTATCTGTTCGGCGGTGTCGAAATCCGCTGGACCTGCGATCCCTCGCTGATCAAGGAAAAGGACACAACGCCGGCCAAGGCAGAATTCCATTTTCCGGGCGGCCTCAAGGATTATCTGAAAGCCTCGCTCGGCGACGAATTCCAGGTGACCCGTGAAATGTTCGCCGGCAGGAGCGAGAAGCAGGGCGGTCACGGTTCGCTCGAATGGGCCGTAACCTGGTTCGGCGGCGACGGTTTTATAAATTCCTATTGCAACACCATTCCGACCGCCGAAGGCGGCACGCATGAGGCCGGGTTCCGCAACGTCCTGACGCGCGGCTTGCGCGCTTATGCCGACCTTGTCGGCAACAAGCGCGCCTCGATCGTCACATCCGAGGATGTGATGATCTCGGCGGCGGGCATGCTGTCGGTGTTCATCCGCGAGCCGGAATTCGTCGGCCAGACCAAGGACAGGCTGGCGACGATCGAGGCGATCCGCATCGTCGAAAGCGCCATCCGCGACCCGTTCGACCACTGGCTGGCCGACAATCCGCAGGAGGCTTCGAAACTGCTCGAATGGGTGATCGCGCGCGCCGACGAGCGGGTGCGCCGCCGCCAGGAAAAGGAAGTGTCGCGCAAGAGTGCTGTGCGCAAGCTGCGCCTGCCCGGCAAGCTCGCCGACTGCACGCAGAATGCCGCCGCCGGCGCCGAGCTCTTTATCGTCGAGGGCGATTCGGCTGGCGGTTCGGCAAAGCAGGCGCGCGACCGCGCCAGCCAGGCGGTGCTGCCGCTGCGCGGCAAGATCCTCAACGTCGCCAGCGCCGGCAACGACAAGCTTGCCGCCAACCAGCAGATATCCGACCTGATCCAGGCATTGGGCTGCGGCACACGCTCGAGATACCGCGACGCGGACCTGCGTTACGACCGGGTCATCATCATGACCGACGCCGACGTCGACGGCGCCCACATTGCCTCGCTGCTGATCACCTTCTTCTACCAGGAGATGCCGAGCCTGGTCCGCGGCGGCCATCTCTATCTGGCGGTGCCGCCGCTGTATTCGATCCGGCAAGGCGGCAAGGTCGCCTATGCCCGCGACGACGCGCACAAGGACGAACTCCTGCGCACAGAATTCACCGGGCGCGGCAAGGTCGAAATCGGCCGCTTCAAGGGGCTGGGCGAAATGATGGCTGCCCAGCTCAAGGAAACCACCATGGACCCGAGAAAGCGCACGCTGCTCAGGGTCGACGTCATCGACGCCGAGGCGGCGACCAAGGATGCGGTCGACGCATTGATGGGGACCAAGCCCGAGGCCCGTTTCCGCTTCATCCAGGAACGCGCGGAATTCGCGGAGACGGAAGTGCTGGATATCTGAACGTCTTGTGCTCGGCGAGGTGGTGAACGACGACACTGCCGCAACACAGTATAAGGAGGCTAAGACGTTCCTCGACACAGTGAGTTTGACAGGTCGGGGCCGATCGGCAGCGATCGTGATAATTCCTGTCAATGCAAATCGCAAACCTCGGAGATTGGCCGAGACATCCTCCCTTCGTCATCCTGGGGCGGAGCAAGGAGCGAAGCGACGCGGCGCAGACCCCAGGATCCATGCCGTTACATCCGCCGAAGCATGCAGCGGTTCAGAACAGTGCCTGCGTCGGCACCGGCGCCAGCTACGCTTACATCATGACCGGTTATGCCTACATGACCGCGAGCCAGAAGCGCGGCACGATCTACATCGGTGTCACCAACGACCTCGGCCGCCGCATGCCGGAGCACAAATCCGGCCAAGGCTCGCGCTTCACCAGCCATTACGGCGTGCGGCGTCTGGTCTGGTACGAGGAACATTTCGACATTCGCGACGCCATCCAGCGCGAGAAGTCGCTGAAGCGATGGCCGCGCCAATGGAAGATCGAGCTGATCGAGAAAACCAATCCAGAGTGGTTCGAACTTTTTCGCGGGACCGAGTGGTAGCGTTCGCTTCTGGTCCGCCGGAGCACTGCCGCAAAGTAACGGCATGGATCCCAGGGTCTGCGCCGCGTCGCTTCGCTCCTTGCTCCGCCCTGGGATGACGAAGGCGTGGTGGGACTTGGCTAATCGCAAACCCTGGAGATTGGCGGCCGATGTCGATCAGCAGCGACCGTCCACAGTCCCTTTCACGCTCAGTCAAACAGCCAATCCTCTGTGTCGCGACTCTAGGCAGCGGCGATCGCCAGCGCGTGCCCGCGTGCGTTTTCGCGCAGCGCCTCGAGATGAATCGATTTGACCAGCCGGGCGAGATCGCCTTCGGCCGACTGTCCGCCCAATTCCTTCAGCATCAGCCAGCTGACTTCCTGGACGCCGGCGAGGCGTTTGCCATTGGCGACCTCGCGCCAGACCTTCAGCGCGCGCAGGATGATGGCGTGGGTGGCGGCGGCAAGCCCGGCACTGCGGAACAGCGCCTGCAGAGCCACGTCATGGCCGCCGGCAAGCAGTGTCCTCACCCGTTGTTCGGATTGCTGGCTGAGCGCGACCAGTACCGAACCAAAGAAGTCGACCTTGCCGTGCGCGATGGTGCGGATGATGAAGCTTGCGGTCAGGTCGCCGCGCAGGCGCAGATGTTCGACGAGCGCGGTATGTTCCTCCGCACGCGTGCCCTCGATCAATGTCACGGAAGCCTTGACGCAGGCATCGCGCGTGACCCGTTCGGCCCTGGCGACGCCCATCAGCGCCAGCACCAGCGGTGAGCCCTTGAGCATCTCGCCCACTTTGACCAGCAGCAAATGCCGGCAATCGGCGGGCAGGCGCGCGTCGGCAATCAGCGCCTCGCGCACCAAAGGCAGATGGCCGTGCCGCTCGGCCATGCGGCGAAAGCTGATCGATGCGATGTCGGCGCCGCTGTTGGCGAGCAGCGTGGCGCAGGCCTCCGGCTCGCCGATCTCGGCGATCGCCGCCGCAACCGGCATCGACACGCGTGGCCGGTCGGCGATCACCTTCTGCGTCGCTTTCTGGCCGCTGGCGACCCGGTCGATCAGGTCGGCATCGGTAAGCAGCGGTGAGCGCGCCAGCACCAAGGCTGCGACTTCCGGCTGGTCCGAGGCCAGCGCGCTGACAATCTGCAGCGGCGCGTGATAGCTCATGGAAAGCGCATCGGCGATCGCCAGCCGCACCTTCGACGATGCGTCATCGAGCAGCAGCGTCAGCGCCGCCTCGGCAGCGCAGCGGTCCTCGAAAGGCAGGTCCGAGTCGACATAGGCGCGAGCCAGTGCGCTTGCCGCCGCAGCACGCTCCGACACCTTCGCCGTGTGGACCCATTTCAGGAAATGCGAAACGACCATGTCGCCTGCCTACGCCCTTTGCCAGAACGCTTCTGGCCCCTGTCGAGACCGTAGGCACAAATGGTTTACGAACGGTTCACCATGTTCGTTAACTGGCTTGCGAGCCCGGTATGCAACGCCTATCAACCCTTAAGTAGCGGAGGAGATCGACAATGGCCGGACTTTATCTTGAGGAGTTCGTTGTCGGCCATGTGTTCAAGCACACGCTGCGCAAGACCGTGACCGAAAGCGACAACATGCTGTTTTCGGTGATGACGCTGAACCCGCAGCCGCTGCACATCGATTTCGACTTCGCCGCCAAGAGCGAATGGGGCAGGCCCCTGGTCAATTCGCTGTTCACGCTGGGCCTGATGATCGGCATCTCGGTCAACGACATCACCGTCGGCACCACTATCGCCAATCTCGGCATGAAGGAGACGGTGTTTCCGCATCCCGTCTTCCATGGCGACACCATTCGCGTCGAGACCACTGTCGTCTCGGTGCGTGAATCCAGGTCGAAACCTGACCGCGGCATCGTCGAGCTCGAGCATTGCGCCTATAACCAGAACGACGTGCTGGTTGCCAAATGCACGAGGCAAGCCATGATGATGAAAAAGGCATAACCGATGCGTTCTCTGCTCTTCGTTCCCGGCGATTCGGAAAAGAAGCTGGAGAAGGGCTTTGGCGTGGGCGCCGACGTGGTCATCGTCGACCTCGAGGATTCGATTGCCGCGCAGAACAAGGGGCTGGCCCGCGACACAGCGGCGCGTTTCATCGCCGCACACGGGCACCAAATCGACTCCGTGATCTATGTGCGCGTCAATGACCTGTCGACCGGACTGACCGACGACGATCTGGCGGCGCTCGTGCCAGTGAAGCCTGACGGCATCATGCTGCCCAAGTCGAACGGCGGACTGGATGTCCAGCATCTCTCGGCCAAGCTCAGGGTGCACGAAGCTGAAAGCGGCCTGCCCGATGGGGCGATAAGGATCCTGCCGATCGTCACGGAAACGGCCGCCGGCGTTCTTACCGCCGCGACCTACGCCAAGGCAAGCGCGCGGCTTGTCGGCCTCACCTGGGGCGCGGAAGATCTGTCGGCGGCAATCGGCGCGCGCGCGACGCGCGACGCGAATGGCCGCTACACGGATGTGTTCCGCCTCGCCCGTACCATGACCATCCTTGCAGCGAGTGCCGCTGAAGTCGCGGCAATCGACACTGTGTTTCCGGATTTTCGCGACATGGCCGGTTTCGAGGCCGAATGCGCCGAGGCCGAGCGCGACGGTTTCACCGGCAAGATGGCGATCCATCCGGCGCAGGTGCAGGTCATCAACGCCGCCTTCACGCCTTCGGCGCAAGCGGTGAAAAATTCCCTGGCGATCGTCGAAGCGTTCAGGGCGGCGGGAAATCCCGGCGTCGTCGGCATCGACGGCAAGATGTACGACCGGCCGCATCTCAAGCTCGCCGAGCGGCTCCTAGCGCGAGCCAGAGCAGCTGGGCTTGGCGCTTAGGATCTGTTCCGCGCCGAATTCATCCCACCCACGGCCCCGAATAATCGGCATAGAGCTTTGCCGGATCGGGCCGTGGCCGCTCCGGTGCCGGCCCTTGATAAGAGCCGATATGGACGAAACCGACGACCCGCTCATGCGGCGCGAGACCGAGGAGCGCCCTGCCCTCCGGAACATCGGAATACCAGTTGCTGATCATATTGGTGCCGTAGCCCAGCGCATTGGCGGCAAGCATCAGGTTCATCGCCGCCATGCCGCCGGACAGGAACATCTCCCATTGCGGGATCTTTGGGTTTTCCCTGGGAATCGAGATCACGCCGATGACTAGCGGCGCGCGTGAAAAGCGCGCCAATTCCTGGTTGCGGCGGCCTTCGGGCAGCGGTCCTTCACGCTGCTCGGCAAGTGCCACCAGCTTCTTGCCGATCTCGACGCGAGCCTCGCCGCGATAGAGGATGAAACGCCAAGGCTCCAGCCGGCCGTGGTCCGGCACCCGCGAGGCGGCGGCGATCATCGTCGCGATCTCCGCATCCCTCGGTGCCGGTTCTTTCAAATCCGGAATCGGCGCGGAATTTCGGGTCAGCAGAAGATCGATGATCGGCGACGCCATAGGCGCAAGTCTCCTGGAATTTGAGCTGAAGCGCACCATCGGGACATCGGGCGGCTTGGGCATTGGCGCGGGGCGCCGGACAAAGAGCCCTGTAGCAGAAGCCGACCGAACTCTTAAGCCTTGAAATTGCCACCGCCTTGGGCTTCAACGCAAGGCATGTTTGAGGGGACATTGCGTCTTTTCCTGATATGGCTCGCTGCCGCACTGTTGATGGTGCCGGTTTCGCTCGCCGTCGCCCAGGATGTGGACGGCCTCGGCGAGCTGAAACTTCCCGGAATTTCGGGCTATGCGCCTCCGAAAAGCGAGACATCGCTGGCGTTGGGGAGCAGCGGGGCAATCACGCTGTCGGCGCAATTGACCGACAAGGGCGCCGACATCACGCGCGGCATCGTCTGGCGCGTCTTCAAGCCCGAATCGGCCAGCGACGGCAAGCTGCCGATGGTCGCCTCCGCTCATGGCGGTACCGCCGTATTCCAGCTCGAGCCGGGTTCTTATCTGGTCCACGCCTCCTACGGGCGGGCGGGCGCCACCAAGCGCATCACCGTCGGCAAGGAAGCCAAGCGTGAGAGCCTCGTGCTCGACGCCGGCGGCCTCAAGCTTGATGCCGTGCTGTCGGGAGGAGTGCGCATACCACCGAAGAAATTACGCTTCTCGATTTATGAGAGCCACGCCGCGGCCGATGGCGATCGCGCCCTGATCATACCCGATGTCGAGCCGAACAGCGTCGTACGGCTCAATGCCGGCACCTATCATGTCGTGTCGACCTATGGTGCGGTGAACGCGGTCATCCGCTCCGACATCCGCGTCGAGGCCGGCAAGCTGACCGAAGCGACCGTCGAGCACCGTGCCGCCGAGTTGACCATGAAGCTGGTGCGCGAACCGGGCGGCGAGGCGATCGCCGACACCTCCTGGTCGCTACTGAACGAATCCGGCGATCCGATCAAGGAAACCGTCGGCGCCTTTGCCTCGATGGTGCTGGCCGAGGGCGACTACACCATCATCGCCAAGAACCGCGACCGCATCTACCAGAAGGATTTTACGGTGGTGGCCGGACACAACCAGGACATCGAAGTTCTGGCCACCGAAGCTTCGGCAATAGACTCCGAGGAAGGCGCCGACTAACCGCGCCTCTCTAAGCTGCTTTGCGCATGCGTCGCGCCAGCAATCGCACGCGGCCACGCGTCTCGGCCGGCGCCAGATCGAAGACGCCGCGCTGGAGGCGGTCGAGCAAGGCCTGCGGTCGCGCAGCGGTTCCAGTTGGTCCCACCTCAGCGCATCGCCGACGCGCACATCGATCGATTTGCCGGAGAGCCGCGCAAATTCACGGATGAGCAGCGATATGCGCAGGGTCAGCGATGCCTTGACGAGTTTCGCGACACGTCCGTCGCGCTCGGCCATGTTCATCGGCCCGCTGACCAGATAGAACAGCCGACCGTTCTGGCCGGAAAAATGCATCGGGATGACCGATGCCTTGGCATCGTGAACGAGACGGACCGGAAACATCTTCCACGGCAGATCGCGCGCCCGGCCAAATCCCTTCGGCGCGGTGGCGACACCGCCCGCCGGGAAGACGAGGATAATGACGCCCTCCTTGAGCAGGCGCACCGCCTCATGGCGTACCGCCATGTTGTTCTTGAGCGCGTCCTTGGTCTCGGAAAAGTCGATCGGCAGCGAATAGGGCTCCATCTCGCGGATCTTGAGCAGATCCTTGTGGATCATGACGCGGAATGGCCGGCCGAGCTGCTCCGCCAGCGACAGCACGGCAATACCGTCGCCGATGCCGAACGGATGATTGGCAACGATCACCAGCGGCGTGTCGGGCAGGCTTGCCGGCGGCCATTGACCGGCGGTCCGCACCCGGACGTCGATCAATTCCAGCATGCGGCTGAACACGCGCTCGCCATTCGGCACCACGTGCCGGCGCCAGAAATCATAGACTGCCGCGAAACGATCACGTCCCGACAGGCCTTCGACCGAATGGATGAACCACCGCGTCAGCGCCGGCTGATGCGGACTGGCATAGGAGAGCTCTGGAAACGGTCTTTCGCGCATCTTCAGCTTGAGCATGCGGCTCGCTACACAATTGGCGTGACAGGCATATGAAAATGGCGGTGAACGATCCACCGCCAATTCGTTGCTGGTCGGCTGGTTCAGGCCGCGCGGCGCCTGCGGTCGGGTGTCACCGCCTCGTCGGCAAGCAGCTTCACGGCGGCTGCGAGGCCGAGCGATTCCTGGTCGCGCGACCCGAGGCGGCGAACATTGACCGTTTCTTCCTCGGCCTCGCGCTTGCCGCAGACGAGGATGACCGGGACCTTGGCCAGCGAATGCTCGCGGACCTTGTAGTTGATCTTCTCGTTGCGCAGGTCGGCTTCGGCGACCAGCCCGGCCGCCTTCAACTGCGCGACGACCTTTCGCGCGTAATCGTCGGCATCGGAAGTGATCGTCGCCACCACCACCTGCAGCGGCGCGAACCAGAGCGGGAAATGGCCGGAATAATTCTCGATCAGGATGCCGAGAAAACGCTCCATCGAACCGCAGATGGCGCGATGCACCATCACCGGCTGCTTCTTTTCCGAATCCGAGCCGATGTAGAAGGCGCCGAACCGTTCCGGCAGGTTGAAGTCGACCTGCGTCGTGCCGCATTGCCAGTCGCGGCCGATGGCATCCTTCAGCACATATTCGAACTTCGGCCCGTAGAACGTGCCCTCACCCGGATTGACGCCCGTCTTGATCCGGTTGCCCGACCGCACCGCGATCTTGTCGAGCACGTCCTGCAGCACGCCCTCGGCATGATCCCACATCGCGTCGGTGCCGACCCGTTTTTCGGGGCGGGTCGCCAGCTTGACGGTTATTTGGTCGAAGCCGAAATCGGCATAGGTGGAGAGGATCAGATCATTGATCTTGATGCACTCGTCGGCGAGCTGTTCCTCGGTGCAGAAAATGTGGGCATCGTCCTGGGTAAAGCCGCGCACACGCATCAGCCCGTGCAGCGCGCCAGATGGCTCATAGCGATGCACATTGCCGAATTCCGCAAGTTTTACCGGCAGATCGCGGTAGGACTTCAGCCCGTGCTTGAAGATTTGGACGTGGCCGGGGCAGTTCATCGGCTTCAGCGCAAACACCCGGTCGTCGTCGGTGTCGTCGCCAGCAACCGTGACCTTGAACATGTTGTCCCGGTACCAGCCCCAGTGGCCGGACGTCTCCCACAGGCTCTTGTCGAGCACCTGTGGTGCGTTGACTTCCTGATAGCCCTGCTCGTCGAGGCGGCGGCGCATGTAATTGACCAGGTTCTGGAACATTTTCCAGCCCTTGGCGTGCCAGAAGACGACCCCGGGGCCTTCCTCCTGGAAATGGAACAGGTCCATCTCGCGGCCGAGCTTCCTGTGGTCGCGCTTCTCGGCCTCCTCCAGCATCGTCTGATAGGCTTCGAGCTGCGCCTGGTCGGCCCAGGCCGTGCCGTAGATGCGGGTCAGCATCGGGTTGTTGCTGTCGCCGCGCCAATAGGCGCCGGCTACCTTCATCAGCTTGAAGGCGTTGCCGACCTGGCCGGTCGAGGCCATATGCGGACCGCGGCAAAGATCGAACCAGTCGCCCTGCGCATAGATTTTGAGATCCTGATCCTCGGGGATGGCGTCGATCAGCTCCAGCTTGTAGCGCTCGCCCTTGTCGGCAAAGATCCTTTTCGCCTTATCACGCGACCACACCTCTTTGGTGAACGGCTTGTTGCGCGCAACGATCTCGCGCATCTTCTTCTCGATCACCGGGAAATCGTCGGGCGTGAAGGGCTCGTTGCGGGCAAAATCGTAGTAGAATCCATTTTCGATCACCGGCCCGATGGTCACCTGCGTTCCCGGCCAAAGTTCCTGCACGGCTTCGGCTAGCACATGGGCTGCATCGTGGCGGATGAGCTCCAGCGCACGCGGGTCTTCACGGGTGATGATCTCGACCTTGCCGGACTTGCCGATCGGGTCGGAAAGGTCGCGCAGCGTGCCGTCGATCGAATAGGCAACGGCCTTCTTGGCCAGCGACTTCGAGATCGATTCCGCCAGGCCGGCGCCGGTCATCGCCGCGTCGTAGTCGCGGACGGAGCCATCGGGAAATGTCAGGGAAACGGAATTCAGCATAGATTCTCCTATCCAGTCCCGCAAACGAGCGCGGGTGGTGAAATGCATGTCGCCCAAAACTGCCTAGCGGTTTTGGGGGTACGACATGCATCAGTAAGAGCCGGATGCGTCCGGCGGCGAGCGGTCTTTTATGGGCAGTTTTCGGCGCCGTAAAGCCGGATGTAGGTCACCTGAGGAGATTCGGCAGCTCTTTCAGGAACATCGCCCGCGTCTTGAGCCCCTTTGGCGTGTCGGAACGTTTCGTATCGACTACCAGGCGGGCAAAGACGATCTTGCGAGCATCGGTCTGCGCCCAACCGACAAACCAGCCAAGCGAGCGCTTGTCGGCGCTGTCGCCAAGCCTGGTCGTTCCGGTCTTGCCCTGCACCCTCCAGCCGCCCGCCCGGAAGGTCGGGACAATCGCGCTGGTCATCGCATGGGCCTTGTCTGAGACCGGCAGTTTCCGCGCCAGCAGCTTGCGCAGGAATTCGACCTGCTCGACCGGCGATATCTCGAGCGAAGAGTTCACCCAGGAATGGGTGAGGCCGTCATTCTTGCCGGCAGTGCCGGAGACGTCGGTGTTGCCGTAGTCCAATCTCGACACATAGCCGGCAAACTGTTTGCCGCCGAGCCGGCGCGTAACCTCGCGTGAGAACCAAAGGACCGAATCCCTTTCCCAGATCGTCGGGTCGACGGTCTTGCGGTCCCGTTTCGGCGCATTGAACTCCGCTTTGTACTCCCAGCTGGGCGTGTGCTCGTCGCTCAGGATTCCAGCATCGTAGCCGATCAGCGCCAGCGGAACCTTGAATGTCGAGGCGGGGCTGACGCGCTGCTCGCAGATCCCTTGGCGATACAGCGTCTCGCCGCTTGCGGCGTCGACGATCAGCGTGCATTCGACGTCCCCAAGCGGCGCCGACTGCGCACGGATTGGAAAACCCAACAGCCACGCCAGGACGTAGAGAACCACGGCGAAAACGAAGGGAAGACGATCTATCCGGCGCATTTGGTAATCTCTCCTGAAGGGTGTCAGGAGCGACTTAGCGAGGCGTCTTGTCTCGATCTTGTCTTAAATGCGCTATATCCATGCAAGCTGCCGTTAACCCTACCAGATCGTAAAAGCGGTCCGGTTGTTCACCGAAGAGTTGCGGTTAACTGTCCAGGTCGCCACGTTTTTTCCCGATCCACCAGTACCGCCAGGGCGTGAACCAACGATAGCGATCAGCCAAGACCTCCGGCACGCGGTCGATGCCATGCGTGCCGAACGGCCCGCAGCGCAGCACGCGGAAAAACCCCATCCAGCCGCCGGCCCATAGCCCGTGGCGGGCGATCGCTTCGTGCGCGTATTCGGAACAGGTCGGCAAATGCCGGCAGGAATTGCCCACGAAGCCGGACAGCGTCAGTTGATAGAGCCGGACAAGCGCCGTACCGAGGACGCGGCCCGGCGTCTTGCGCCACGGGCCGGGCCAGTTGCGTGCGTATCGCGGCCTCTCATGCTGGTGCATATGATCCGTAGCCATTTGACGGCTACGCCACCTGCTCGGCCCGCTTCTTCTCGATCTGGCCGATGGCGTCGACCACTGCGTCGAAGGTCAGCATTGTCGAGGCGTGGCGCGCCTTGTAGTCGCGCACCGGTTCCAGGTATTTCAGGTCGGCGAAGCGGCCTTCGGGCGGCGGGCCATTTTCCTTCAGCATCTTCAGCATCGTCTCGCGCACGCTGCGCAATTCTTCGGCGCTGGCGCCGACGACATGCTGCGCCATGATCGAAGACGACGCCTGGCCAAGCGCACAGGCCTTCACGTCATGCGCGAAATCGCTGACGACGCCATCATCCATCTTCAGATCGACGGTCACCGTGGAGCCGCACAGCTTGGAATGTGCTCGTGCGGTTGCGTCGGGCCGGTCGAGCCGACCGATCCGTGCGATGTTTCCGGCAAAACCCAGAATTTTCGCATTGTAGACATCGTCGATCATATTTTTCCAATCCCTCGCCGCCCAGCGAACAGTCATTGCCGCTCTGGCGTCTTCCTTTCGCTCGGCACGAACATATATAATGGCGGTAGTCGGGTATCGACAAGGCGACCACAAACCTCGTCATGCCCAATTCTGTTCACGCCACTTACGGGCTGGAAACCGGGCGAGTTTCTAACACCCGAAAGGTCGTGGTCCGTTCAACTCGTTCCTCCTGAGAGAGGAACTACGGGAGACGCCTTTATGGACGCCGTTATCAAGAAACTCATGCCGCGGTCGGCCTATATGGAAAAGCCGGTCACCGACAGGCCGAGCGAGGCCGAAGTCGAAGCCGCAGTGCGCACCTTGTTGCGCTGGACCGGCGACAATCCTGACCGCGAGGGTCTGATCGACACGCCGAAGCGCGTCACCAAGGCGTTTCGCGAAATGTTCAACGGCTATGATATGTGCCCGGCCGATGAGCTCGGCCGCACCTTCGAGGAAGTCGCCGGCTATGACGACCTCGTCATCGTCAAGGACATCACCTTCCACTCGCATTGCGAGCATCACATGGTGCCGATCATCGGCAAGGCGCATGTCGGCTATTTGCCTGATGGCAAGGTCGTCGGCCTGTCCAAGATCGCGCGCGTCGTCGATATCTTTGCCCACCGCCTGCAGACCCAGGAAGCGATGACCGCGCAGATTGCCGGCGTCATCCAGGACGTCCTCAATCCGCGCGGCGTCGCCGTCATGCTCGAGGCCGAGCATATGTGCATGGCCATGCGTGGTATCCGCAAGCAGGGCTCCACCACGCTGACCTCGACCTTCACCGGCGTCTTCAAGGATACACCTGAAGAGCAGGTCCGCTTCGTCACCATGGTGCGCGGCGGCGGAACTGATCAAACCCTCGCCGCCTTCGCTAAATAGGGACCGGCGAATGTCGGTATTGGAATTCCCGAAAGCTCCATCAGACAAGAAGGCACTCGAGGAAGGCACCGTCCTTTCACCGCGCTTCGATGCCGGCGGCCTCGTCACTGTCGTCGTCACCGATGCCGAAGACGGAATGCTGCTGATGGTCGCGCATATGAATGCCGAGGCGCTGGCGCTGACACTCGAGACCGGCATCGCCCACTACTGGTCGCGTTCGCGCGACACGCTGTGGAAGAAGGGCGAAACCTCGGGCAATGTCCAGCAGGTCGTCGAGATGCTCACGGATTGTGACCAGGATGCGATATGGTTGCGCGTCAAAGTGCTGGGTCACGAAGCAACTTGTCACACCGGCCGACGTTCATGCTTTTATCGGACGGTGGGGCTGAGCGATGGCAAAGGGACGCTTGCCAGCGATGGCAACAAGCCGCTGTTCGATGCGGAAAAAACCTACCGAAAGCCCAATACACCATCAATATGAACCATTCGCAGCACTTCAGCCACGTATATTCATGATTTCGATACGGCCCGCCTGTAGGATGAGAGTGGGATAAGGAGATTGTGATGCTCGACTGGGCGTCATTGCGCAACAGACCTGATGTTCGGGAAGCCAATGGCCTCTCCTCGGCCGTGTGCGCATCCGAAACCAGATCTCCGGGCAAAACAGGGATTTCGCTGGCATTGGGCGGCGGCTGTGCGCGCGGCTGGGCGCATATCGGCGTGCTGCGCGCGCTTGACGAAGCGGGCATCGAAGTGTCGATGATCGCCGGCACCTCGATCGGCGCGCTAGTCGGCGGCTGCTATGTTGCCGGCAAGCTCGACCAGCTGGAAGAATTCGCGCGCAGCCTGACCAGGCGGCGCATTTTTGGCCTTCTCGACCTCAATCTACGCGGCAGCGGCCTGTTCGGTGGCATGAAGCTCGATGCGCGGCTGCGCGAGCACATAACCGGCATCCGCTTTGAGGACCTGCCAAAGCCTTTCGTTTGTGTCGCTTCCGAAATCCGCACCGGCCATGAGATCTGGCTGTCGAGCGGCTCTTTGAGCACCGCTATGCGCGCCTCCTACGCGCTGCCCGGCGTGTTCGAGCCAGTCGCCTGCAACGGGCGTGTGCTGGTTGACGGCGCCCTGGTCAATCCGGTGCCGGTCTCGGTCTGCCGTGCCTACGAGCAGCCGCTCGTGGTTGCGGTGAACCTTCACTACGATTTGTTCGGCCGCGCCGCGGTGATCAAGCACAATGCCGGCGAGCTGGTCATCGAGAAAGACGCGCCGAGGGCGGGCCACGCCGATCCCGAACGCCAGTCGCGCGAGACTCGGCTCGGCATTACCGGCGTCATGGTCGAGGCCTTCAACATCATCCAGGACCGCATTTCGCGCGCCCGGCTGGCCGGTGACCCGCCTGACATATCGCTGCAGCCGAAGCTCAGCCATATCGGCCTGACCGAATTCCACCGCGCCGACGAAGCGATCCGTATCGGCTACCAGGCAACGATGGCACAGATCGGCGATCTCACCCGGCTGCAGACAGTCCTCGCTTAGGCAGAGCGGCCGGCGATCTCTCAGGCAAGTGCCGCGTCGACGATACGAAATTGCACCGTGCGGTTGCCGTTCCAGTGGTTGCCCGACAGCGAGCCGGCGACATGCACCGGCTTGCCCCTGTTCTTGAACAGGAACTCGCCAAGAGCCGTGTCGACGGCGCGAAAGGCGATCGCCTGGATGCGGCCGCCGCTTTCCGACTGCAGGTCGGCGCGGATGTGGTTGCTGCCGACCGCTCGCGCGTCGACAAGCCGATGGCGCGGCAGCGCGAACACCGGCGCGACGTGCCCGGCGCCGAACGGCCCTGCCCTCTCGAGTGCATCGAGCAGGGCGAGCGTCGCGCCCTCGGCGGCAAGCGCGCCGTCGATCGCCAGGCTCTCCTCGCCTTGCAGGCGGAACACATCCACCGCTGCGCGCTCTTCGAAAAAAGCCCTGAGTTCGCCGAGCTTCGCCCGCTCGACAGTGATGCCTGCCGCCATTCCGTGGCCGCCGCCTTTGACGATCAGCCCGGCATCGGCAGCCTCGCGCACCAGCCGGCCGAGGTCGAAGCCCGACACCGAACGGCCTGAACCGGTACCGATACCATTGGCATTGAAGGAGATGGCAAAGGCAGGCCGGCGCGCATGGTCCTTGAGCCGCGAGGCAAGCAGGCCGACAATGCCCGGATGCCAGTTGTTGCTGGCTGTGACCACGATGGCTGGACCATTGCCGCCGGCAAGCTCGGTGTCGGCCTCTGAGCGCGCTACGGCCAGCATCTCCTGCTCCATCGACTGCCGCTCCTGGTTGAGCCGATCCAGCGTCTCGGCGATGGTGCGGGCCTCGACCGGGTCGTCGGTTGCAAGCAGACGACTGCCAAGCGCTGCGTCGCCGATGCGCCCGCCGGCGTTGATGCGCGGACCGATCAGAAAGGCGAGATGGAAGGTGCTGATCGGCTCGCCTATACGCGAGACCCGCGCCAGCGCCGCCAGCCCTTCGTTTCTCTGCTGCCGCGCCACCTGCAGCCCCTTGACCACGAAGGCGCGGTTGACGCCGGTGAGCGGCACAACGTCGCAGACTGTGCCCAGCGCCACCAGGTCGAGCAGGGCAAGCAGGTCCGGCGGTGCGGCATCCGGCAGGCGGCCGCGCAGGATCTTCGCGGTCTGCACCAGGCAAAGGAAAACGACGCCTGCGGCACAGAGATGGCCTTGCCCGGAAAGGTCGTCCTCGCGATTTGGGTTGACGACCGCAGCCGCGGCCGGCAACGGCCCGCCGACCTGATGGTGATCGAGCACCACGACGTCGGCGCCGGCGGCCTTCGCGGCGTCGATGGAAGCAGCACTATTGGTGCCGCCATCGACGGTGACGATCAGCGTCGCGCCGCGTGAAACGAGTTCGCGCATCGCTTCCGGATTGGGGCCGTAACCCTCGAAGATACGGTCCGGTATATAGATCTCCGACGGCACGGAGAAATGTGCAAGGAAGCGCTTGAGCAGCGCCGACGACGCGGCGCCGTCGACATCGTAATCGCCAAAGATCGCCACCTTTTCCTTGGCCGTCACCGCCTGAGCGATGCGAAAGGCGGCCTTGTCCATGTCGGTCAGCGATGCCGGATCGGGCAGCATGTTGCGGATGGTCGGATCCAGAAACCGCTCGGTCTGCTCGGCGGTGACGCCGCGCCCGGCCAGCACGCGCGCCACGATGTCGGGCACGCCATAACCTTGCGCGATGGCGAGCGCAGCCATGTCCTGGCGCTCGGTCAGCCGGTGTTCCCAGGAAACGCCGGTGGCCGATTGCCTGACATCGAGGAAAAAGCCTCTTTCCCCCGTCACGTGACGCGCCGTCGGCAATTTGTCATTGCGCACAATATGCAACGGCTAACTGAGTTGAAATCAAAACTTTTCCAGATCCTGGTGCCTGGCCTTGATCTCGCGCACGGTCCGCGATGACGAGCGCAGCACGATCGTGTGCGTGGTGATGAAATTGCGGCCGAACTTGACGCCGGCCAGCATATTGCCGTCGGTGACGCCGGTCGCGGCAAACAACACGTCGCCGCGTGACATGTCTTGCGTGTGGTAGATCCGTTTGGGGTCGGAGATGCCCATCTTGACGGCGCGCACCAGCTTTTCTGGCGTGTCGAGGATCAACCTGCCCTGCATCTGGCCACCGGTGCAGCGCAAGGCGGCAGCTGCGAGCACGCCTTCCGGCGCGCCTCCGGTGCCGAGATAGATGTCGATGCCGGTCTCGTCCGGGTCGGTGGTGTGGATGACCCCGGCGACATCACCGTCGCCGATCAGGCGGATTGCGGCTCCGGTCGCCCGCACGGCTTCGATTAGCGCGCCATGGCGCGGCCGGTCGAGAATACAGGCGGTGATCTCCGCCACCGGCACGCCCTTGGCCCTGGCCAGGCTGGCGATGTTTTCGGCCGGCGAGGCATCGATGTCGATGATGCCATCGGCATAACCGGGGCCTATCGCGATCTTGTCCATATAGACATCGGGCGCAAACAAAAGGCTGCCTTTTTCGGCAATTGCAATAACGGCCAATGCGTTGGGCAGGTTCTTGGCGCAGATCGTCGTGCCTTCGAGCGGATCGAGCGCGATGTCGACAGCCGGGCCTTTGCCGGTACCGACCTCCTCGCCGATATAGAGCATCGGCGCCTCGTCGCGCTCGCCTTCGCCGATCACCACCGTGCCGTTGATGGCAAGACGGTTGAGCTCCTGCCGCATGGCGTCGACCGCCACCTGGTCGGCCGCCTTCTCGTCGCCGCGCCCGCGCAATCTGGCGGCTGCGACCGCTGCGCGTTCGGTGACGCGCACCAATTCCATGGTCAGTATCCGGTCGAGGCCGGCGACAATGTTCTGGGCCACATTCATCGATGGACAATCCTCGTTGGAACTTTGGTTTTATGCATGTCGTTGTCCCAAAATCGCCGCACACTTTTGGGCGACATGCATTAGCCTCCCGCCAGAGACGCGCTTCTTGTGTCAAAGCCTCGTGACAACAGCAAGACCTGCGCCGGGCCTTTTTGAAAGCGCAGCAATATCAATCGATTGAAGGTAAAAATGAGACTTCTATCCGGCCCGCTCGATGCGGATGACTTGCGGCTTGTCGGTCAGAAGGCTGTCCCTGGTGATGCCGTCGACGGCCTTGCGCACCGCCGCCTCGGTCGTCTCGTGGGTCACCAGGATGACCGTCTTCTGTGCCTCGGTCTCCGGCCCGGCGGCGTGCTGGACGATTGATTCCAGCGAAATGTCGTTGTCGGCCATGCGCTTGGCTATTGCCGCGAAGACGCCGAGGCGGTCGTGCACGGTCAGCCGGATGAAATAACCGCCGGCATGGCTGCGCATCTGCGCCTTCTTGTAAGGCTTCAATTCCTTCGCCGGACGGCCGAAGACCGGGCCATGCTGGAAGCCAGGCCGGCTTTTGGCGATGTCGGCAATGTCGCCGATCACCGCCGACGCGGTGGCGTTGCCGCCGGCGCCAGGGCCGGAAAGCAGCAATTCGCCGAGGATGTCGGTTTCTATCGCGACCGCATTGGTGACGCCGTGCACCTGCGCGATGACCGAGGCGGTCGGCACCATGGTCGGGTGCACGCGCTGCTCGATGCCGCTTTCGGTGCGTTGGGCGACGCCAAGGAGCTTGATCCGGTAGCCGAGATCGCCGGCCGCGCGGATGTCGGCCTGGCTGATGTTGGAGATGCCTTCCATGTAGATATCGTTGGCGGCGATCCTCGTGCCGAAGGCAAGGCTGGTCAGGATCGACAGCTTGTGCGCCGTGTCGTGGCCCTCAATGTCGAAGGTCGGGTCGGCTTCGGCATAGCCCAGTCGTTGCGCATCCCTCAGGCAGGCATCAAAGGACAGGCCCTCGGCTTCCATGCGCGTCAGAATATAGTTGCAGGTACCGTTGAGGATGCCGAAAACGCGGGTCACCGAATTGCCGGCCATCGCCTCGCGCATTGTCTTAATAACCGGAATGCCGCCGGCCACCGCCGCCTCGTAATTGAGCAGCACGCCTTTCTTCTCGGCGATCTCGGCCAATGCCACCCCGTGCTTGGCAAGCAACGCCTTGTTTGCGGTGACGACATGTCGGCCGGCCTCGAGCGCCGCTTTGACGGAGGAGCGTGACGGGCCTTCGTCGCCGCCGATCAGCTCGACGAAGACATCTATCTCGGCGGTCTGCGCCATCTTGACGGCGTCGTCGAACCACCGAGCTGTGCCAAGATCAACGCCGCGGTCGCGTTTGGGATCGCGGGCCGAAACCGCCGACACGACGATGTCGCGCCCGCACTGCCGCGTCAGTTCGGCCGCCTTGTCGCGCAGCACGCGGGCCACCGACGCACCGACGGTGCCGAGGCCGGCAATTCCAACACGCAACGCTTCAGCCATGTCCGGCGACGCCCCTCAACAATTCGGTCGATTGATGTGTAGAAAATCAGCGATGCGCGGCGAGCGGTACGACGTTATTCGGCTGCTTGGCGCTGGATGCGAGGAAGCGCTTGATGTTGCGCGCCGCTTGCCGGATCCGGTGCTCGTTTTCGACCAGCGCGATGCGCACGTGATCGTCGCCATGCTCGCCGAAGCCGACGCCCGGCGCCACCGCGACGTCGGCGTGTTCGATCAGGAGCTTGGAGAATTCGAGCGAGCCCAGGTGCTTGAACGGCTCCGGGATCGGCGCCCACGCGAACATCGAAGCCGCGGGTGCAGGAATGGTCCAGCCGGCGCGGCTGAAAGCGTCGACCATGACATCGCGGCGTTTGCGGTAGACGTCGCGCACTTCGGCGATGTCGGCGCCGTCGCCGTTGAGTGCATGCGCGGCCGCCACCTGGATCGGCGTGAAGGCGCCGTAGTCGAGATAGGATTTCACTCGCGTCAGCGCCGAAATCAGCCGTTCATTGCCGACCGCAAAACCCATTCGCCAGCCCGGCATCGAGAAGGTCTTCGACATCGAGGTGAACTCGACCGCGATATCTATGGCGCCCGGCACCTGCAGCACCGAAGGCGGCGGATTGCCGTCGAAATAGATCTCCGAATAGGCAAGATCCGACAGGATGATGATGTCGTTCTTCCTCGCGAAGGCCACCACCTCCTTGTAGAAATCGAGCGAAGCGACCAGTGCCGTCGGGTTGGACGGATAATTGAGGATCAGCGCCAGCGGCTTCGGTATCGAATGGCGGATGCCGCGCTCCAGCGCCGGGATGAAGCCGTCGTCCGGCTCGACCTGCAGCGAGCGGATGACGCCGCCCGACATGATGAAGCCGAAGGCGTGGATCGGATAGGTCGGGTTGGGGCAAAGGATCACATCGCCGGGGGCGGTGATCGCCTGCGCCATATTGGCGAAGCCCTCCTTCGAGCCGAGCGTCGCCACCACCTGGCTATCCGGATCGAGCTTCACGCCGAAGCGGCGGGCATAGTAATTGGCCTGGGCGCGGCGCAGGCCCGGAATGCCGCGCGACGACGAATAGCGGTGCGTGCGCGGATCGCGCACCACCTCGCAGAGTTTGTCGACGATGGCCTTGGGCGTCGGCAGGTCCGGATTGCCCATGCCAAGGTCGATGATGTCGGCGCCGCGCGAACGGGCGCTGGCCTTCAGCCGGTTGACTTGTTCGAAGACATAGGGCGGAAGCCGGCGGACCTTGTGAAATTCTTCCATGGCAGTTCCAGACAGTGAGGTTGCGGTCGCGCGTATAGGCTTATTTGCAATTAGGGTCGAGAGCGGGGTCGCATTTGCCTTCGATCTGCTTCAGCGCCTCGGCGCCGTGTTTTTTTGCCAGCTGGTCCAGCCCTGCCTGGTCCGCGACCTTGACGCCGCCGCCCTTGGCGGCCTGGCTCTGCTCCTCGGCCTTCAGTTGGGCGAGCTTGGCGTTCTTTTCCTCGTCGGTGAATTGCTCGGCCGCCACCTGCGGCCGGATATTCAGGTTCGGATAGGAACCGGTGTCCTTCGCCCCGACAAGGCCGGTGGCGGGCGCTGCACCTTCCATATTGCTGCTCGTGCAACCGGCCATCGCCAACAGGACGAGCGCCATGCGGCAAAAACGACCAGTGCCGGAAAAAACGTTCTTGCCAATATTAATCGTCATATTGTTTTCCTGGCGGGCGGGTTAGAGCACGTTGGACCCTGTCCGATATCCCATGGTAATATGTCAACAAAACGCTTCGGGAGGAACCCCGCGAACCATGTCCAAAACACCCGATTCGGGCAAAGCGGAAGATGACCAACCTTCGACCGTCGAGCAATATCTGGTGAAGGACCCGGAACGCTTCGCTTTGAACATGGCCCGCATGATCGAGCAGGCCGGCAAGGCCGCCTCGGCATGGGCCGAGCCGCGGGAAAAGGGCGAGGTGCGCGATCACGTCGCCGAGCCGGTCGTCGATATGGTGAAGACGTTCTCCAAGCTCACCGAGTACTGGCTCTCCGACCCGCAACGCGCGATGGAGGCGCAGACGCGGCTGTTTTCCGGCTACATGACCGTCTGGGCCAACGCCGTCCAGCGCATCGGCGCCGGCGCCGAGGACGCCGAGGACGCGGTCAAGCCCGAGCGCGGCGACAAGCGTTTCCAGGACCCGGAATGGGGCCGCAACGCCTTCTTCGATTTCCTCAAACAGGCCTATCTGGTCACCTCGCGCTGGGCGGCCGAACTGGTCGAGCACGCCGACGGCCTGGACGAGCACACCCGCCACAAGGCCGGATTTTATGTCAAGCAGGTGTCCAACGCCATCTCGCCGTCGAATTTCATCCTGACCAATCCGGAATTGTTTCGCGAGACGGTCGCCTCGAACGGCGAAAACCTGGTGCGCGGCATGAAGATGCTGGCCGAGGACATAGCCGCCGGCAAGGGCGACCTGAAGCTGCGCCAGGCCGATTATTCATCCTTCGAGATCGGTAAAAATCTTGCCACCACGCCCGGCAAGGTGGTCGGCCGCAGCGACGTCGCCGAGATCCTGCAATACGAGCCGGCGACCGACACCGTGCTCAAGCGGCCGCTGCTGATCTGCCCGCCGTGGATCAACAAATACTACATCCTCGACCTCAATCCGCAAAAATCCTTTATCCGTTGGGCAGTCGAGCAAGGCCACACCGTCTTCGTCATCTCGTGGATCAATCCGGACGAGCGGCACGGCACCAAGAGCTGGGAGGCCTATATCAGGGAGGGCCTGCAATACGGCCTCGACACCATCCAAAAGGCCACCGGCGAAAAGGACGTCAACGCCATCGGCTACTGCGTCGGCGGCACGCTTCTGGCGGCGGCCTTGGCGCTGATGGCGCAGGAAGGCGACCACCGCATCAAATCCGCCACCTTCTTCACCACCCAGGTCGATTTCACCTATGCCGGCGATCTAAAAGTGTTCGTCGACGAGGAGCAGGTCGCAGCCGTCGAAAAGGCGATGAACGAGAAAGGCTACCTCGACGGCACTAAAATGGCGACTGCCTTCAACATGCTGCGCTCGGGCGACCTGATCTGGCCCTATGTCGTCAACAACTATATGCGCGGCAAGGATCCCCTGCCCTTCGACCTGCTCTACTGGAATGCCGATTCGACCCGCATGGGCGCGGCCAACCATTCCTTCTATTTGCGCAATTGCTATCTCGAGAACAGGCTTTCGCAAGGCATGATGGAACTGGCGGGCCGCACGGTTTCGCTGAAGGACGTTACCATTCCGGTCTACAACCTCGCCTCCAAGGAGGACCACATCGCGCCGGCGCTTTCGGTATTCCTCGGCTCGAAATATTTCGGCGGCGAGGTCGACTACGTCGTGGCCGGCTCCGGCCACATCGCCGGGGTCGTCAATCCTCCGGCGGCCCAGAAATACCACTACTGGACCGGCGGCAAGCCGGTGGGCGACTTCAACGAATGGCTGGCCAAGGCAACCAATCATCCGGGCTCATGGTGGCCGCACTGGCAGCGCTGGATCGAAGCCAAGGACAACACCCGCGTTCTCGCCCGCAAACCGGGCGAGCACACGCAAGTTCTAGGCGAAGCCCCCGGCACCTATGTCAAGGTGCGTGTGTAACCATCTGTAATGTGTGGTGAGTTGACGCGCCGCCAAAAGCGGGCGAAATGGTGCCGTCAACCCTGAGCGCCTTGATTCATCCTCTAGCCGCCAAATTACTTCGAGGCTTGCAGATTTGACACAGGTCTCGTTTCCGGTTCGGGGAACAAGGGTCATTTCGACGAGACGTTTCGGCGCCGCGCCAATGACGAACCGGTCGGATTTCGAGGGGGAATTTTGTTTTGAGATCAGCAGGATCGCGCCTCGCGAAGGGAGAAAGCCGCGCCATTGTGGCGGCGCTTTTCTCGGTGCTCCTGGCGTCCTGCACCTCTGCCGGCGACCCGACCATGTCGGTCGGCATGCCAGGCTATAATACCTCGGCTACCGAAATCAGCACGGCCGCCGGCGCGCCCCAGGCCAGCACGGCTGCATCATCGTCGCAGATGACAACCGCACAAGCGACGATGAATGCCGAGGGCGACGCCAACCTTCCCGAGCAGGTGGCCTATGTACCGATGGCCAAGCCTGGGGCCCAGCCCGATGCCGGCTTCCCGATCGCCGTTCCCACGGCAGGCGAGACAATCGCGGGACACACGCCGCAACCGCTGCAACCGAACGCCCAGACGGCTGAACAGGCCGTGGCACAGAACAGTGCCGATGCATCGAAGCCCAACGCCAAGGCCGCCGCGCCGGCGATGAACAACCCGGTCTATGTGAGCGCCGGCAAGATGCCGGAGCCACAGGCCTACGCACCGAAGAAAAGCTTCCTGGCCTCGCTGTTCAGCGCCACGCCCGCTTCAGCGGCATCGCCGGCCAACAGCAGATCGGGCGGGCAGCCAACCGTCGTGCAGGCCAAGGCGACGCCCGCGGCAAAACCCACCGTCACCCTGGCCTCGGCCGATCCGGCTGAAAACCCGGCGCAGTTGGTGTCGACCGATGATGATACCACCCATTTCACCAGCGATGCGCTGCCCGGCGTGCGCCAGACAGCGCTGTTCGAGATCAAGCGCAAATCCGGCCTCGACGACGAGAGTGACGTCGACCTCAACGAAGACGAAGGTTCGGGCGGCGCCTATCAGGTCGCCTCCGCCGCCGGCCTCGCCCGGCTGGCACCCAACGGCCTGCTGAAACAGACCGAAAGCGTCGATGTCGCCTGCTTGAAGCCGTCGCTGGTTCGCGTGCTGAAGACGATCGAAGGCCACTACGGCCGCAAGATGACGGTCACCTCCGGCTATCGCGATCCGGCCCGCAACCGGCGCGCCAACGGCGCCAAGAATTCGCTGCACATGTATTGCGCCGCCGCCGACATCCAGGTTCCCGGCGTCTCGAAATGGGAACTGGCGGGCTACATCCGCACCATGCCGGGCCGCGGCGGCGTCGGCACCTACTGCCACACTGAATCCGTTCACGTCGATGTCGGCCCCGAGCGCGACTGGAACTGGCGCTGCCGCAGGCGCGGCTAAGGCGAGGTTCTTCCGACACTGCGAATGCCCTCGGCAACGTTGCATCATGCCGCAGAACGCGCCTAGCTGTCGGAAACACGCGGTTTGGAGCCAAAGGAAAAAAGTTGTCGCAGCCGGCGGCAGACGGGTTGCCGGTTTGTCGCGACGTAACTATAAGCGCTCACATCTGAGCGCGCCCATCGTCTAGCGGTCAGGACACCGCCCTTTCACGGCGGTAACAGGGGTTCGATTCCCCTTGGGCGTACCAGAGACCTCAAGCACACTTAGCGCATGCCATCGCTATCGCGACGCGTAACCTTGCCGGACCACCACTCTGATGAGGATGTCGGCAAAGGTTGCCAGACAAATTGAAGATTTTGCCAAAGGCTTTCTACGCCCGCAGTCCCCTCGCCTCGCCGCCGCGCTTGCGTGGAACCATCATGTCCCTGGCCAGCAGCCTGCTCACCCGGCAAAAGGCCATGAAGGCCCGCCATGCGTCCTCGGTCTCGACGATGTCCACGGTGGCACCAAAACAGGCGTTGAACGCGGCCTGATAGGTTGGCCCCTTCCGGCGAACCGGCCACGTTTGCAGGAAATCGAGCGCCTGCTCGACACTATAGATTTCCTCGACCGGCTGGCCGGGCACAGGCGCGATCCGCACCGGCACCTCGAATTGCAGTCTGTCCATCCCATCTCTCCTGAACCGACGCCCCGCGGCAACGCCGTTCGTCGCAGTTGCCGTGGGGGCTTGATGCTTGGGCCGACTTCTCGCCTAGAAATGTGTCGTCACTGCGGAAGCCGAATGAAGGCTGCGGAAGCAGGCCGCTACCGGCACTGAGGGCGCAACATGGCGTGAATATCGCCGGTCCTCGGCCATCGCCGGCAGTTCGTCCTTGAACCTTGGGCTCTCCGGTGCCAAATCTGGGGAGATTTTCTCGCGAGGCTCATCCAGGCCTCCTATCCCTGCAAGACGGATGAAAATGGTCACCTATCTCGACGCCGCCGCGGCCCCGCTCAGAAACACCGGCCAGATCCGTCTTTACGACGAGGAAGGTTTTATCGGCATGCGCAAGGCTTGCGATCTCACCGCGCGCTGCCTCGACGAACTGGTAGCGATTGTGGCGCCCGGCGTCACCACCGAAGCGATCGATCGCTTCGTCTTCGAGTTCGGCATGGACCATGGCGCGCTTCCGGCGACGCTCAACTACCGCGGCTACACGAAATCATCCTGCACCTCGATCAACCACGTCGTCTGTCACGGCATACCCGACAGCAAGCCGTTGAAGGATGGCGACATCGTCAATATCGACGTCACCTATATCCTCGACGGCTGGCATGGCGACTCCTCGCGCATGTATCCGGTGGGCATGATCAAGCGTGCCGCGGAGCGGCTGCTCGAAGTCACGTATGAGTGCCTGATGCGCGGCATCGCGGCGATCAAGCCGGGCGCCCGCACCGGCGCCATCGGCGCCGCCATCCAGACCTACGCCGAAGCCGAGCGTTGCTCGGTGGTGCGCGATTTCTGCGGCCACGGGGTCGGCCGGCTGTTTCACGACGCGCCGAACATCCTGCATTACGGCAGCGCAAGCGAAGGCGTCGAGATGCGTCCGGGCATGATCTTCACGGTCGAGCCGATGATCAATCTCGGCCGGCCGCATGTGAAAGTGCTGTCGGACGGCTGGACCGCGGTGACGCGCGACCGTTCGCTGTCGGCGCAGTACGAGCACACGATCGGCGTCACCGAAACCGGCTGCGAGATCTTCACCCTATCGCCAAAAAACCTCGACCGCGCCGGCCTGCGGGCCTAGTGTCTGGCAGATCGGGCATTACCTTGCCCGGCAAATGCTGGGTGGGGCAGCCATGAACGGTGACAACGACGAGCGGGCCTTCTTTCCCGAAAGGCCGGTGCGATCGCCCGCGAAGGCGGTGGCCGCCGACAAGCCGCATTATCTCGGCCATCGCGACCGCCTGCGCGAGCGCTTCGCCGCCGGTCCCAGCACCCTCCCCGACTACGAACTGCTCGAGCTTCTATTGTTTCGGCTGATCCCGCGCGCCGACACCAAACCTGTCGCCAAGGCATTGCTGGCACGCTTCGGTACATTGGCCGAGGTCCTCGGCGCGCCCGTCGAGCGCCTGCAAGAGGTGAAGGGCATCGGCCCGGCGGTGGCGCTCGATCTCAAGGTTGTTGCGGCAACGGCGCAGCGCATGGCGCGCGGCGAGATCGCCGGCCGCGAGCTGTTGTCGACCTGGACGCAGGTTCTCGAATACTGCCGGTCTGTGATGGCCTTCGAGGAGCGCGAGCAGTTCCGCATCCTGTTCCTCGACAAGAAAAACGCGCTGATCGCCGACGAAGTGCAGCAGGTCGGCACCGTCGACCACACGCCGGTCTATCCGCGTGAGGTGGTCAGGCGCGCCTTGGAGCTCTCCGCCACGGCGATCATTCTGGCGCATAATCATCCGTCGGGAGATCCGACACCGTCGCGCGCCGACATCGAGATGACCAAACTGATCATCGAGACGGCCAAACCGCTTGGCATTGCCGTTCACGACCACATCATCATCGGTAGGAAAGGCCACTCCAGCATGAAGGGCCTGCTGCTGATTTGAGGTTGGTCGTTTTCAGCTCTGTCAGCTGCGCGCGTATGTACCGCAACGCTCAAGGCGGGTCGGCTCGATAAACTCTGGCGCCAAGGCTCAGCTGGCCGTGCGCAGGCCTCGCGATCGGACAAAGGTCTTAAGTCCCTCGGAATCGAACGCGTGGCCGAAGGCATAACCCTGCAATATGTCGCAGCCCAAGCCCTTGAGTAGCCGTGCATGCTGCATCGTCTCGACGCCTTCCGCCACGACCTCGATACCCAGCGACTTGCCGATTTCAATGATCGACGAGACAACCTGCCTTCTCTGCGGCGATTTGACGATTGGGGTGACCAGCTGCCGATCTATCTTCAGCCGGCGAGGCTGCAACTTCAGCAAACTGACCATCGAAGCGTAACCGGTACCAAAATCGTCTATTTCGACGTCAATCCCCAGTTCTTTTATCTGCTCGATGTTCCAGGTGACAAGGTCGTCGTTCTCGTCCAGGAAAATCGACTCAACAAGCTCGAACGAAACAGTTCCTTTCTTGATATTTTGTCCTCGCAGGCTCTTGATGAGCTCCTCGTCTTGAAGACGCCTTGCCGAGACATTGACCGACACCCGCGGAATGTTAAGTTTTTCAGCGGACCACTCGTCGAAATCCGAAAGCGATTGCTTCAATATGGCTTGATCGATGATCGAGACGACGTTCAGTTCTTCTGCAATCCTCAGGAAGATGTCGGGCGCCAAAATACCCTTTACTGGATGTCGCCACCTCGCCAGCGCCTCAACCCCAACGATTTCGAGCGTCTTTGCGTCAAATTGGGGCTGGTAGAACGGAATGAATTCGTTGCGCTCGAGGCCGCCGAGAATTTCGTCGGCAATCCGTTTTGTATCGACGATTTCGCTTTGCATCGCGCCGGTGAAGAATTCGTATCGATTGCGCCCACGCCTCTTTGCTCGGTAAAGCGCAATATCGGCGTTCACGAGCAGGTGTTTGGCTTCGACATCTTTTCCGTTGTCGACAGCGATTCCCACGCTGACGCCAAAACGGCACCGATGGCCCTGATAATAGACGGGTTCGCGCATCTGGCTGATGACCCGATCGGCAAGCAGCGCCAGTTGCTTGGTGTCGTCGCGTACCACGCACAGAACGATGAATTCGTCTCCTCCGATGCGGGCGACGAATCCCTCGTCGCCGACCTTCGATCTGAGGACTGTCGACGCGTGAACCAACATCGCGTCACCAGCGGCGTGGCCCAGCGTATCGTTGATGTGCTTGAACCGATCCAGATCGATGTGAAGCAATGCCACATGCCCGCCTGAGCGCCTGGCGTTTGCCGCATAATCTTCCAGTACCTGGTCGAGGTAACGCCGGTTGGGCAAGCCGGTCAGCGAGTCATGAAGCGCGATGTGCTCTATGCGCGCCTTGGCCGACTCGAGTTCTGCATTTTTCGACTCGGACAGCTGTTTTGCGCGAACCAGATCCTTGTTCAGCAGGACGTCGGCAGTCACGTCCCATTCCGCGCCGATCATTTTTGGGGTGTCGTTTGAGACCCGGTAAAGGATCGCCTTGGACCGGACATGACGGACCTCCCCATTCGGGCGCACAATCCGGTACTCCGATAAATATGGTCGTCCGCTGGCCACCGCCCTATCGAAATCTGCGTTGGCGCCAGCCAGATCGTCTGGATGGATCGCTCCCGCCCAGTCTGTGTAGCCCCGGTGCTCCCCCGCTCGTCTGCCATATATTTCATTGACGCGATCATCCCACGTAAGCTCGTTGGTCGCCAGATCGTGTTCCCAAACCCCAATAGCCGAAGCTTCCAGAGCGAGTTCAAGGCGTCGTGACAATCGGCGCAATTCCGCATAATTGCGCTGTCTTTCGCCTATCAGACGACCAGTGACCAGGAAGGGAAACACAACCAAAGCCCCGGCCGTCGCCATGATCGCGCGCAACAACCATGCGTTACTTGGCGTCGAAGGCCAGCCATTTTTGGGAATGGCCGCGATCTGCCACGAACCGGACGGGAGCAAAACGTCGGCCGTCACCGGATCGCTTTTGCCGATCCGCTCATTGCCGTAAAACTGGTCTCCATTTTGACCGAGAGCGTCCCTGCCGATCAGCGCTATGTCGATCCCGAGATCGTCGTCAAGCAGCCCGCTCGCCCGATAAAGACGCTGCACGTCAACAACGGCGGAAACGATGCCCCAGAATCTTTCCGTGTTGCCCGCGCTCCGCACAAAAACCGGAAAGCGGCCGACAAAGCCTTGTCCTCCCTGCTTCAGGTCGACGGGACCGGCAAGCACCAGCTTGCGTTCGTCTCGCGCCCTTAGCGCAGCCGCACGCTGCCGTTCGTTCTTGCGGTAGTCCAGGCCCATCGCCTGCTCGTTACCCGCCATCGGGTACATCAGGGAGACGACCAGATCGGGTGCGCCGGCAATATTGTTCAATTGCGAGTCGGCGCCAAACAGATTGCTTGCCAGCGAGGCGAAGCGTTGCTGTCCCATATAGGGCTCGGTCACGACAGCGGCGACCAGTCCACGCACGAGTTGAAGGTTTCCGTTGATATTGCCTTCGAGCTTGGCGCGGATGAGATTGACCTTGGTCAGCACGTCCGCACGGACAGCCTGGTCCGAGACGACTTTGTTCTGGTGCTCCGCGAACGCAGCGCTAATAAGTATGACGACAAGCGCGATCGCCGCCGGAATATTTGCCGACGAAAAGACGACCTCCTTGATGCCGCCGAACCTAGCGCGGAAAAAAGCCAACAGGCGATTCCTCAAGTGCCATTTCAGGTTCCCGGGTCGACCCGATGAGGAAACATTAGCTTTCAATGTTTAATTTGACCTTCACGCTCCTTAGAGTTTTTGTACTTTCCAGCGTTGCTGATGTTGCAGGCCACGGGCGGTTGGAGCCAGCTGCCGATTTCCGCTGACATCATCACTGATTGCGATGCGCCGGCGCCGGCGATCCAGCGTCTGTTGACCATTTCGCGAGGAGATCTGATGGGAGCGGAAACCGGCGGCCGGCGGCCGTTTCCTTGCTCATTGCCGTTCGTCTGTGGAACCGGACCGACAAGAAAGGCCAGCTGGACCAGGCTTTGCTCGAAAGGTCAGGGCGCACGAGCGCCATTGCACACTTCGACGCTCCGACCCGAGCGTGTCAGAGCGTTGGCCTTGGACTAATGGCCTTCAATCGACTTAGCAGACACAAGGTATGGTATCTTACCGACGCTGCGCTTCGTCGCGCCAATGGAATAAGCCATCGGTATCTTGGGAGAGTTCTCGGGCAGGCCGTACATATCCTTGCCGGCCCGCACTGCAAATGAAAAGTGCCGCCACGAAACCGTGTCATGCTCATTGAGAAAATCGAGCGTCAGACCCGCTGAAATTAGCGCATTCACCACATCACTGATCGGGTGGATCCACTCATAATAACGAGGATGCTTCAAGATGCGGTCATCGCCGGTGTAGGTCAGTTCCTCGTTCCAGGCCAGCGGCCGAGCTATCGGCGTTCGCCAGTCGTGCTTCAATTCCAGGGCCGCGGCCTTTCGATCGCACTGAAACATCAATGGATGGCCCTCGGCCATGTAGAGCCGGCCGCCGGGTCGCAGGAGATCGGCAACCACCCGCGCCCAACGGAACACGTCGTCCAGCCAGTTTACCGAACCCCAGGTAACGTAAGCGATGTCAAAGGTCCGACCGAGCGCTTCCACCGCCTCGAACAGCGGCGCTTCCACGAAGCGCACGTCGGTGCCTGCCTTCGCAGCAAAATCCCGCGCCGCCGCGATCGCCGTCGGGGAAAAGTCGAGGCCGGTCACGCTGCCTGCGCCGAGATTCTTCAGGCTGATCGTGTCAAGACCGATGTGACATTGCAGGTGGACGATGTCCTTGCCGGCAATATCGCCGACCTCGCGCGTTTCCAGCTCATAGAGATTGGATCCGCCGGCCAGCACATTCTCGATGTGGTAGCTGCCCGTTGTGTCGGTCGAGTGCAGTTCGGCCCGATCATCCCAATTAAGGCGGTTCGCACCCAGAAACGGTTCCAAATTCCCCCCAGCCCTGACTGACGCATGGTAAACAAGTCGTTAACATACCTTTGCAGCGAAAGCATCGCGCGTCAATCCGGACCCGGGCGGCGGTGTGCCGCCGGTCGCAAACGCCATAGCTTCTGAAAACGCTTGCTGCAGATCAAAGGCTTCTAATGCCGCCGCCGCGCTCGGCGGCAAGACCCTGCAGGCGCACCGGGAGATATCTCGCCGCGGCGGGATATCTCCCGAGCGGATCTCAACGCGATCCGAGGAAAATCGACTTCCCCAATGGCACGCCGTTGTGGCGAAGGATGTCGTAGGCAGTGGTCAGGTGGAAATAGAAATTGGGCATGGCGGCGTGCAGCAGATACTGCATTCCCGGCATCGAAACCTCGCGTCCCGCAAGCCGCAGTTCGACCATCCTGTCATCTGAACCATCGAATTCGGCCGCCGAAAATGTCGCGAGATGAGCCAATGTCTTGGTGACGCGGGCCTGCAGATCAGCGAAGCTCGCCTCATTATCCTCGTATTTTGGCACCTCACGCCCGGCAAGCCGCGACGGCGCGCCCTTGGCGTGATCGGTGGCAATCTCTACCTGCCTGGTCAGCGCAAACATGTCCGGCGCCAGCCTCGCCGTCAGATACACCTGCGGATCGATCTTGCGATCAGCCGCATTTTGCTCGGCAATCTTCAGCACATTGGCTAGTGCGTTCAACCTCGCCGAAAATACCGGCACGGATGCTTCATACATTGATATGGTCACAAGAAATCTCCACGCGGCCCGACTGCCGATGGCGAGAGGTAGCGCTTTCGCAGGCGATTGTTCAAGCGTCACCACGTCGCCGCAATCGATATGATAGGATTTTTTCATCGAGTGGAGGTTCCCGATGAGACCCGCCCTTCTTGCAGCGACCGCCTTCTTCTCCCTCGCCGTTAGCGGCCAACCCATGCTCGCCGCCGAGGCGCCTTATATTGACGACAGGTCGGATGCCGAGGCAGTCATCCGCTCGCTCTACAGCGCCATCAGCCGACATGAATTCGCGCGTGCCTGGGACTATTTCGGGGATACAAAGCCGGCTAAGGATTTCAATGCGTTCTTCAAAGGCTATGACGGCACCGACGCAGTCGACGTCAAAACCGGTGGCGTGTCCGAGGACGGCGCTGCCGGCAGCATCTACTACAGCGTTCCGGTCGCCATCCGGGCGACTTCCAAGGACGGCAGCGAGAATGTCTTTGCCGGCTGCTACACGCTGCGCCAGATCAACGCATCGGTCCAGGAGCCGCCATTTCGCCCGATGTTCATCGACAAGGGTGCGCTGAAACCGTCAAAAGCCGATTTCGAGGAAGCCGTGCCGGCAAGCTGCGGCGACGGGCCGCCGCCGTCGAAGAAGGACGCCGCGCTTGAGAAGGCCAAGAAGGCGTTTGCTGCCACCTATGGCGAGCAATGCGAGAAGGATATGCCCGGCGGCAATCCGCGTGGAGAGCCGGACGCCTACTCGCTGCGCTACAAGGATACAGGCGCCACCGACAGCGAGCCCGAACGCGAAACGCGGCTGTTCCGTTTTTTCTGCTCGATGGCCGCCTACAATGAGAGCGCCGTCTATTACATCTACGACGACGTATCGGGCGTCCGGCAACTGCAATTCGCGTCACCGGAACTCGACATCCGTTATGAGAACAACAACAGCGAAGGCAAGGTCGAGGGCATCAATATCGTCGGCTTCCAGACGGACGATCAGTTGGTCAACTCCGAATATGACGATGCCACCAAGACGATTTCATCCTTGAACAAATGGCGTGGCGTCGGCGACGCCTCGTCGGCTGGCACCTATTTGTTTCGCCACGGCAATTTCTCGCTGGTGCAGTACGAGGTCGACGCGTCCTATGACGGCGAGATCAACCCGCAGACAGTGCTCGACTACAACACCGCGCCTTAAGGGGCCTTCGACAACATCCAGTTGAGTGTGCCGCGCCAGTCGATCATGCGGATCGGTGTGCCATGTGTGCCGGTCTCGAAGCGGACGAAGCGCGTGGGATAGCTCTTCGATTTGGCCAGGATGGAGCGGAAGAAGCCTTCCTGTTTCTCGACCGGAAATACCGGATCCTTGCTGCCCTGGCCAAAGAAGACCGGAACACGGCGCTTGAAGGCCGGGCTTGAGAAGAAACTCTCATCCCACAGCGAGCCGAGCAGCAGCAGCCCGTCGATGCGCCCGCCGGTATCCTTGCGGGAGGCCAGCTTCCAGCACAACGCGCCTCCCATGGAGCCGCAGGCGACGAAGATTTTTGCGTGCGGCGATTGTTCGGCATAGTGGCCGATCAATGCGGCGATCTGGGTGGCACCGGTGTCGCCGAAATCAGAAAAATCCGGCGACAGATAAAGGCCGCCATTGCCGGCCATCAGGTTCTTGATGCGGTTGAAATTGCCGCCGAAGGTGAAGTCGTCGGTGCCCTGCCTGCGGCTGCCGCCCTGCCCGTGCAGGTAAAGCACGATGATACCCGCGCCATCTGTCTTGCCGACAGCAATGTGGCGGACATCGCCGGCATCGGTCTTCAGCAACAAGTCCTGCTGCACCTTGCGCACACCGGGATCGGTGTATTGCGCATGCACACGACGCTCGGGCACTTCGTCACGGGCGTTGATGTCGCGCATCTCACGATAATCGATAATCGTATAGGCGTCGTTGTTTTCGGATGAGAGCGTGCCCGGATAGGCGAACAGATCGTCCTTGAAGGGCTTGAGTTCGAGAGCGTTGGCGTAGGCGGCACAAGAGAGCGACCAAAGAATCGCCGCCAGCAGGGCCGGGAAGCCGGAAGGAGGCAAGCAGAACCGGAAGCAGGAACGAAAGGCCATCCCTCAGCCATGCGTTTTTCGGCTTCGGTTTGTCAATCCTGCAGCACGCCGCCGGCGCTTTCCAGCGCCTCGCGCGTGTCGACATCGACGGCTGCCCCTTCCCCGATCTCGACATCGATGACGTCGAACCCTTCGGCCTCGACCAGATTGCGGGCCCCGGTATCGCCTTCGAGGTGAGCGATCGCGGAAAACAGCAAGCGCGGCAGCAGCACCGGATTGCCGCGCCGCCCGTCGTGCGAGGCCCGCACTACCGATCGGCCCTCGGACCTGCGGAACGCCTCGATCAGCCTGTCGAGATCGGCCGAGGCGACGCCGGGCATATCGCCGAGGACAATCATGGCGCCGGCGGCGTCGCCGGAAATCTTGGCGATGCCGGCCTTCAGCGACGAAGACAGGCCCGCGGCGAAATCCGGATTGTCCGCGAAGGTCACATCTAGGCCAGACAGTGCATCGCGCACGCGCTCGCGCTGGTGGCCGGTGACGACGATGGTGGCCGCGGCTTTCGAACCGACCGCGCGTTCGGCAGTGCGACGAACCAGGGGCTTGCCGTCGAACAGTGCCAAGAGCTTGTTCGGCCCGCCCATGCGGCTGGAGCGGCCGGCGGCCAGAAGCACGATCTCGACCTTTGGTTCGGCTTTGGCCGGCAATGGCTCGCGCGGTTGCGGCCGCGTCGGAATTTCCATCAACAGCCCGCCGACACCCATGCCGGCAATATCCCTGGCGGTCACGTCGAGGCCGGCGATCAGCCGGTCGAGCACCCAGTCGAAGCCGTTCTCCTTGGGGCTGCGTGCGCAGCCCGGCGCACCGATGATGCGCTTGCCGCCCAGAGTGCCTAGCACCAGCAAATTGCCGGGATCGACCGGCATGCCGGCGCGGATGACAATGCCGCCCGCCCTTTCGATGGCAGCGGGAACGACGTCGCCGAAATCGGCCATCGCCGAAGCGCCGAAGATAACCACCATATCGTTGTCGCGGATCAGCGAGACCGCAGCCTCGGCGACCGGGATAATTTCATGCGGCGTTCGACGCTCGGCCGCCAGCCTGCCGCCCGAACGCGCCAGGCGTGCTTCGGTGACGCGCAGCGTCTTGTCGAGCACGCTGGGTTTGGTGCCGGGCAGCACCGTCTGGATGACGCCGACGCGCGCGGGCTGAAAGGCGTTGACGGCAAAGATCTCGCCGCCGGCGCAGATCCTTGCCACGGCATCGACCAAAGCGGAGGCGACGGCAAACGGGATGATCTTCACCGTTGCCACCATCTGACCTTTTTCGACCGGCGCATGCTGCGCGAGCGTCGCGATGGTGATCGTCGGATCGACGGCGTTGATGGCGTCGATCATCACAGCGTCGACAGTGAACATGCCGGCAGCCCGCGCGTGGAGGTTGACCCTGCCGGTCGCGGCGGGCTTCGCCTCGATGTTGCGATGGATCATGGATGCGGCGATCTTTTCGGCGGCGACGTCCTCGCTGAGATCGTCGGGCGCCAACACCGCCGCGACGACCTCGAAAATGCCAGCGGCCTTCAACAGGGACACATCCCCGGCGCTTAGCCTGTGCGCCTTGCGGAAGCGGCGCTCTCCGGCCGTGGTGGCGTGCGCAAGCACTGCCCCTTCGGCCGCATCGATCGCAACGGGACCAAATTTCACGCGACCGCGCCTTTGGATTCGAGGCCGCGGGAGCGGAAGGCGTGGATCGCTTGCGCCAAAACCGCGACGGCAATCTCGGCCGGGCTGGCAGCTCCAATATCGAGGCCGATCGGGGCATGAATGCGGGCGATCTGGTCGGCTGTCGCTCCCGAAGCCAGCAGGCGTTCCACACGTTTGGCGTGGGTCTTGCGGCTGCCGAGCGCCCCGACATAGAAGCAGCCGGCATCGAGTGCCGCCTTCAGCGCGAAATCGTCGATCTTCGGATCGTGGGTGAGAGCAGCCAGCGCCGTATAGCTATCGAGTGGCTGACGCTTCAGCACATCCCCCGGCCATTCGGCATGCAGCGCGATATCGGGAAAGCGGTCGGACGTGGCAAAGGCCGTGCGCGGATCGATGATCTCGACAGGATAGCCGGCGATCCTGGCCATCGGTGCCAGCGCCTGGCTGATGTGGACGGCGCCGATCACCACCAGGCGCGGCTGCGGCAGATGTGCGTTGAGGAAGAAGGTCCGCCCCTCAGCTTCGACCGAACCGGAATTGCCCGTGCGAAATGCCTTGGCGATGGCCGCCCCGAGTTCGCCGGCCACCTGGTCGCCCTCGCGCACGACACGGTCGCGTCCGTCGCCGAGATCGGTGACCAGGATTGCCGCGCGGCGGGCGCGGCGTTCGGCATTGAGTGCCTTCAGCGCATAAGGATCCATTGAGAATCAGCCCAACCTTTCGACATAGACCTTGATGCGGCCGCCGCAGGACAGGCCGACCTGCCAAGCGGTTTCGTCGGCAACCCCGAACTCCAGCATCTTCGCCTTGCCGCTATCGATAACGTCGACCGCCTCGGTCACCACTGCGCCTTCAACGCAGCCGCCCGAAACAGAGCCATGGAAATTGCCTTCGGCGTCGATGACCAAGTGGCTGCCGACCGGACGCGGTGCCGAGCCCCAGGTTTCGACCACGGTGGCGATGGCGACATCCTTGCCGTCCTTCATCCAGCCCTCCGCAATGATCAGCGGGTCGCGGGTCTCATCGAGATAGATACTGTGTTCCATGATTTTCTCCCTGGGAGACATGTGGTTATGCCACGCGCTTCGCGCCAGCCTCGATCCACCGGCGCGGGTCGACCGAACGGACCGGGAGGAGACATCTAGGCTTTCATAGCGTCTCGTCGATTGTCCGCGGCGCCGGACGCGGTTTCAACTCGGTCATTCTGTTTCCGCGGGCGCGGCCATCCGAAAGCCTCTACAGAGCGTGGTAGCCGCGGTTGTGATAAACCAGCGGCCGCAAATTATCGCCGATGCGCAAACCTGTCACGTTGCCAAAAAGCACACGGTGGGTGGCCAGATCCTTGGTGTCGACCAGCTCGCAGTCGAAGACGGCAAGGGCACCCTTCAACGTCGGTGAACCGGTCGAGATCACATCCCATTCGGCCAACGCGAAACGCTCCTCGACCGGCAGGCCGGTAATGCCGGAAAAGCCGATCGACAGCGACTCCTGATCCGAAGCCAGCGTGTTCAGGGCAAATTTGCCGTTTTCCACGAACGGCTCGTTCTTGGGATTTTCACGATTGAGGCAAACCAGGATGGTCGGCGGCGTGTCAGACACCGAGCAGGCCGCGATCACCGTCGCGCCGCGCCTGCCGGCGGGGCCATTGGTGGTGACTACATGCACGTGGCCGGCAAAATGGGCCATCGCGTCGCGGTAGGCCTGCGGCCCGATGTCATTCTTCTTCAGCACCGATGATTTCCACTAGTCAGAACCAACCGTTATATATGGCGGGATATTGCATGCCACAAGCGAAGTGCTTGAGCTATATCCTGAATTCCCGTGTTGCGCCAAAGCTGGCCAGCCTTTAGGTCTTGACGGCATTGGCGCCGGCAAAACACGCGATCGGCGCGGAGGAATTCTTCGCTCGCATGCGACCCTGGACAACCACAATAGCGGTGCTGGCCTGGCTCTCGGTCGCCGGTAGTGCGAGTGCCGAGACGCTCCTGGTCGGCGTCGCGGCACCTTTGTCGGGCCCGTCGGCGATCCTCGGCAAACAGATCGAGTCAGGCGCGACAATGGCGGCTGAAGCGAACGATGCCGGGATCAGGACGATCGATGACGCCTGCACGGCCGCCGGCGGCGCGGCTGCCGCGCGGGAATTCACCGCGGCCAAGGTCAACGTCGTCATCGGTTTTTTGTGCACCGAGGCAATCGAGGCGGCTCTGCCGATCCTTAAGGATGCCGGCATCCCGGTGATCACAGTCGGCGTCCGCACCGAAAGCCTGACCGACCGGCGCGCCAAGACGGGATGGCCGATCTATCGTCTCGGGCCGCGCGGCGACGACGAGCGCAATGCCGTCGCCGCCATCCTCACCCGCCTATGGCAAAACGAGCTGTTCGCCATCGTCGACGATGGCACCATCTACGGCCGCGAAATGGCCGAGACGTTTCGGGCAGCCGCCGAGCAGTCGGCCCTGAAGCCGGTGTTCGTCGACACGTTCCGGCCGCAGCTCGACAACCAGATCGCGCTGATCGGCCGGCTGAAGAAAGCCGGCGCAACGCATGTCTTTGCCGGCGGCGACGGCGATGATGTCGCCATAATGGGCCGTGACGCCGGCCAGCTTAACACGGGAATGGTGTTTGCCGGCGGGGAAGCGTTGCGCGCGCCGCTCGGCGACGTGCCTTACGCCGCAGGCACGCTGATGATCGCGCCGCCCGAATGGGCCGATGTCGCCGACCCCAAGGTGCTGCAGAGCTTTGCCGGACAAAACATCGTGCCGGAAGGGTACACGCTGCCTGCCTATGCCGCGGTCGAGATCGCCAAGGCGGCTTCAGCATTGACGCAAAGCGCCGGCGAGAAGCTGGCCAACATGCTGACCGCGCATGACTTCACCACGGTGATTGGACCGATCCGCTTTGACGAAAAAGGTGACCTGACGCAAAATCCTTATCGCGCCTACCGTTTCGACGGCGGCCGTTTCGTGCCGGCGGAGAGCCAATGATGTCAAGCACGGGGATGTTCCATACGGGTCAGCGCAATCTCATCACCGACGTCGCCGGCCTGCGTGTCGGCAATGCGGCGAATGCCAAGCTGAAATCCGGTGTGACCACCGTCATCTGCGACGAGCCGGCCGTGGCCGGCGTGCAAATCCTGGGTGGTGCGCCAGGTACCCGCGAAACCGACCTGCTCGAGCCGCACAATTCGATCCACGCCATCCATGCCGTGGTGCTTTCGGGCGGCTCGGCCTTTGGCCTCGACGCCGCGTCGGGGGTGCAGGCGGCCCTGCGCGAAAAAGGCATCGGCGTCGAGGTCGGCGGCTTTCGCGTGCCGATCGTGCCGGCGGCGATCCTGTTCGACCTGCGCAATGGCGGCGACAAGGATTGGGGCCGGTATCCGCCTTACCGGGACCTTGGCTACGAAGCCGCGCAAGCCGCCGCGATCGACTTTGCGCTCGGCACTGCCGGCGCAGGTAGCGGGGCTTTGAGCTCCGGCCTGAAGGGCGGGCTCGGCTCGGCCTCGACGATGCTCGACAGCGGTGTCACCATCGGCGCGCTCGCCGCCGTCAACCCGACCGGCTCGGTGACGGTCGCCGGGACCCGCCATTTCTGGGCGGCGCCGTTCGAGATCGGCGACGAGTTCGGCGGTTTAGGCTATCCCCACCCGATGCCTGACGATGCCAGAAAGATCCTGCTGAAGTTCCGTGACGAGCATGCAGAGCAGGCGGAAACCGGCGGCAACACGACCATCGCCGTGATCGCCACCGATGCGGTACTCACCAAGGCCGCCGCCAAACGCCTGGCAATATCAGCGCATGACGGCTTTGTCCGTGCCATTTGGCCGACGCACACGCCGGCCGACGGCGATCTGGTCTTCGCGCTGGCAACGGGCAAGAGCGGCATCGAGCTCGGGCCCAACGATGCAGTCGATCTCTACGCCGCGGCCGGCGCCACGATGGCGCGCGCTATCGCCCGCGGCGTCTTTGCCGCGACGCCGGCCGAAGGCGATCTGTTCCCGGTCTGGTCGTCGCGCTGACCGCGCAACGCTCATTCGGGTGAGCCGTAATCAGACTGGACTTATGATCAGGTGGGGTCGGATTTTTCTTCCTCGAACGTGACCGCAACATCCGAGTTTGCCGAGAGCCGCACCTTCTGGCCTTCAATCTCTGCGACAAGACTAAGAGGAATGAAGTGGTGATGGCCCCGGTGAGCGCCCTCGCCGCTATCGCGCTTGGTCAGCTTGATGCGACTTCCATCAACCTTGTCGACGGTACCGACATGGACGCCGTCGGCGCCGATCACTTCCATACGTTCGCGAATCTTGGCTGCATCAATCATGGCGGTCTCCCTTAGGGCGCCGCACGTCCAATTAGACGCGCAAAGGACGCTCTAAACATTTTGAATCAATGCATCGTGCCTTCCAAAAATCGATCCTAATTTTCGGAAGGCACGATGCGGTGAAGCTGCCGACAATAACAAACGACGGCCGGATTGGATGCATCGACCTTGTGTTTCAGTAGCACGATCTTTTGACGGCATCGTGATAGGAATTTAACGGCGTCGACCGCCTGAATGGAAAGCCCCATGCGAAATCTTGCCCTGTTTGCCGTCTGCCTGCTTGCCCCGCTTGCAACTTTGGTCGCCGCCCACGCAGGCGATGTCGCCGAGCTTGAGATCCTCGGCTTCAGTCGTGATGGCGGGGTCTTTGCCTTCGAGGAATACGGCGTCCAGGACGGATCGGGATTTCCCTATGCAAACCGCTATTATATTGACACGGCCGACGACAGTTTTCTCAAGGGCTCGCCGATCCGCGTCCGGCTCGAAGACGAGAATGCCACGGTGGACGCAGCGCGGCTGCAGGCCCGGCAAAAGGGCGAAGCGATCGTCAATCAGGCGGAACTCACGTCAAATCGCGGCATCACCGCCGGCTTCAACCCGGTTACCGAGCTTTCTGCCGATCCCTTCCGCATGATGGTCAATCCGCGCCCGATCTTCTCGCCGGTCGACGATCCGCTCGAGTTCCGGCTCGACCAGATCGGCATGAATGACACCGAACGATGCGAGAGCCAGGGCGAGATCAATGGTTTTCGCCTGCTGCGCATCGAGGCGAAGGACGGCGGCCAAACGAGGATTATCCACGAGGACAAGTCGATCCCGCAAAGCAGAGGTTGTCCGAATGGCTATCAGATCGGCGCGGTTCAGACATTTTCGCTGGATAGCCTCAGCGCCTATGCCGTGCTGATCGCGGTGCGCCAATACGGATTCGAAGGGCCGGACTATCGCTGGATCGCGGTAACCGGTCGCCGGTGACGTTCCCAACCATGCGCTATCGCGCCCTGCGCCATCTCCGCCGCGCTCTGCCGTCGCTGAGCACCGCATTTGCCGGTGCCTTGCTGTGGGCCATGGCGATGGGCGCCAGCGCGCTGCTCAATCTGCTGCAGTACGATTGGGAGACCCCGGCAAAGATTCGCTTCGTCTCGCTGCTTTATGCTGCCGGCGGTGCGCTGGCCTTCCCGGTTGGGCTGTTCCTGGCGCGGTTCGTCTCGCTCGGACGCCACTGGGAGATCGCCCTTGCCGCCGCCTTCGTCTGCCTTCTCGCAGCGACGATCGCCGTCACCGGCGGCCTGTTTGGGCTGCAATACCGCTCCTACTATGTCCAATGGCATGCGCCCGCGCTCACCATCACCTGGATTTTCCAGTTCGTGTTCACGATGTTGACGGCACTCTACCAGTTCGTCGTCCTCGGCATTCGGCTGTATTTTCCGCTCGGTTTCATTGCGCTCGCTGTCGCCAGTGTCTGGTTTGCGCGCCAGCAACGTTGAGGATTTTGCCTGCCTCTGTTAGGACGCGGGCAAATGCTCTCGCAAGTCAGGACCGACTGATGATCCCTCGCTACTCCCGGCCGGAAATGGTGGCCATCTGGTCGCCCGAAACCCGGTTCCGCATCTGGTTCGAGATCGAGGCCTACGCCTGCGACGCATTGGCCGAGCTCGGCGTCATTCCAAAGGAGGCTGCCAAGACCATCTGGGAGAAAGGCGGAGCGGCGAAATTCGATGTCGAAGCCATCGACGAGATCGAGCGCGTCACCAAGCATGACGTCATCGCCTTTCTCACCCATCTTGCGGAATTCGTCGGGCCGGATGCGCGCTTCATCCACCAGGGCATGACATCCTCCGATGTTCTCGACACCTGTTTTGCCGTGCAGCTCACCCGGGCCAGCGACATCCTGCTGACCGACATTGACGGGCTGCTTGCGGCGCTCAAGCGCCGCGCCTTCGAGCACAAGGACACCATCACCATCGGCCGCAGCCACGGCATTCATGCCGAGCCGACCACCTTCGGCGTCAAGCTGGCGCAGGCCTATGCCGAATTCTCGCGTTGCCGCGAGAGGCTGGTGCACGCACGCGAGGACATTGCAACCTGCGCCATCTCGGGTGCGGTCGGCACCTTCGCCAATATCGATCCTTATGTCGAAGAATACGTCGCCAAGAAACTCGGACTGAAGCCCGAGCCGGTGTCGACGCAGGTGATTCCGCGCGACCGCCATGCGATGTTCTTCGCCACGCTCGGCGTCATCGCCTCGTCGATCGAGCGGCTGGCGATCGAGGTGCGTCATCTGCAGCGCACCGAGGTACTCGAAGCAGAAGAGTATTTTTCACCCGGACAGAAGGGTTCGTCGGCGATGCCGCACAAGCGCAACCCGGTGCTGACCGAGAATCTCACCGGCCTTGCCCGCATGGTGCGCTCCTTCGCGCTGCCGGCCATGGAGAATGTGGCGCTGTGGCACGAGCGAGACATCTCGCATTCGTCGGTCGAGCGCATGATCGGGCCCGACGCGACGGTGACGCTCGATTTCGCGCTGTCGCGGCTGACCAGCGTTGTCGACAAATTACTGGTCTACCCGGACAACATGCTGAAGAACATGAACAAGTTCCGCGGCCTCGTGCATTCGCAGCGCGTGCTGCTGGCGCTGACGCAAGCCGGCGTCTCGCGCGAGGACGCCTACCGGCTGGTGCAGCGCAATGCCATGAAGGTGTGGGAGCAAGGCGCTGATTTCCTTGAGGAACTTCTAGCCGACAAGGACGTTGTTGCAGCTCTGCCTGAAGCCGAGATCCGCGAGAAATTCGACTTAGGCTATCATACCAAGCACGTCGATACGATCTTCAGCCGAGTGTTCGGAGAAGCCTGATGATTTCGGCGGCCGGAGATTTCGATTTCCTTGCCCTGCCCGGGCGCGGCAATTCCGGACCGGATCATTGGATGTCGCATTGGTGCCGGGTGCTCCCCAATTCAAGTCGCGTGCTGCAGGCAGAGTGGGACCGACCGAAGCCTGAAGACTGGATCGGCCGGCTGGATGCTGCGGTGGCCGCCGCACCGCGCCGCATCGTGCTGCTTGCACATTCGCTGGCAGTGGCGACGGCGGTGAAGTGGGCTTCCGGGGCCAGTCAAAGCCAGCTCGACAAGGTCGCGGCGGCGTTCCTGGTTGCCGCGACCAATGTCGAGGATACCGATCCCTCATTCGACGCGGTGCGCCCGTTCGCGCCGATGCCGCTGAAGCGCCTGCCCTTCCCGGCATTGGTGGTGGCGAGCCGCAGCGACCCGCGCGTCACCTTCGACAAGGCGAGCGCTTTTGCCGCAGCCTGGGGCGCGGATATCGCCGATGCCGGCGATCTCGGCCATATGGGAAACGAGGCCCGCCTGGGCGTATGGCCAGCGGGCCTGCTGATGCTTGGACGCTTACTTGAAAAGGCGAACCTCTAGCCTACGCCTTACCGGGAACCGTCCTTATCACTGTGCCCCACGGATCCTCGCGCGTAGTGTCGCTTGCGACATTGTCCGAACGCATCTCGACCCAGGCCAGGCCGGACCGGGAGGGATCGCGGCGACCGGCACCCGGGCTCTGCCACGCATTTGCGCCAATGTGGTGATGATAGCCGCCGGACGACAGGAACACCGCCGCGCCACCATATTTTGCCACCGTGTCGAAACCGAACTCCTGATGCCACCATGCTTCGGCTTCTTCCGGCCTGCCGACCCGCAAATGGACGTGGCCGATAATGCTGTTTTCCGGCGCGCCCTGCCAGCCGGTGTCGCCGGCCGGCACTTCGGCAACCACCGAGGGGATGTTCAGCCGCTCCGTCGCCATCGCGATCTTGTCGCCGTTCCATTTCCAGTCCTCCGGGCGGCGGTCGGCATAGATCTCGATGCCGTTGCCTTCCGGGTCGGTCAGATAAAGCGCCTCGCTGACCAGATGATCGGATGCGCCCTCTATGCCGATCTTGCCGGCGATGGCGTGGTTGATCCAGCGACCGAGATCGGCCCGGCTGGGTAGCAGGAAGGCGGTGTGGAAAAGACCGGCGCTGCGCGGGTCATCGGGTTTCGCAGCCGGATCCGCTTCGATGTGAAGCAAAGGGCGATTGACTGCGCCGAGCGTGATCGTGCCGCCGGCGCGGCTCAGCTCCTGCAGGCCGACGACCTTGCGATAGTAAGCAGCGAGATTTTCTGCATCGCGCGCCCGCAAGCCGACGCGGGCAACGCTGACCGGGGTCGTCGCGGCAAAAGGCAGTTCGCTCATCAAAGTGCTCCGTTCAGGCGGCGTTCGACAAGCTTCCAACAGAGGAACCCGGCGCCATCAATCATTCTATGCCGTGTCCGTGCCAAAATCTCGGAACAGCCATTCTTTCTTGCCGACAGATCGTCGATCGCGATCGTTCACACAAGAGCGCAAGAAGCGAACATGGTGTTCACAATTGCGAGCAGAACCGGCCCGCCCGAGGCCGTTTGCGTGCGGTTCTTTTGGACCCATACCCGGTTGCACCCGACGGTGTCGCTCGCTACATGCGCGCCATGAAAGTCAAGGAAGCAGATATTCTCATCGTGCCGGGCTACACCAATTCCGGCCCAGATCATTGGCAGAGCCGCTGGCAATCGAAACTGTCGACAGCGCGCCGCGTCGAACAGGCGGAATGGTCGAAGCCGGTGCGCGAGGATTGGACGGCCGGTGTCGCCAAGGCGGTTAACGAGGCCGAGCGGCCTGTCGTCATCGTCGCTCATTCGCTTGGCGTCGCCGCGGTCATCCAGGCCTTGCCTCGGTTTGAGCGGCCGGTCGCCGGCGCTTTCTTCGTGGCGCCGCCCGATGTCGCCAACCCAGAGATAAAGCCGAGGCACCTGATGACCTTCGGCCCTTATCCGCGCGACCCGCTGCCGTTTCCGTCGGTGGTGATCGCCAGCCGCAACGACCCGTTCTGCGCCTTCGGCGTCGCCGAGAATATTGCCGCGGCTTGGGGTTCGCTGTTCATCGACGCCGGCCATGCCGGTCATCTCAACGCGGATTCCGGCTTCGGCCCCTGGCCCGAAGGTTCTATGACGTTCGCGAAATTCCTGACGGATCTCTAGGAAGCGATCGAATCCCTGACGCTGCTCAGCAGGGTCTTTGCCCCAAGCGAAATCAGCGAATGCTCGGAACCCATCGCCAGCAGCCGATAGCCCATCGACACCACACGACCGGCGATGGCCGGTTCCATCACATAGATCGCCGCATGCTTGCCGGCTTTGCGGGTGCGCTGGGCGATCGAGGCGACGGTCTCCATCATGCTCTCCAGTGTCGAACTGACGGTGGTCCCCTTCGACCAGGCGATCGAGAAATCCGACGGGCCGAGGAAGATGCCGTCGATACCCGGCGTGTCGAGAATGCCGTCGAGTGCATCAAGCGCGGCGCGCGTTTCGACCATGGCGAACGCCATGGTGCGCTGGTTGCTGTCGTGCAGCCAGTCGGCATAATCGCCCTTGCCATGGCGCGGAAAAGCATAGGTCGGGCCCCAGGAGCGCTCGCCGAGCGGCGGGTATTTCATGGCGGCGGCAAACAGCTTTGCGTCCGCCACTGAATTCACCATCGGCGCAATCACCGCCTCGGCGCCGAAGTCAAGCGCGCGGCTGGCCATGTCGAAGCGGCCGACCGGAATGCGCACCAAAGCGGGCTTGTTGGCGGCCAGCACCGGCACAAGCCCGCGCAGCACACTGTCCTCGTGATGGCCACCATGCTGCATATCGAGCGTAACCGCGTCGAACCCTTGTCTGGCCAGTATCTCGACGGTCAGGGCATCCGGCACGCCGGACCATGCGGTGAACAGCGTCTCGTCGGCCGCAAGGCGTGACTTCAGGGACATTGGCGATTTCCTCTTTGCTTGCAGCAATTCAGCCGGAAACGAACGCAAAGGCAAAGAAAAACCGCCCGGTTAGGCCGGGCGGTCGATTGGTCCAGCATTCGGTATCGATGGGGGGATCAGGTGTTCTTGATCTGCTCGATCGCCTGCGCCATCAATTCATCCATGGTGCGGCGGATCTGATGGTCCGACTGGTCGATGCCGGCCGCATCGAAATCCTTGCGTATCTTGCGGAAAACGTCGTGATCGCCGGCTTCCTCGATATCGCTGACGACCACTTCCCTGGCATAAGCGTCGGCATCGGCGCCGGACTTGCCGAGCTTTTCGGCAGCCCACAGGCCGAGCGCTCTGTTGCGGCGTGCCGCAGCCTTGAACCGAAGTTCCTCGTCGAACGCGAATTTGCGCTCAAAGCCCTCTTCGCGGTCTTTCATGCTGCTCATGGCATCCCTCCGTGAAATCCGATTCGTTGTGCCAATATGTGTTGCCGGAGCACAAACCAAAAGGGCGCCGGCCGGTCAATATGCTACATTGCCTGCTGCGCTGCGGCATTTCGGTTCCCGAAAGCGGTTGATTGGAAGGATTTGCCGATTGAGCAAACACTGCGATTGGGATAGACACCGGCATTGAACCCCACCGTCGCCATCTTATTTTAGGCGGACGGACAGGAACTGGTCGCTTGCCGCCTGCCCGCAAATCCAGAGAAAAATCAGATGAAAAATCGCCGCCGCATTTATGAAGGCAAGGCCAAGATCCTTTATGAGGGACCGGAGCCTGGCACGCTGATCCAGTTCTTCAAGGATGACGCTACCGCTTTCAACAAGAAGAAGCATGAAATCGTCGATGGCAAAGGCGTGCTCAACAACCGCATTTCCGAGCACATCTTCAATCATCTCAACCGGATGGGCATTCCGACCCACTTCATCCGCCGGCTCAACATGCGCGAGCAACTGATCAAGGAAGTCGAGATCATCCCGCTCGAGGTGGTGGTGCGCAACGTCGCCGCCGGCTCGCTGGCCAAGCGCCTCGGCATTGAGGAAGGCACCGTGCTGCCGCGCTCGATCATCGAATTCTATTACAAGGCCGATGCGCTCGACGATCCGATGGTATCGGAAGAGCACATCACCGCCTTCGGCTGGGCGAGCCCGCAGGAGATCGACGATGTCATGGCGCTGGCCATTCGCGTCAACGACTTCCTTTCCGGCCTGTTCATGGGCGTCGGCATCCAGCTCGTCGATTTCAAAATCGAATGCGGCCGCCTGTTCGAAGGGGATATGATGCGCATCGTCGTTGCCGACGAGATCTCGCCGGATTCCTGCCGGCTGTGGGACGTGGCGACGCAGGACAAGCTCGACAAGGACCGCTTCCGCCGCGACATGGGCGGGCTGGTCGAAGCCTATCAGGAAGTTGCCCGCCGCCTCGGCATCATGAACGAGAACGAACCGCCGCGTCCTGCCGGACCGGTGCTCGTCGCATCGACTGACGGCGTCAAAGGCAAGCCGCACTGATGGCTTGCCCGCTCAACAGGTGAACAGGAGCATGTCCAGCGTGATCAGGGCCCGCATTACCGTAACCCTCAAGAACGGCGTGCTAGATCCACAAGGCAAGGCAATCGAGCATGCGCTTTCCGCAATGGGTTTCGGCGGCATCGGCCGGGTGCGGCAAGGCAAGGTTTTCGATATCGAGCTTGCCGAGAGCGACAAGGCCAAAGCCGAGGCGGAGCTGAATGCCATGTGCGACAAGCTTCTGGCGAATACGGTGATTGAGAATTATAGTGTGGCCATTACCTGAGGTTGTACCGGAGGGCAGATGACCGAAGCCACGAATGAGTTGATGTATGAGCTTCTCAAGCGTGTGCATCACGAAGTCGCTGAACTTCGCCAGGATGTTTCCGAAGTGAAGCGGGAGTTGAACGTAGTTCGGGGTCACATGGTCGCAACGCAAAGCGACATTCACAACATCTATGGCATTCTCGGCCGTCAAGACGATCGCCTTGAGCGCATAGAACGCCGTCTAGAATTGCGCGAACTCGCCGAAGCCCAGAGGCCCTACGAACAAAAATGAAATCAGCCGTCGTCCTGCTCCCCGGCCTCAATCGCGACCGCGACATGATCGCGGCGCTGACCAAGATTTCCGGCACGCCGCCGGTCACCGTCTGGCAGACCGACACCGAAATTCCCGACGTCGACCTGATCGCCATTCCCGGCGGCTTTTCGTTTGGCGATTATCTGCGCTGCGGCGCGATTGCCGCGCGCATGCCGGTGATGCGGGCTGTAGCCGAAAAAGCGGCCAAGGGCGCCATGGTCATTGGCGTGTGCAACGGCTTTCAGATACTCGTCGAGGCCGGCATGCTGCCGGGGGCGCTGATGCGCAATACCTCGCTGAAATTCGTTTGCCGCGAGGTGAAGCTGCAGATCGCCAACGCCAACACGATGTTCACCCGCCGCTATCTGCCGGGCCAGGTCATCCGGGCGCCGGTGGCGCACCATGATGGCAATTATTTTGCCGATGTCGAAACGCTGGCCCGCCTCGAAGGCGAAGGCCAGGTAGTGTTCCGCTATGCCGAAGGCACCAATCCCAACGGCTCGATCAACGACATTGCCGGCATCGTCAACGGCCGCGGCAATGTGCTCGGTCTGATGCCGCATCCCGAGAACCTGATCGAAGCGGCGCATGGCGGCAGCGACGGCCGGGCACTGTTCGAAAGCGCGCTGGGCGTCGCCGCTTGATGCCTTCAATTTTCCTTCTGGAGCGACGGTCATGAAACTCTATTCGCGGCCATTGTCGCCCTATTCGTCGATTGTGCGGGCGCTGGCCTACATCAAGAACGTGCCGCTCAAGGTCATTGCACCGCCGTCGGGGTTTCCCATCCCCGAGGGATTTCGTGCCATCTCGCCCCTCAACCGGATTCCGGTGCTGATCACCGGCTCGGGCGAAACGATCGTCGAATCGGTGGTCATTGCCGAATATCTGGAGGAGCGCTTTCCCGAGCCGGCGCTGTTGCCCAAGGATTCGAAAGACCGGGCGCTGGTGCGCGTGTTCGCCCGCATCACCGACCTTGACGTGCTCGCCCCAACGATGAAGCTGTTCGAGCTCTATTTCGTGCCGCAGCGCAACGAGGCCGAGATCAAGGCACAGTTCGCCCGATTGCATCACGGGCTTGCGGCAATTGAGGCCCGCATGGCGCATGGGCCGTTCGCGCTCGGCGACGACATCTCCTTCGCCGATGCGTGGCTGACGCCGACCCGCTTCGTCTTCAACAATTTCAGAGCGACGATCGGCCGCCCCGATTTGCTTGACGCCTATCCGAAATTCGATGCCTATGAGCAAATCGCCTTGCAGCATCCGGCGCTGTCGCGCGTCTGGGGTGAGATGACAGACGGTCTGAAGATCTTTCTGTCCGAACTCGAGATGGGCGCCGCTTAACCATGCGATCGACACTCGCCCGCCTAGCCCTCGCCGCTTCCGCCTGTCTTGTACTTGCCTCCTGCCAGTCGGGCCCCAAGAGCACGCCGGCGCCGGCGGGCAAGAGCGCGTCACTGCTTGCCATGGAGCGAGTGGCAATCGCTGCCCACAAATGCTGGATCGCCAGCAAGGACCCTGCCTTCAAATCCTATCAGATGGCCAACGAACTGAATTCGTTCAGTGGCACGCCGCGCTTCCTGCTGGTGCCGGCCAAACATTATGGCGGAAAGCCGCTGCTGGTCGTGCAGGCGCAAGGCAATTCGAGCCGCGTCGACGTGTTCGGCCCATTGATGGCGGAACCGCTCGGCGCGCGCATCGGCTCGGACATTTCCCGCTGGCAGGCGGGCAATTCGGGCTGCGGCGCTGCTGCCTAGCCCAATGGGTCGGTTGCTGCAGATCACTGGTCTGGTCGTCGGCCTGGCCGGGCTGGTCCTGCAGCTCTGCATCACGGTCCCGGCATCAATCGAACCGCGGTTTGTCGGCTCGCTGGTCTTCTATTTCAGCTTCTTCACCATCCTGACCAACATCGGCGCGGTGCTCGTTCATGCCTCGTTGTTGTCGTCGACGGGTTATGCCTGGTTTCCGGCTTTTGCCGCGCCACGGATGCGGGCCGGCGTAGCTGTCGCCATGACACTGGTCCTCATCATTTATGCAACGGTCCTGGCGCAGCTTTGGCAGCCGCAAGGATTGTTCCTGCTCTGCGACGTCCTCCTCCACTATGTGACGCCGCTGCTGTTTGTGGTGTGGTGGCTTGTGGCGGGCGCCGACGGCTCGACGCGATGGCGCGACATCTCCTGGTGGATGATCTATCCGGTCGCCTATCTGGCCTATGCGCTGCTGCGGGCGCCGATTGCCGGTGAAGTGCCTTACCCGTTCCTTGATGTCCCTAAGAACGGTGCGACCAGCGTCGCCGTCTCAGCTCTAGCCGTTACCGGGCTTTTTCTGTTGCTGTGCATTGTGGCGGTGCTTGTGGACCACGGTGTCACGCGGATCAGGGCGGCGGACATCGCTAAAGTGCGATAGCGCCCCGTCGAACTCCTCAGTCCCAGAACGGCCTCAGACCCTCACGATGGGCATCGCAGCGCGAGATGCCGATATCCTTGAGCTGGTCGTCGGTCATTTCGAGCAGGACCAGCCGGCTGCGCCGACGATCCATTAGCCTGCCGATCCACCTCGCGAAGGATCTGAGCGTACGCACTAGCCGACCGACATAGGTTGGCCGGCCTAACGGAGGTGCCACCTGCATCTGCAATTCAGCCCTAACGGAGCGGATTGTCTCTATTGTAGCCATTTTCTTTCTGCCAAGACTTCGGATTGTACCCTTATAGCCGCCAAGCTGATATGTATTGACTCCTAGATCGGGTGCAATGTAGAAAATTGTCACCATGACAACTTGGCTTCCAGACCTTACCGCCGGCACCGGCCCGCTTTATCAGCGGCTTGCCGATTCCATCGAGACGGACATCGATCGCGGCCTGATAGGTGCAGGAGCAAAGCTGCCGCCGCAGCGCGATCTGGCATACGACATCGGCACGACCGTCGGCACCGTTGGCAGGGCGTATCAATTGCTGCGCGAGCGGGGATTGGTGAGCGGCGAGGTCGGCCGCGGAACCTATGTTCTCGCTCAACAGTCGGAGAGCGCAAAGCCGGAGTTCCGGGGGCCGGTCGAACAAGGCACGCGCTATATGGATGCGCCCGGCGACAAGCTGCGCTTCGATAGCACCGCCGCACCGGATGTCGGCCAGGGCGCCATCGTCGCCGACGTGTTGACGCGGACGGCGCAAGATCATCCGCATGAGATTTCGAGCTACACGCGTGATTTCCCGGACCGCTGGTTCGAAGCCGGCAGACGCTGGCTGTCGCGCAATTCCTTTCGCCCGGCCCCAGATGCAATCGTTCCCACGCTCGGCACCCACGCCGCGGTGATGGCAACCATTGCGGGGCTCACCGCGCCCGGCGACTATGTCGTCTTCGAGCACCTCACCTATTCGCAGATTTCCCGCAGCGCCGGCCTGATCGGTCGCCGGACCGCATTGGTGGCGGCTGACGACGCGGGCATCGATCCTCAGGATTTCGAGCGCGTTTGCGCACAAAAGCATCCGAAGATGATGTTTTTGATGCCGACGGCCAAGAATCCGACACTGACGACGCTGTCGGCATCGCGCCGGGAGGCGATCGCGCGTGTCGCCCGTCAATATAACGTCGTCCTGATCGAGGACGATCTCTATGGCGGCCTGACCGACGACCCGACGCCTCTATTGGCCGAATATGCTCCCGAACGGACCATCGTTGCCGGCGGGCTGTCGAAATCGGTCGCGGCGGGTGTTCGCGGCGGTTGGCTCGCCTGCCCGCCGGCCTATCGTCACCGCATCCGGGTTGCCCACAAGATGATGACGGGCGGCTTGCCCTTTCTGCTGGCGGAGGTGGGAAGCCGGCTGGTGCTGTCCGGTCAGGCCGCCGAGATGCGCAAGCGCAGCATTGCCGAGATCGGTGCGCGCATCGCGATCGTGCGCGAGACACTCGACGGCTTCGACTTCAAGGCGCTGGATAATGTGCCGTTCGTCTGGCTCACTTTGCCCGACCCGTGGCTTTCCGGCACTTTCAAACAGGCCTGCCTTGAACATGGCGTGCTCATCGACGACGAGGACGAGTTCAAGGCAGGGCGTTCCGAACAGGCCTTTCACGGCGTGCGGTTTGGCATCTCGCAGCCGCCACAGCGGGACGATATCGCGCACGGCGTGGCGGTGATCCGGCGGCTTCTGGACGAGGGCCGCGCCGGCTACGACAGCTTTTCGTGAACCGGCTTGAAACCGGCGGGTCGAGTGGCGATCTTTCGCTACTTGCGGCCAGCTGTTGCTTTCCGTCGTTTTAGTCATCCGACGGGGTGTATCGGCTGCAAAGCTTGCGATAAGACGGGACTCGATCCCAAGGACACAAATTGCCGATCATGACCATTTCCAATTCCGTGCCGATCACTCCGGAACTCATTGCCGCGCACGGGCTGAAGCCCGACGAGTACCAACGCATCCTCGACCTGGTCGGGCGCGAGCCGAGCTTTACGGAACTCGGTATTTTTTCCGCGATGTGGAACGAGCATTGTTCCTACAAATCCTCGAAGAAATGGCTACGCACGCTGCCGACCACCGGGCCGCAAGTCATCCAGGGCCCGGGCGAGAATGCCGGCGTGGTCGACATCGGCGATGGCGACTGTGTCGTCTTCAAGATGGAGAGCCATAACCACCCCTCCTATATCGAGCCTTATCAGGGGGCTGCGACCGGCGTCGGCGGCATCCTGCGCGATGTCTTCACCATGGGCGCGCGGCCGATCGCGGCGATGAACGCGCTGCGTTTCGGTGCGCCCGACCATCCCAAAACCAGGCACCTCGTCGCCGGCGTCGTTTCCGGCGTCGGTGGCTATGGCAATTCCTTCGGCGTGCCGACGGTCGGCGGCGAGGTCAATTTCGACGCCCGCTACAACGGCAACATCCTGGTCAATGCGTTTGCCGCTGGCCTCGCGAAAACGGACGCAATCTTTCTGTCGGAGGCCAAGGGCGTCGGCCTGCCTGTCGTTTATCTCGGCGCCAAGACCGGGCGCGATGGTGTCGGCGGCGCCACCATGGCCTCGGCTGAGTTCGACGACAAGATCGACGAGAAGCGCCCCACCGTTCAGGTTGGCGATCCCTTCACCGAAAAATGCCTGCTCGAAGCCTGCCTCGAACTGATGGCGTCCGGCGCCGTTATCGCCATCCAGGACATGGGTGCCGCCGGCCTCACCTGCTCAGCGGTCGAAATGGGCGCCAAAGGCGACCTCGGCATCGAGCTCGATCTCGATAAGGTGCCGGTGCGTGAAGAGCGCATGAGCGCTTATGAGATGATGCTTTCGGAGAGCCAGGAGCGCATGCTGATGGTGCTGCGCCCCGAAAAGGAAAAACAGGCCGAGGCGATCTTCCACAAATGGGGCCTCGACTTTGCCATCGTCGGCAAGACCACCGACGATCTGCGCTTCCGCGTGCTGCACCAGGGCGACGAGGTTGCCAACCTGCCGATCAAGGATCTCGGCGATCAGGCGCCGGAATATGACCGTCCTTGGGTCGAGCCGAAGAAGCCGGCGCCATTGCCTGGCGATACACCGCAAGCCGACGTGGCCGAGGCACTGCTCAAGTTGCTGGGCGGACCGGACCTTTCCTCGCGCCGCTGGGTGTGGGAGCAGTACGACACGCTGATCCAGGGTAATTCCCTGCAGCTTCCCGGCGGCGACGCTGGCGTGGTGCGCGTCGACGGTCACCCGACCAAGGCGCTCGCCTTTTCCTCCGACGTGACGCCGCGCTATTGCGAGGCCGACCCTTACGAGGGCGGCAAGCAGGCGGTTGCGGAGTGCTGGCGCAATCTGACAGCCACTGGCGCTCTGCCGCTCGCTGCTACCGACAACCTCAATTTCGGCAATCCGGAACGGCCGGAGATCATGGGCCAGCTGGTTGGTGCTGTGAAAGGCATCGGCGATGCTTGCAGGGCGCTCGGCTTCCCGATCGTCTCCGGCAACGTCTCGCTCTACAATGAGACCAACGGACAGGGCATCCTGCCGACACCGACCATCGGCGGCGTCGGGCTGATTGCCGATTGGTCGAAAATGGTGCGGATCGGCTTTGCCGCCGAAGGTCAGATGATCGTGCTGGTCGGCGCGCCGACGATGTGGGGCACGCATCTTGGCCAATCAGTCTATATGCGCGACATCCATGGCCGCGCCGACGGCCCGCCGCCGCCGGTCGATCTCGACCACGAGAAGCGGGTCGGCGACCATGTGCGGGCGTTGATCGCCTCCGGTGTCGTTACCGCGGCGCATGACGTTTCCGATGGCGGCATCGCGGTGGCGCTGGCTGAGATGGCGATGGCCTCCGGCATCGGCGCGATCATCCCCGGCCTGATCGGCACCGATCCGATCCCGGTCTGGTTCGGTGAGGACCAGGGCCGCTATCTGCTGACGCTGTCGATCGACCCGCAGAGCGAGGAATGGGACGCCATTTGCGAACAGCAAAGCAAGCTCGGCATCTTTGCACCGTGGATCGGGTCGACCCGCAGCAGCGAACTGAAGCTTGGCGACGCGCGTGCGATACCGGTCAGCGAATTGACCGCCGCCCACGAATCCTGGTTCCCTCGCTTCATGGCAAATGAGGTCGTGGACCCGTGATGTGATCGAGCGGAGCCCTTTCCCTGGGTTCATCCGCCTTTTCGACCATATCTATGAGATCACGACCTGAACAAGGAATCCTCGCATGGCAATGGACGCTCACGACATCGAACGGCTGATCAAGCAAGGCATTCCGGATGCCAAGGTGACGATTCGCGACCTGGCCGGCGACGGCGACCATTATGCGGCCGAGGTGGTGGCCGAGAGCTTTCGCGGCAAAAGCCGCGTCCAGCAGCACCAGATGGTCTATGACGCGCTGAAGGGCAACATGGGCGGCGTACTGCACGCGCTTGCCCTGCAGACCAGCGTGCCGGACTAATCTCCCTTCCAGTTACCGCCTCGCAAGCGTCTTGCCGGTCACGGCAATGATCGGCCCGGCCGGATAGTTTCCACCAACAATCGTCCGTTCGCCGTTCGACAGCGCCGAAACGACGCCGTCGAAGAAAAGCGCGTTGGGGCAGTCGAGCCCATCGCGAAACAGCCGTGCGAAGCTGCCGAGGCTGACTTCAGAGCGCGAGATCGCTAGCACGACGGTGTTTTCGTCACGCACGCCGACGCCGTTGCGGACATAGCGCGATGTGCCGTTCTGCTCGAAGCGAGAATGAAGCCGGCCGTCGATCACCAGCATTGGGCCGGATTGCGTGGCGAACATCACGTCCGGCCTGGTCGCGGCATAGGCGTTTGTCTCCATGACAGCCGCCTTGCCGTCCTTGCGGACCAGGAACACGCCATTCGGTTTCAGGTAGAAATTGCCTTCGCTATCGGCGACGTTGATCGGCGCCTTCTCCCGGCCGTCTTCGACGAGAAGGCCGACCGGGGTCAGGTCATGGTGATACATGCCGGCGTTCATGGCGAGCAGCACCGGCCGGCCCTGATCCGCCATCGCCTTGTCGAATTTGTCCAGCAAACCGAAAGCCTTGCCGTCGACGCCTGTGTGGAACACACCGACGTCATACCGGCGCAGATCGATTTCGCAGACGATATAGGCGACCGCCTCGAAGCTCGCATCGCGGCACGGCGCCGGTAATTCACCGCCGACGACGAGAGGTGGCTCTCTCGGCGACTTGGTCCACCGGATCAAGACCAATGCGGCGACCAGAAAGGCGAGGAGGAACCCGGCGAGATATCGTCTTTTCATCGCGCCTCGGGGAAAGATGGTGGCCAACGGCTTGGCCCAAGATCAGACGTTCCTTTGCGCCATTTGCATGGCAAGGCGGCAAACATCTTGTTTCGCGCAACCCATGGGCTTATTTGAAGGGTAATGTTCGAGCCTGACTCCCACAGGCATGAAAGGGTATTCCATGAGCGGCATCAACGACTACATCGACAATGAAGTGAAGGGCAACGACGTGGTTCTCTTCATGAAGGGCACGCCCGGCTTCCCGCAATGCGGATTTTCCGGCCAGGTCGTGCAGATCCTCGACTATATCGGCGCCGACTATACGGGTGTCGATGTGCTGACGTCGGCCGAGTTACGGCAAGGTATCAAGGACTATTCCAATTGGCCGACCATCCCGCAGCTCTACGTCAAGGGCGAGTTCGTCGGCGGCTGCGACATCATCCGCGAGATGTTCCAGGCGGGCGAATTGCAGACCTTCCTCGTCGAAAAGGGCGTCAGCGTCAAAGGCGCCGCCTGACTTCTGTTTCTGCGTGTGACCTTCCGACTGCGTTTTTGGCGGGCCATGCGCTAAGCGCCGGGGCACCTTGGTAAAAAGTTCTGCCCGCGATCGGGGCGATGAACGAATGGATGCGTCGGCACGCCGGCGCATTTTCGTTTGAGGATCGGACTGGCCGTGGATCAGCAAGCACAAGCGCAGCAAAAGGCAAGCACCTTGCCCATTCCGCGCTGGGAATTCATTGCGCTGTGCGCGGCGCTGATGGCGCTCAATTCGCTGGCCATTGATATCATGCTGCCGGCGCTGCAGCAGATCGGCGCCTCCCTTGGCGTCGAAAATGAAAACCACCGGCAATATGTGGTCACCGCCTATATCCTTGGCTTTGGCGGCGGACAGCTGTTCTTCGGGCCGATCTCGGACCGCTTCGGGCGCCGCGCACCTCTTGTCGCAGGGCTGGTGATCTACGTCGTGGCGGCCGGCGCTGCGGCAATCGCCCCGTCATTCGCCACGCTTCTGCTATGCCGGGCCGTGCAAGGCATCGGCGCGGCGGCGACGCGCGTCATTGCCGTCTCGATCGTGCGCGATACGTTCGACGGAAGGCGCATGGCTGAAGTCATGTCCTTGATCTTCATGGTGTTCATGGCCATTCCGGTGGTGGCGCCTAGTATCGGCCAGTTCATCATGCTGTTTGCGACCTGGCATGTGATCTTCGTCACCATGGCAGCCGGAGCGCTGATCGTGTCCGCCTGGTCGCTGCTGCGCCTGCCCGAGACGCTGCACCCAGAATATCGCCGGCCGCTGACGGTGTCCTCCATCATCGGCGGCTTCCGCATCGTTCTCACCAATCGCATCGCGCTCTGCTACGCCTTCGCCAGCACCTTCATCTTCGGCGCCATGTTCGGCTTCATCGCCTCGGCCCAGCAGATCTTTGTCAGCGTGTTCAATGTCGGCGAGATGTTCCCGGTCATCTTCGCGGGGGTTGCCGGCGTGCTTGCTTTTTCGAACTACCTCAATTCGCGCCTCGTGGGCCGGATCGGCATGCGCCGTCTGTCGCAAAGCGCGCTGCTGCTGTTTCTGGCCATCAGTCTTGTCTGGCTGGTCGTTTCCATCGAAATGAAGATGCCGCTCTGGCTCTTCATTGCCTTCTTTGCCTGCGCCATGGTCCCGTTCGGCGCGCTGGGCGCGAACTTCAACGCGCTCGCCATGGAGCCGCTGGGGCACCTGGCCGGCACTGCGTCGTCGATCCTCGGGTTCATGCAGACATTTCTTGGCGGCATCCTCGGCACGCTGATCGGCCAAGCCTTCAACGGCACGGTGACGCCGCTGGCCGCCGGGTTCTGCAGCGTGTCGGTGGCGGCGCTGCTGATGATCCTCCTGGCCGAGCGCGGCAGACTATTCCAGCCGCATAACCCGCCGGTTTAATGCACATTGCCGGGCGCGCCTAGGATGCACCCTCACTGACCGCGGTGAAGCGAGGGAACAGCGTACGTCCTGCGATTGCTCCACCCATGCTGTCCGAAACGGGCAATGGAAGAGCCTTGTCGAGCGCCTCGAGGACGGAAGCCACGAAGGCCCGGTTGAGCGAGCCATCGTCCCCTAGATGGGAGTAAGTGGCGCGCGGCTTGCCAATAAGCGTGCCGTTTCGGCGAATTGAGAACTGCAGCGTCAGGGTCATGCCCGCGGTTCCGGGCGGCGGCTTCCAACAGGCGATGATCGCGGAGAACATCTCGTCTATGGTGTCGACGGGGTCGGGACTGCGACATGCGCGTTCCCCAGATCTTGCTTCATTGACACCGGCAGCCAAGGCAAGGGCAAAGGCCGTTGCAACAATTGCGGACCGAGGTTTCATTCGAGGTCTCCGGTTTCGCACAAGATTGGACAACTTTGGCAGCGAAGAGTTATTCCGCCCAGAGCTCGCGGCGCAGCTCTCGCCAGCTTTCCCGGTCCGGCGCGACCAGTAGGCCACCTCCGACATGCGATGGCAGATAGGCGCTGCCGTCGAAGCGCGCGGCATGGCCGCCGGCCTCCGCATGGATCAGCACGCCGGCCAGATGGTCCCAGGGCATCAGCTTGTTGTAGACGACGAAATGGCCGTGGCCGCTGGCCAGCAGGCGGTATTCGTGGGCGGCGCAGCGATAGTTGAACTGCGATAGCGACTTGGTCTGGTTGCGCGCCAAACGTGAGCGGTCCGGCTCGGGCACATAGTGCCATGAGACCGCGCCGGTCATTTCCGACATCGGCGCCGGTTTGGCGACGTGGACCTTTTCCAGATTGCCATGGGCATGGCGGATATGGCTGCCGGCGCCGCGAACACCGATCAGCCAATCCTTGCCAACGGGATCGTGAATGATGCCGGCGACCGTCTCGCCCTTGACCACGACGCCAAGCATGACGCCGAACAGCGGCACGCCGGAGGCGAAGTTAAAGGTGCCGTCGACCGGGTCGACGACGAAGGCGAGTTCGGCATCGCCGAGACCGTCGAGCAGCGTCGGGTCGTCGGAGCAGGCTTCCTCACCGACGATCATTGCGTGAGGATAACGCTGGCGCAGCCTAGCGGTGATGAGCCGTTCGGCATTCACGTCGGCCTCGGTCACAAGATCGGCGGCCGAGGTCTTCCGGCGGACGTCGCCCTCGCTCAATCGGCGAAAGCGCGGCATGATCTCGGCGACGGCGGCGTCCGACAGAAGGTCGGCAAGCCAGTCGATCGCGCTGTCGTCAAACGTCATGGGGACCGTCTTGCTTTGCATTAAGAGCGTCGTTGAGGGCGGCGAAATCGAACAGCGTCCTGTCGAGCAGATGCGAGCGCCGCACATTGCTCATGGCGCGGATCATCGTATCCTTGCGGCCGGGCATGCGCTTCTCGATGTCGTCGAGCATCGCCTTCATGGCGTTGCGCTGCAGGCCTTCCTGGCTACCGCACAGATCGCACGGAATTATCGGGAATTTCATGGCGCCGGCGAATTTCTCGAGATCGGCTTCCGCGCAATAGGCGAGCGGCCGCAGCACCATGACATCGCCTTCGTCGTTGAGCAGCTTCGGCGGCATGGCGGCGAGGCGCCCGCCATGGAACAGGTTCATGAAGAAGGTTTCCAGTATGTCCTCGCGGTGGTGGCCGAGCACCAGCGCCGAGCAGCCCTCCTCGCGGGCAATTCGATAGAGATGGCCGCGCCGCAGCCGCGAGCATAGCGAGCAATAGGTGCTGCCCTCGGCCAGCTTGTCGGTGACCACCGAATAGGTGTCCTGATATTCGATGCGATGCGGAATGGCATGTCCATCGAGATAATCGGGCAATATGTGCTTGGGAAAGTTCGGCTGGCCCTGGTCGAGATTGCAGGCCAACAGCTCGACCGGCAGCAGCCCGCGCCATTTGAGATCGAGCAGTACGGCAAGTAGGCCGTAGGAATCCTTGCCGCCCGACAGAGCGACCAGCCAACGGTCGCCGGGTCTCACCATGGAGAAATCGTCGATCGCCTGGCGGGCAAGCCGCAACAGCCGTTTGCGCAGCTTGTTGAACTCGACGGAGGATGGCACATCGGCAAACAGCGGATGAAAGCCGCCTTCGGCTTCGGCGACCGGTTCGAGCGTTTCGGCGTCTGGCTGCATATTCACTGCGCGTCGGCCCTAAGGTCCTGTTGCCGCCCGCAGTAGCGCATCGGACCGAAAATCGAAATTGATTTCGGAAAAAAGAACGAAAAAAGAAAAGGCCGCCTCGACGAGCGGCCTTTTCTTGTATCGCAACGAACGCGCCGATCAGCGCGAATAGAATTCGACGACGAGGTTCGGTTCCATCTGCACGGCAAACGGAACGTCCGCCAGGCCGGGGATGCGTGTGAAGGCCGCGGTCATCTTGTTGTGGTCGGCCTCGATGTAATCGGGCACGTCGCGCTCGGCCAGGCCCACCGATTCCAGCACGATGACCAGCTGCTTCGACTTCTCACGCACTTCGATGACGTCGCCCGGCTTGCAGCGGTACGAGCCGATGTTGACGCGCTTGCCGTTGACGTTGACGTGGCCATGATTGACGAACTGGCGCGCCGCAAAGATCGTCGGCACGAACTTGGCGCGATAGACGACCGCGTCGAGCCGCGATTCGAGCAGGCCGATCAGGTTCTCCGAGGTATCGCCCTTGCGGCGGTCCGCCTCTTCGTAGACCTTGCGGAACTGCTTCTCCGAAACGTCGCCATAGTGGCCCTTCAGCTTCTGCTTGGCGCGCAGCTGCAGGCCGAAATCGGAAAGCTTGCCCTTGCGGCGCTGGCCATGCTGGCCGGGACCGTATTCACGCTTGTTGACCGGGGACTTCGGGCGGCCCCAGATGTTTTCGCCGAGACGGCGGTCGATCTTGTACTTCGCGGATTCGCGCTTGCTCATCGCATTCCCTTTCAAAACAACACACCCGGAACCTCATGGTCCGGGTGAAGGAAACGCGCCCTCCTCTGGCCTCCGTTTTCGAGACCTGACAGGGTTTTCCACGCAACGCGACGGAAAACCCACGGGACACGTCATTTCAGACAAGACATAAGGAAAGTAAAACCGGCTTCCCAAACGTCTTGCGCACATAAAGAAAACCACCGGGCATTGCGGCCCGGTGTTGGTGGGCTGGTTAAACGGAGATTTAACCGCTGTCAAGCTTCTGGCTGGCGCGGCTCGCCGAACCGGGTAGTGTCAGGGTTGTAGAGCCTGCCGGATGTGGCGGGAGGTTGCGCCGGCGGCATCAGGAAGGGACTGAAGTCAAAGGAGCTGGAATTCGCATGAAGAAGTTCTTCCTTACGTTGATAGGAGCCGCGGTGATGGCCGGCACGATGGCGGTCGCGCCGGAGCCGGCGTAGGCCCGGCATTGGCACGGCCACAGACAGGTCTGCCGCGTGGTGGTGAAGCGCAAGGTTGTGTGGCGGCATGGCTATCGCCACGTCATTCGCTACAAGGGCAGCGCTGCCACTGGATTTACTGAGCCGGCTTCGGCCTTCCAAGTGGAATAAAGGACCCATCAGAGCCCGCGGTAAGCCCATCGCGGGCTTTTTGAAACCGGCATTGGCCGCCAGAAAAGCTTCCATGTGACCGGAATCAGTGTTTCGACTTCTTTTCCGGCAGGCCCTTGCGCTTGGTCTCGGCGAATTCCTCGAGCTGTTTTTCGCTCATGGACTTATACATTCCCTTCGAGGCGCCTTTGAGCGCGCCCTTCTTGGTCTCGCCGCGCTTGGCTGACAATGCCGCGCCGGCCGCTTTCTGCTGGGCTTTTGAGGTGGCTGGCATGATGGTTTCTCCCGTTTCCGATGAAAGGAAAACGCATTGTCTGGTGTGATGTTCCCAAAGCGACGATTGCTTGCGGTCAAGATATCGCCAAGCCAAATCCCTGCATCAGCCGGCGCGTCGGAAAATCGGCGCTGTTCGAGGTGAAGAACGCAAGGTCGACGCCTTCCGGCAGTACTTCTCGGCGATAAGCGGCCTCGGTATCGGCAAGCAGCGACAGCGCCCGGCGTGCGATCGCCTCGGCCGGGTCCAACCAGTCGACCGGCCAAGGTGCTGTCTTGCGCATGCGATTGGCCAAAAAAGGATAATGCGTGCACGCAAGCACGACGATGTCGGTGCGTAGCCCGTCATGCTCGACGAAGCACGGCGCGATCTCGGCGCGCACGGCGTCCTCGTCGACAAAACCATCGCGCATATAGGCCTCGGCCAATCCCGCCAGCCTGTCGCTGCCGACCAGGCGGACGTGGCATTTCTGCGCCCATTTGCTGATCAGATCACGCGTGTACTGGCGCTTGACGGTGCCGGGCGTCGCCAGCACCGAAACCAGGCCTGAGCGCGTGCGTTCCGCCGCCGGCTTGATGGCCGGCACCGTCCCAACGAAAGGGTGGCCGGGAAACCTCTCGCGCAATGCATCGATGACCAGTGTCGAGGCGGTGTTGCAGGCGATGACCGAAATGGCCGGTGAAAATCGGTCGAGCAGCTTACCGAACAGCTCCAGTATATGTGCCCTCAGCGCCGGCTCCTCCCACGCGCCGAAGGGAAAGGCCGCGTCGTCGGCGACATAGATGAAGCGGCGGTCCGGCATCAGGACGCGCGCCTCACGCAGCACGGTGAGGCCGCCAATGCCGGAATCGAACATCAGGATCGGCCGCTCAGTCATTGTCGGTGCCCTTTCCGCCGAGCGCCGCCGCGTCCTCATCGCCGCCGGCGGCTTCATGTAGCTTGTTGCGATCCGCTTCCGTCTTGCGGGCGCGTGCCGCGGCTGCCGCGGGCAATCGTCTTGGGTCGTCGCCGGGGGAGCCGTCGCCGCGCGGCATGGCCGGCGAGAACCTGTCCAGCGATGATATTATGCCGCGCAGCACCTTGAGCTCCGGTTCTGCAAAGCCGGGGCGGGTCAGCACGGCGCGCAAATTGTCGACCATCTTCGGCTTCTTCGCTGCCGGGCGGAAATAGCCGCGCGCCTCCAGTGCACCTTCCAGATACGCAAACAGGCCGTGCAATTCTTCCTTGGCAGCCGGCGCCATTTCCGGGCCGGAGAAGTTGGTCCTGGTCTCGTCTTCCAGGCCGGACTTCACCCATTCATAGGTCATCAGCAGGGCCGCCTGGGCGATGTTGAGCGAGGAGAAGGCTGGGTCGACGGGGAAGGTGACGATCTCGTCGGCGAGGCCGACCTCGTCATTATAGAGGCCGAAGCGCTCGCGGCCGAACAGGATGCCGGTGCGCTGGCCGGCCCGCTGCCGCGCCCGCAGCGCCCTGCCCGCCTCGACCGGACCGCGCACCGGCTTGAAATTGTCGCGCGCGCGCGCCGTGGTGGCGAAGACGAAGTTCAAATCGGCAACCGCCGAAGCCAGGTCGTCGAACACCTTGACGGCATCGATGACATGGTCGGCGCGGCTTGCGGCGGCACGCGCCTTCTCGCTCGGCCAGCCGTCGCGCGGATTGACGAGCCGCAGCTCGGCAAGGCCGAAATTGGCCATGCCGCGCGCAACCATGCCGATATTCTCGCCGAGCTGCGGCTCGACCAGGATGATCGCCGGTCCGGACGCTGGAGTTCCGGAGGCAAGAGGGGTATTGGGATCCTGGGTAGCGGACATGGGTTGTCAGTGAACTGCTGTTTGCGGCATTTCGCAGTCCCTGCCACATTTGGCTACGAAAATGAAGCTTTCGCAAGGAATGCCGGCACTACGGCGCGGTTCGCCGTTTGCGCGGCCAAAAAGCCTTTGATATACGGGCCGCATTCCAGGGTCGGCAGCCGTGCGGGCAAGGCCCTTCCGTTCCCCAAAAGCGAGGCATTCTTTCCATGGCGAAGATCAAGGTGGCGAACCCGGTCGTCGAACTCGACGGCGACGAGATGACCCGCATCATCTGGCAGTTCATCAAGGACAAGCTGATCCACCCTTATCTCGACCTCAAGCTCGAATATTACGACCTCGGTATCGAGCATCGCGACGCCACCAACGACCAGGTGACCATCGATTCGGCCAATGCCATCAAGAAATACGGCGTCGGGGTGAAATGCGCGACGATCACACCCGACGAGCAGCGCGTCGAGGAATTCAAGCTGAAGAAGATGTGGAAGTCGCCGAACGGCACCATCCGCAACATCCTCGGCGGCACCATCTTTCGCGAGCCGATCATCATGAAGAACGTGCCGCGGCTGGTGCCCGGCTGGACCAAACCGATCATCGTCGGCCGCCACGCTTTCGGCGACCAGTACCGCGCCACCGACTTCCGCTTCCCCGGCAAAGGCAAGCTGACGATCAAATTCGTCGGCGAGGACGGCCAGGCGATCGAGCACGATGTGTTCGACGCACCCGGCGCCGGCGTCGCCATGGCCATGTACAATCTCGACGAATCGATCCGCGAATTCGCCCGCGCCTCGCTGAACTACGGCTTGCTGCGCAATTACCCGGTCTACCTCTCGACCAAGAACACCATCCTTAAGGCCTATGACGGCCGCTTCAAGGACATCTTCCAGGAGGTCTACGAGGCGGAGTTCGAAGCGGAATTCAAAGCGAAGAAGCTCTGGTACGAGCACCGGCTGATCGACGACATGGTGGCCTCCAGCCTGAAATGGTCGGGTGGCTATGTCTGGGCCTGCAAGAATTATGACGGCGACGTGCAGTCCGACACGGTGGCGCAAGGCTTCGGCTCACTCGGCCTGATGACCTCGGTGCTGATGACGCCGGACGGCAAGACCGTCGAGGCGGAGGCCGCGCACGGCACCGTTACCCGCCACTATCGCCAGCACCAGAAGGGCGAGGAGACCTCGACCAATTCGATCGCTTCGATCTTCGCCTGGACGCGCGGCCTCGCGCATCGCGCCAAGCTCGACGACAATGCCGAACTGAAGCGCTTTGCCGAGACCCTGGAAAAGGTCTGTATCCAGACGGTCGAGTCCGGCTTCATGACCAAGGACCTGTCGCTGCTGATCGGCCCCGACCAGCCATGGCTTTCGACCACCGGCTTCCTCGACAAGATCGACGAGAATTTGCAGAAAGCGATGGCCTGAGCCCAACCGACATGGGCAAGCCCGTCGTTTACGGCGCGGATTACAGCGTCTATGTGCGCATCGTCCGGCTGGTGCTCGAGGAAAAGGGCGTCGGCTACGAGCTCGTTCCCGTCGACATCTTTGCGGCGGACGGCATTCCCGGCTGGTATTTCGAGCACCAGCCCTTCGGCCGCATCCCGGCCTTCGAGCATGACGGCTTTCGCCTCTACGAGACCGGCGCGATTGCCCGTTATGTCGATGAAGCCTTTGACGGCCCGGCGCTGCAACCGGTCGAAGTCCGGCCTCGAGCACGCATGAACCAAAACGCCGGCCTGCTCGACGCCTATGCTTACAAAGCCATGGTCTGGGATGTCGCCGTCGAGCGGCTGGAAAAAACGCCGCCCGACGAAGCCGTGATCGCCAACGGGTTGAGGCAGGCGAGAACGGCATTGCAGGCGCTCTCTTCGCTGAAAGCCGAAGGGCCTTGGCTGTTGGGAACGGACCTGACGCTGGCCGACCTGCACGCGGCGCCAATCATCGGCTATTTCGTCAAGGTGGCCGAGGGGCGAAAACTGCTGGCCGAGTTTGCCGATATTCGGGATTGGTATGCGCGCATCGTCGGACGCGAGAGTTTTGCTAAGACCGAAAAGGCAGAGTGAGACCGCCGCGAGGCGCGGCAACTTCGCACGACCTGGGTTCCTCGCCCGCTTGCGGGGAGAGGTGGCTCGGCGAAGCCGAGACGGAGAGGGGAATTCGGCACCCCTCCTCGAACGTCTTGCATATGTCCGACACAGGCTTTCTTTTCGTCTGATGGCGCAGGCCCCCTCTCCGGCCACTTCGCGGCCACCTCCCCCCAACTTCGTGGGGGCGAGGAACCCGAGCCAAGCCGCTCAATCGGGGAGGTAAATCTCCGCCTTCATGAAGGTCTTCGCACGGCCTGTGATCAGCACGCGATCTCCGGCCAGCTCGCATAGCAAATGCCCGCCGCGCTGCGAGCATTGGAATGCCGACAGACGCGTCTTGCCGAGTTTTTCAGCCCAGTAGGGCACCAATGTCGCATGAATGGAGCCGGTTACCGGATCCTCGGGAATGCCCGCCCCGGGCACGAAATAACGCGAGACGAAATCGTGGGCTCGCGCAGGTGCGGTAATAACCAGGCCGAGAGGATGAAAGGCTCCGATCCTGAGCAGATCGGGAACGAAAGATCGCACGGTTGTCTCGTCGGCAAGCTCGACAAACAGGTTCTCGAAATTGCGGAAGCTCGCAACCGGCCGCTGAGGCAATATCGTTTGCAGCGCCGAGTTCAGCTCTTCCTCGATGGGCTGCGGCGGAAAACACGGCAGATCGAGCTGATAGGCCCCTTCCTGCCGGGAAACCCGCAGCTCGCCCACCCGGGTGGCGAAGGCCATTTCGCCCTGCCCATTGTATTCCGTAGCCAGCACATGGGCGGCCGCAAGAGTGGCATGGCCGCAGAAGTCGACTTCATAGACCGGCGTGAACCAGCGCAAATCCCAACCTCTGCCATTCGGCCGCACAAACGCCGTTTCAGCAAGATTGTTTTCGTTGGCAATGGCCTGCATTACCTGCTCCGACAGCCACTCCTCCAAAAGGAGAACGGCGGCAGGGTTGCCCTGGAAGGCCCGTTCGGCAAAGGCATCGACCTGATACATCGTCAGCGTCGGCATATCGGCCCTCAAAGATATCCGCTGGGCGGCGCGCCATTTAGGCCGTGCCGCCCCCGGTGCAGGTTCATGCCGCTTCGAGAGCCGCTTTCACCGCAGCGATCGCGTCTTCGGCCCTCGAGGCGTCCGGGCCGCCGGCCTGAGCCATATCGGGTCGCCCGCCGCCGCCCTGCCCGCCCAACGCCGCCGACGCGACGCGCACCAGATCGATGGCGCTGAAGCGGCCGGTCAGATCATCGGTGACGGCGACGACGACGCTCGCCTTGTTGTCCTCGCCGGCGCCGACAAAGACGACGATGCCGGAGCCGAGCGACTTCTTGCCGGCATCGGCCAACGGCTTAAGATCCTTTGGCGAGACGCCCGATACCGCCTTGCCTAGAAAACCGACACCGGCAATGGTTTCGTTTTCCGCAGGCACACCCGCTGGCGAGCGATCGCCCAGTGCCAGCTTCTTGCGCGCCTCTGTCAGTTCCTTTTCGAGCTTCTTGCGCTCGTCGAGCAGCGCCTCGACGCGGGCCGGTACATCGGCCGGCGAAATCTTCAGCGCGGCGGCGGCGGCCTTCAGCCGTTTGTCCTGTTCGTCGAGATGCTTTCTGGCGGCCTCGCCGGTCAACGCCTCGATGCGGCGCACGCCGGCAGCGACCGCACTGTCCGACACGACGCGCACCAGACCGATATCGCCGGTCGCCCTGACATGGGTACCGCCGCATAGCTCGACCGAATAGGGCCGGTTGGCCTTGGCGCCATGCAAGCCCGTGCCCATCGAAACGACGCGCACTTCATCGCCATATTTCTCGCCAAACAGCGCCATGGCGCCTTCGGCAATGGCGTCGTCGACCGACATCAGGCGCGTGGTTACTGGGCTATTCTGAACGACGATCTCGTTTGCCATGCGCTCAACCTCTTCGAGCTCGTCCGGCGAGATCGGCTTGTTGTGCGAGATGTCGAAGCGCAGACGCTCGGGCGCGACCAGCGAGCCCTTCTGCGCGACATGGGTACCCAGCACCTCGCGCAGCGCCTCATGGATCAGATGCGTGGCGGAATGGTTCGCGCGCAGCCTGGAGCGGCGCGCGTGGTCCACCTTCAGCTCGACGGTCGCGCCCGTCTTGACGGTGCCATTGGCCACCTTGCCGAGATGGACGAAAAGCCCATCGGCCTTCTTCTGGGTATCGGATATCTCGATCGAGAACCCGTCACCCGAAATGACGCCGGTATCGCCCATCTGGCCACCGGACTCGCCGTAGAACGGCGTCTGGTTGACAACGATGGCAACGGCGTCGCCCTTGCCGGCACTGTCGACGGTCTTGCCGTCCCTGACCAGCGCCTGGATGAGGCCTTCGGCCTGCTCGGTCTCATAGCCCAGGAATTCGGTGGCGCCGTTCTCCTCACGCACCGCGAACCATACCGTCTCGGTTGCGGCCTCACCGGAACCGGCCCAGCTTTTGCGCGCCTCCGCCTTTTGCCGCTCCATCGCCTCGGTGAAGCCGGCAAGGTTGACCGAGATGTTGCGCTGGCGCAGCGCGTCCTGCGTCAGATCGAGCGGAAAGCCATACGTGTCGTAGAGCTTGAACGCTGTCTCGCCATCCAGCATGTCGCCGGAGACCAGCTTTTCCGTCGCCTCCGAAAGCAAGCCTAAGCCGCGTACCAGCGTCTTGCGGAAACGAGTTTCCTCCAGCTTCAGCGTCTCGGTGATCATCTGTTCACCGCGCACCAGTTCCGGGTAGGCTTGGCCCATCTCGCGGACCAGCGCCGGCACCAGGCGCCACATCAGCGGATCGCGGGCGCCGAGCAACTGCGCGTGGCGCATGGCACGGCGCATGATGCGACGAAGCACGTAGCCGCGGCCTTCGTTTGACGGCAGCACGCCGTCGGCGACCAGGAAGCAGGACGAACGCAAATGGTCGGCGATGACGCGGAACGATGCGACGGTGTCCGCATCCGGACCTTTGCCAAGCGCCGACGATGCAGCGTCGATCAGGTGGCGGAACAGATCGGTTTCGAAGACGCTTTCAACCCCTTGCAGGATGGAGGCCATGCGCTCGAGGCCCATGCCCGTGTCGATCGACGGACGCGGCAGGTCGACGCGCTCGTCCTTCGTGACCTGTTCATACTGCATGAAGACCAGGTTCCAGAATTCGAGGAAACGATCGCCATCCTCCTCGGGGCTGCCGGGAGGGCCGCCCCAGATATGCTCGCCACGGTCGATGAATATCTCCGAACACGGCCCGCAAGGCCCGGTGTCGCCCATTGCCCAGAAATTGTCCGAAGTCGCGATGCGGATGATGCGATCGTCGGAAAAGCCGGCAATCCTCTTCCAGTAGGAGGCGGCCTCGTCGTCGGTGTGATAGACGGTGACCAGCAGCTTGTCCTTCTTCAGCCCGAATTCCCTGGTGATCAGGTTCCAGGCAAGCTCTATGGCCCGCTCCTTGAAATAGTCGCCGAAGGAGAAATTGCCGAGCATCTCGAAGAAGGTCAGGTGGCGCGCAGTGTAGCCGACATTGTCGAGGTCGTTGTGCTTGCCGCCGGCGCGAACACTCTTCTGGGCGGTCGTGGCGCGCGAATAAGGCCGCTTCTCCAGACCGGTGAAAACGTTCTTGAACTGCACCATGCCGGCATTGGTGAACATCAGCGTCGGGTCGTTGCGCGGCACCAGCGGGCTCGACGCGACGACCTCGTGACCTTCCTTGCGAAAATAGTCGAGAAATGCCGACCGGATCTCGTTGACGCCACTCATGAATACTGCCTTTTCGAGAGAACCGCCGGCTGCCGGCGGAAAATAGACATGGCCTTTTAGCGGTCGCACCGCAGCCTGTCCAGAAACACCAAATGGGCTCAAATCCCGGCTTTCACCAGCGCCTTTGAAATGCATCTGCCTCGCCGTCAAACGCCAACCGCCGGCACGGAGCCGGCGGTTCGAAACGCATCGATTACGCAAACTCAGAATCAAAACATCAAATCCAAACCTGTCTGATGCTCCGCGAGACGTCTCTTACCCTACATTACCCCAGCGTCGTCTTCGAAGCCGTCGTCGCTGCTTTCGGAGCCGCCGTTTTCAAGGAATTTCTCGGCGATCAGCCCGGCATTCTGCCGCAGCGCCAGCTCGATCTCGCGCGCCGTGTCGGGATTGTCGCGCAGGAACAGCTTTGCGTTTTCGCGGCCCTGGCCAAGACGCTGCGAATTGTAGGAGAACCAGGCGCCCGACTTTTCGACCACGCCGGCCTTGACGCCGAGATCGACCAGCTCGCCGGTCTTGGAGACGCCCTCGCCATACATGATGTCGAACTCGACCACCTTGAAAGGCGGCGCCAGCTTGTTCTTGACGACCTTGACGCGGGTCTGGTTGCCGACGACCTCGTCGCGATCCTTGACCGAGCCAATGCGGCGGATGTCGAGGCGAACCGAGGCATAAAATTTCAACGCATTGCCGCCGGTCGTCGTCTCGGGCGAACCGAACATGACGCCGATCTTCATGCGGATCTGGTTGATGAAGATGACCATGGTGTTGGAGCGCGAGATCGAGGCGGTGAGCTTGCGCAGTGCCTGGCTCATCAGACGGGCCTGCAGGCCGGGCAGCGAATCGCCCATCTCGCCTTCGATTTCCGCCCGCGGCGTCAGCGCCGCCACCGAATCGACGACCAGCACGTCGATGGCGCCGGAGCGCACCAGCGTGTCGCAGATCTCCAACGCCTGCTCGCCGGTATCGGGCTGCGAGATCAGCAGGTTTTCGAGATCGACGCCGAGCTTGCGGGCATAGACCGGGTCGAGCGCGTGCTCGGCATCGACGAAGGCGCAGATGCCGCCCTTCTTCTGGGCTTCGGCCACCGTGTGCAGCGCCAGCGTCGTCTTGCCCGAGCTTTCCGGCCCGTAGATCTCGACGATGCGGCCGCGCGGCAGGCCGCCGACGCCAAGCGCAATATCCAGGCCAAGCGAGCCGGTCGGCACCGTTTCGATCTCGACGACCTGCTCGTTCGCGCCGAGCCGCATGATCGAGCCCTTGCCGAAGGCACGCTCGATTTGCGACAGCGCCGCATCCAGAGCCTTTGATTTGTCCACCGCTTTGTCCTCTACAAGCCGCAAAGAATTCTGAGCCATGATACATCACCCCGTGGTCGTCAATGGAGGCCGGACAATCCCGCGATCCTTAAAAGAATGTACCTCATTTGTTCTCATTTGTCAATGAGCGCCAAAGGTTTGAAAAACAATGGATATCCGTTTTTGTTCTATTTTTGTTTCGCAATTTTGCTTCCGGATGTGTCTCACCTCGCATGCGGCGCCGTCGCCGTCACCATCCGAATCGGGACCCGCGATTGCAGGGTTCCGCCCGGCGACCTAGTCTCCTCCCGGGCAACAGCTAAGGGCATTTTGCCGGCATGATGAAATCCCCGACCATCCTGGCCGTGGGCGGCGCCTATATCGAGCGGCGCGGCCGGGTTGCCGGCGCCTTCGTGCCGGCCGCTTCCAACCCCGGCACGATGCGCGAGCATGTCGGCGGTGCCGTCTTCAACGCCTTGCGCTGTGCAGTGCGGCGCGGCGCCTCGGCCTCGCTGCTTTCGGTGCGCGGCGGCGATGCCTTAGGCGACACGGTTCTACGCGCCGTCGCCGAGGCCGGCATTGCCGATTTGTCGGCGGTGTTCCTCGACCGGACAACGCCAAGCCATACGATGCTGTTCGATAGGGACGGCGAGCTGATCGCCGGCCTTGCCGACATGGTGCTCTACGAACTGGCGCTCCCCAAGCAGATCCGCCGCGCCAAGGTGCGGGAAGCGATCGGTTCGGCCGACGCGGTGCTGTGCGATGCAAACCTGCCGTCGACCGCGGTTGAGCGGCTGGCGGCACTCGCCGCCGGCACGCCGGTCTTTGCGCTCGCCGTCTCGCCCAGCAAAGCGGCGCGGCTGACGCCGGTGCTCGACCGTCTGGCGATGGCCTTCATGAACCGGCACGAGGCCGGCGTGCTCGCCGGCCCTGACATCGATGCTGACGATCAAGGCGTTGTCGACGGCCTGAGACGCGCCGGCCTGAAGGGCGGCGTGGTCACCGCCGGCGACGGACCGGTGCTCGGTTTCGACGAATTGGGCGCGTTCTCGATCTCGCCACCGCCGCTGCCACAAAAACGGACCGATGCTGCCGGCGCCGGCGACGCATTGGCCGGCGCCACGATCGCCGCCCTGCTGCGTGGCCTGACGCTGCGCGAAGCGCTGGGTGAAGGCGTCGCCGCCGCGGCGCTCGCCATCGAGAGCACCGCCTTCACCAGCGCTGGCTTTGCCGAGGCGCTGGCGCTCGTGCCCGACGCGCGCGACCTGGCGTGAGGTCGACTTGGCTCTGCTCTGTCGAGTTCCCACCCACCCCCCTCTGTCCTGCCGGACAGAGGGGGTGCTGCCCCTCCGGCGTTTCCGAAGAGTTATCCGCGCCGCCAGAGCGTCGCCGCATCACTTCCCGGCGCGCCGTCCCGCCTCATAGGCTCGGCGCGACCAGATCGCCATCTCGTCGGGATCGTCGAAAGCGCTGTCGGGAACGCTCCAATACGGCATCGATACCAGCTTGCCGTGCCGTGAGCCGGTGTAGGTCCACTGCGTGCAGCCGGCCGCTTCGAATTCCGGCGCGCTTTCCGCGTCGGCCTTCAGCATCAATTCGCCGCGAAGGACGATCGCCACGATGACGCCGTCGAAATAGATGCCCTTGCCGCCGAACATCCCGCGGATGCTCACCCGGCCTAGGCCTTCGAAAAGTTCTTCTATGCGCTCGTTGCCCATGCCGCGATCATGTCACCCGGATTTCCCCTTGTCATCGACGCAACCGGCACCATCCTGACAAGTTCAGAATCAAATTTCGTCGGAGTTTCTCATGCCGCTTCTGCTCAAAGGGTCCTGCCGGTGCAATGCCGTGCGTTTCGAGGTGGAAAGCCACACGCCTGTGCCGTTCATGCTGTGCTACTGCTCGATCTGCCGCAAGCAGCAGGGCGGCGGCGGTTTTGCCATCAATCTCGGCGCCGATTACGAGACGCTGAAAATCGAGGGCAAGCGCAATCTCGGCGTCTACCGCGCCGAGATCGAGGACGACGAGCACCCGCAACGCGAGACCTCGACGGGCGAGCGGAACTTCTGCACGAAATGCGGGACGGCACTCTGGCTCTACGACCCGACCTGGCCGGAGCTGGTGCATCCGTTTGCCTCGGCGATCGACACCGACCTGCCGAAGCCGCCGGAGAAGGTGCATCTGATGCTGAAATACAAGGCGAACTGGGTCGAGCCCGACATTGGCAAGGGCGACAAGGTCTTCGACGTCTATCCGGAAGAGTCGATCGCCGACTGGCACAAACGAACCGGGATGTGGGTGGATTAGCGTTCTTCGCCCCGTTTACGGGGAGAAGATGCCGGCAGGCAGATGAAGGGCGGCGCAAACATCGCGGAGGCTGGTTCTACCCCTCATCCGGCCCTTCGGGCCACCTTCTCCCCGTGACGGGGAGAAGGAAAAGCCTCAAGCCGAAGCGCGCGCCTCGGCCAGTGCCTTCAAATCGGCTGGCTTCAACTCGACCGATTCGCCGCAGCCGCAGGCCGAGCTCTGGTTCGGATTGCGGAAGGTGAAGCCGGTACGCAGCGTCGTCTGCTCGAAATCCATCTCGGTGCCGAATAGGAAAAGGGCTGCCTCCGGCGCAACATAGACATGGGCGCCGTCGCGCTCGATATGGTCGTCCTTGGTGTTCGGTTCGGTCACCAGATCGACCGTATATTCCATGCCGGCGCAGCCACCCTTCTTGATGCCCAGGCGAATGCCATGCGCATTCTCACGGGTCGCGACGATCTCGCGCACTCGGCAGGCAGCCTTTTCGGTCATCGTGATGACGGCAAAGCGTCCCATGTTTTCCTTCTCCATTGCGCGCAGGTTCAAGGCCTGCCGAATGATTCCTCACCTAAAATGGTGAAGTTTTGTACCCGGCGCAAGTGCGCCAGCCTCTGGCTGGTCGGATGCTAGTACCACCCCACCGCCACCTGCGCCTCTTCCGACATGCGGTCGGGCGACCAGGGCGGGTCGAAGGTCATGTTGACCTCGACGCCGGAAACGCCTTCAACGGCGCCGACTGCATTTTCGACCCAGCCCGGCATTTCGCCGGCCACCGGGCAGCCCGGCGCGGTCAGCGTCATATCGATCTTGACCGAGCGGTCGTCCTCGATGTCGATCTTGTAGACGAGGCCGAGTTCGTAGATGTCGGCCGGGATTTCCGGATCATAGACCGTCTTCAGCGCCGAGACGATGTCGTCTGTCAGCCGCGCCAGTTCGTCGGCGGGGATTGTCGATCCGGAAACCGCCGCATTGGTCGTCGCTTCCGAATTGGTCTCGGCGGTGTGGCTGGCATCGTCCATGTCGTCACCCGAAGAACTTTCGCGCTTTTTCCAGCGCATCGGCCAAAGCATCGACTTCGGCCCTGGTATTATACATGCCGAACGACGCCCTGCATGTGGATGTTACGCCGAAGCGTTTCAACAGCGGCTGGGCGCAATGCGTGCCGGCGCGGACGGCCACGCCCTGGCGGTCGATGACCATCGACACGTCATGCGCATGGATGCCCTGCAGCTCGAACGAGATGATGGCGCCCTTGCCAGGCGCATCACCAAAGATGCGCAGCGAGTTGATAGCGCGCAGCCGCTGATGCGCGTAATCCTTCAGATCGGCCTCATGCGCGGCGATGCGCTCGCGGCCGATCTTTTCCATGTATTCCAGCGCAGCACCAAGCCCGATCGCCTGCACGATCGGCGGCGTGCCGGCCTCGAAACGGTGCGGCGGGTCGTTGTAGGTGACGATGTCTTCCGTCACTTCCTCGATCATTTCGCCGCCGCCCATGAACGGGCGCATGCGCTCCAGAATATCCTTCTTGCCGTAGAGCACGCCGATGCCCGACGGGCCATAGACCTTGTGGCCGGTGAAGACGAAGAAATCGCAGTCGAGATCCTGCACGTCGATCGGCATATGCACGGCGCTCTGGCTGCCGTCGACAAGCACCGGAATGCCGCGGGCGTGCGCAATGCGCACGATCTCCTTGATCGGCGTCACCGTGCCCAGCGCATTCGACATATGGGTGATGGCGACCAGCTTTGTCCGTTCTGTCAGCCGCTTTTCGAATTCCTCGATGTGGAACACGCCGAGATCATCGACCGGCACCCAGACCAGCTTGGCCCCCTGCCGCTCGCGGATGAAATGCCACGGCACGATATTGGAATGATGCTCCATGATCGACAGCACGATCTCTTCGCCCTCGCCGATGTTCGGCATGCCGAAACCATAGGCGACCGTATTGATCGCCGCCGTGGTGTTCGAGGTGAAGACGATGTTGTCGGTGCTCGGCGCGTTGAGAAATCTCTGCACTATCTTGCGCGCGTTCTCATAGGCGTCGGTCGCGGCATTGGACAGGAAATGCAGGCCGCGGTGGACGTTGGCGTATTCCTGGGAATAGGCGTGCTGGATGGCGTCAAGCACGGCCTGCGGCTTCTGCGCCGAGGCGCCATTGTCGAGATAGACCAGCGGTTTGCCGTAGACTTGCCGCGACAGGATCGGGAAGTCGCGGCGGATCGCCTCGACGTTATAGGGGGTGTTTTCGACTTTCTGGTCCATCGTCTCGACCCGTCATCCTCAGGCTTGTCCCGAGGATCTACTAGCCCTCGGATTTTGCCAGTTCCTCGTCCACGCGGCAGATCCTCGGGACAAGCCCGAGGATGACGCCGGAGTCTTGAGCCACTCACCCATGCGCCACGAACCACTCGTCGAGCCGTGCTTCCAGCGCCTCGACGATGGCCTCGTCGTCCAGTTCCTCGATCACCTCGGCGACGAAGGCCTTGACCAGCAAGCCGCGCGCGGTCTTCTCGTCGATGCCGCGCGCCATCAGGTAGAACAGATGGCTGCGGTCGATCTCGGTGACGGTCGCGCCATGGCCGCAGACGACGTCGTCGGCAAAGATTTCGAGCTCCGGCTTGGTCGAGAACTCGCCGTCGTCCGACAACAGCAGCGTGTTGCAGGCCATCTTGGCGTTGGTCTTCTGCGCATACTGGTGCACGTTGATGCGGCCCTGGAAGACGCCGCGCGCCTTGCCGGTCACCACGTTACGGATCACTTCGGTCGACGCGGTGTGCGGCACGGCGTGGTCGAGCACCATGGTGACGTCGGTATGGGTGTCGCCGGCGAGCAGATTGATGCCGCGCAGCGTGAATTCGGCGCCCTCGCCGGTCGTCTTCACGACGACCTCCTGGCGCACCAGCTTGCCGCCGGCATTCATCACGAACAGCGTCAGTTTCGAATTCTTGCCGAGATGCGCCTTGAACTGGGCGAGATGCGTTGCCGTATCCGGCTGCTCCTGCACGACCAGCCATGTCACATTGGCGCCCTCGCCAAGCACAAGCTGGCTGACCGAACTGACCAGCGCCGCCCCTTCGCCCGCCTGGCGCTCGACGATGACGGCGTTGGCGCCGGCACCGACGCGGACGGCCAGGCGTACATGCGTCTGTCCACCGGCCTGCAAATTCTGCAATTCGACCGGCTTGTCCAGTTGGGCACCGTCGGCGATGTCGACGAAATAGCCGTCGGCGACAAAGGCAGTGTTCAGCGCGCCGATGGCGTCGTCGCTGCCATAGGAATCCAACCCAGGTGCTGCGCTGCCGTCGGTCAGCTTCTCCGACAGGCGCTGGACCGTGACGCCCTCGACAGCAGCCCATTTCGCGCTCGAAACGCCGTTCAGCACCGGCAAAACGCTGGAGCCTTCGACAATCGGCGCAATGGCTTTCGCGACCGCTGCCGGATCGAAGTCCGGCACCGAAGTCAGCAGCCGGCGCAGGTCCGTATAGTGCCAGGATTCGATGCGCCGCGTCGGCAGGCCGCTCTTGATCGCCTCGATGGCGTCGTCGCGCTTCAGCATCACCGCGCCGTCACCGGGCAGCAGCGACAGCCGCTCGCCGAAGGCGTCGATCAGCGCCGTTTCGGCCAATGTTCGCTGGGGTGTCGTGTGCATATTCATCAGTATCGCCTTGTTTGGCTTGCCTTCCGGGCCTGCTGGCATCTCACGCGGCTTGCCCGATCACGCCGGCATAGCCATTGGCCTCGAGGTCGAGCGCCAGCGACTTGTCGCCCGACTTGATCACCTGGCCCCTGTAGAGCACGTGCACCGTATCCGGCACGATGTATTGGAGAAGTCGCTGGTAGTGGGTGATGACGACGATGGCCCGGTCCGGCGAGCGCAGCGTGTTGACGCCGTCCGCGACGATCTTCAGCGCATCGATGTCGAGGCCGGAATCGGTCTCGTCGAGGACACACAGTTTCGGCTCGAGCAGCTTCATCTGCAGGATCTCGGCGCGCTTCTTCTCGCCGCCGGAAAAGCCGACATTGAGCGGCCGCTTCAGCATCGCCATGTCCATGTTGAGCGAGGCGGCCGCTTCCTTCACGCGCTTGAGGAATTCCGGGATTTTCAGCGGTTCCTGGCCACGCGCCTTGCGCTGCTCGTTCATCGCCACTTTCAGGAATTCCATCGTCGCGACGCCCGGTATCTCCATCGGATACTGGAAGGCGAGGAAGATGCCCGCGCTAGCGCGCTCGGCCGGATCCATTTCGAGGATCGACTGGCCGTTGTAGAGGATGTCGCCCTCGGTGACCTCATAGTCCTCGCGGCCAGCGAGGATATAGGACAGCGTCGATTTTCCCGAGCCATTCGGCCCCATGATGGCCGCAACCTCGCCGGCCTTCACCGAAAGATTCAAGCCGCGGATGATCTCGGTGCCGTCATCGACGATACGGGCATGGAGGTTTCTGATTTCAAGCATTTCCATTCGTCCTATCCGTAGCCGTCTGCCTGGCTAAACTCGATTTAACAACTGCTTCAAGGTTTCCAAAAGCCCGTGCCAAAAGCCATCCGGCGAATAGGCCGCGACGAGCAACGCAGCGCCCGTCGCGCCGAACCATAGCGCCAGTTCTAGACCCGCAGACCAGCCGTCCATCCGATCCCGCAGATAGATGTGTTTTTCAGCCGATTCGCGTTCGGGCGTCCTAAACATCCGTTGACCTCTTAATTGTAATCACTCCACATTCGAGTATTCGGATGAGGCCGGTAGGTATTTTCAATATCGTCAATGCTCTCATGCAAATCCAGCCAAGTCGGGTTTAGGCCTTCAATCAGACTTATCTTCCATTCGCGGCGATAGCGCTTCAAGGACTTTTCGCGCTGAATCGCGAGAACGATATTCGGGTGCTGTTCGAACCAGATCAGATTCTTCGCCTTGTATTTCGAAGTAAATCCTGGATGCACATCGTTACGGTGTTCCCACGCTCGCCCATGCAAATCACTGGTTACACCAATGTAGATCACTCCACGCGGCTTATCCGACATCATGTAGACGAAACCGGTCATTTTCCTGCAGACGACCGACGTAAGGCGCCGTCGTCCTTAAACTCCGCGCCGTTATCTCTGAACTTCTCGCCGTCATCCTTAACCTTTGCGCCGTCATCCTCGGGCTTGTCCCGAGGATCTACCGGCCTCTCAATACGGATCGCGCCATATCTCTGTTGGACAGCAGATCCTCGGGACAAGCCCGAGGATGACGGCGCGAGGCCCGAGGATGACGGCGCGAAACTCAGTGGCGATGGCGCGAGGCCCGAGGATGACGGCGCAAAACTCAGCGACGACGGCGCCAAATCCGAGGATGACGGCGCAAATCCCGGAGATGACGGCGCCAAATCCGAGGATGACAGTGCCAAGCTCAGAGATGCCAACGCAAAGCCAGAGCTCGTCATCCTACGCTTCCCTCAAGGCTGATGCCGATCAGTTTCTGCGCCTCGACCGCGAACTCCATCGGCAGCTGCTGGATGACGTCCTTGACGAAGCCGTTGACGATCAGCGCGATCGCCTCTTCCTCGGGGATGCCGCGCTGCATGACGTAGAACTTCTGGTCCTCGGAAATCTTCGAGGTAGTGGCCTCGTGCTCGAACTGCGCCGTCGAATTCTTGGCTTCCATGTAGGGCACGGTGTGCGCGCCGCACTGGTCGCCGATCAAGAGCGAGTCGCAATTGGTGAAGTTGCGCGCGTTGGTCGCCTTGCGGTGCGCCGAGACCTGGCCGCGATAGGTGTTCTGCGAGAAACCGGCGGCGATGCCCTTGGAGATGATGCGGCTCGACGTGTTCTTGCCGAGATGGATCATCTTGGTGCCGCTGTCGACCTGCTGATATCCGTTCGACACGGCGATCGAATAGAACTCGCCGCTGGAATCGTCGCCGCGCAGGATGCAGCTCGGATATTTCCAGGTGATAGCCGAGCCGGTCTCGACCTGCGTCCACGAAATCTTCGAACGATGGCCGCGGCAGTCGCCGCGCTTGGTGACGAAATTATAGATGCCGCCCTTGCCTTCGGCGTCGCCGGGATACCAGTTCTGCACCGTTGAATATTTGATCTCGGCATCGTCGAGCGCGATCAGTTCGACCACCGCGGCATGGAGCTGATTCTCGTCGCGTTGGGGCGCCGTGCAGCCTTCGAGATAGGAGACGTAAGCCCCCTCCTCGGCGATGATCAGCGTGCGCTCGAACTGGCCGGTGTTCTTCTCGTTCATGCGGAAATAGGTCGACAGTTCCATCGGGCAGCGCACGCCCCTGGGCACGAAGACGAAGGAACCGTCGGTGAACACGGCCGAATTCAGCGTCGCGTAGAAGTTGTCGGAGGTCGGCACGACCGAGCCGAGATATTTCTTCACCAGCTCCGGATGTTCGCGGATCGCTTCCGAGATCGAGCAGAAGATGACGCCGGCCTGCGCCAGCTCCTTCTTGAAGGTGGTGACGACCGAGACGGAATCGAACACCGCATCGACGGCAACGCGGCCCGACTTGTAGACATTGTCGCTGGCTTCCTCGAACTCCGACGCATCGGTCTTCTGCACGCCGGCGAGGATCTCCTGCTCCATGAGCGGAATGCCGAGCTTCTCATAGACTTTCAGCAGTTCGGGATCGACCTCGCTGAGCGAAGTCGGACCCGGCGTGCTCTTGGGTGCGGCGTAATAGTAGAGATCCTGGAAATCGATTCTGGGATAGTGGACGCGCGCCCATCTCGGCTCGTCGAGCGTCAGCCAGCGGCGATAGGCTTCCAGGCGCCATTCCAGCATCCAGGACGGCTCGTCCTTCTTCGCCGAAATGAAGCGGATAATGTCTTCGCTCAGGCCCTTGGGGGCCTTGTCCATCGCGATTTCGGTCTGGAATCCGTATTTATACTGGTCGACATCGATCTTTCGAACTCGATCGATCGTCTCCTGCACAGCAGGCATCAGCGTTCTCCATCCACGCCGGGGTCAAGGCCCGGCAGTTTTCAAACTATGGCACCGCGAACGAGCACACTTGGGCACCCGAAGCGGCGTAAGTTTCATATAGTGCGTTCATGCCGGAAATTCACCCGGCCAAATGCGAACGCACGGCTCTACCAGGCCGGAAGGCCCAAATGTTCCGTTGCCGCGCTCAGGCGGCCTTTTCCCTGTTCGCCTTTTCCCTATCGGCTTGCCGCGCGACGATCATCGCCAGCGCCGCGCGAAACAGCTCGATATCCTCGGCGCTGGTCGCGTGACCGATGGACACGCGCAGCGCGCCAAGACTGTCACCGTAACCCATGGCTTTCAGCACGTGACTCGGCCCGACCTTGCCCGACGAACAGGCCGATCCGGCCGACAGCGCCACGCCGGCCAGGTCGAAAGCGATCTGCGCCGTCTCGGCCTTGATGCCGGCAATAGCGAAGAATGTCGTATTGGCAAGCCTTGGCGCGCCGGTCCCGAAGAATTCGGCACCCGGGACGTGCGTTTTCACGATCGCCTCGATTTCGTCGCGACGCTGCCGCACCGCATCGATCTCTTGCAATCCGGCGGACGCCTCTCGCGCCGCCACGCCAAACCCGGCAATCGCTGCCAGGTTTTCGGTGCCGCCGCGATGGCCTTTTTCCTGGCCACCGCCGCTGACCAGCGGTTTTGGCATCATCAGGTCCGACGCCGCGACAATGGCGCCGACGCCCTTGGGGCCGCCGATCTTGTGCGACGATAGAATCAAATAGTCTGCGTAATCCGCTGACATATCAAGCGGAATGCGGCCGGCCGCCTGCACGGCATCGACAACCAGGATGCCGCCCGCCGCCTTGACGATTTCGGCAATGCGGCCAATCGGCTGGATCACGCCGGTCTCGTTGTTGGCGGCGTGGATCGCCACCAGCGGCAAACCGTCGGCCTTGGCATGCGCACTAAGTGCTGACGCCAGGGTGTCGAGCCTGACGATGCCGTCGGCATCGACGCCTATCCGCGTTAGCTGCCCCGCGGGGAAGCGCCCGCCATTGAGCAGGCAGGGATGGTCAGCCTCGGACACGTAAAGCCGGCTCATGCGGACGGCGCCGCGCCCCATCTGCCAGTCCGGCGTCAGCAGTGTCGAGGCCGCTTCCGTCGCGCCGGAGGTGAATACGACATGCTCGGCTTTCGCGCTGACCAGTCGCGCTACGTCGCGCCTGGCATCCTCGATCAGCCGCCGCGCCGCGCGGCCTTCGGCATGGACCGAGGATGGGTTGGCGGCGACGTCGAGCGCAGCGACCACGGCCGCGCGCGCTGAGGCAAGCAGCGGCGCGCTGGCGTTGTAGTCGAGGTAGGCGCGTGCTCCGGCCATTTCCGTCCAACTGGTCCCTTCAATAGCCGTTCCGCGAAGATAGCGCGTTATTTCCTTGAAATTGCAAGGCAAGACGTCCTATTTACGCGGCTTGCGGCGTGGGTGGCCGAGCCACAGTCTTTGGCCGCCCAGTTTTGAACAATTCTAAACTAGCTTCTAGAAAGACGCTCGCCCTGCGTCAAGGCCTAGGAAAGACTGGGGCCTAGGGAAGACTGGGGCCTAGGGAAGACTGGGGCCTAAGGAAGACTGGGGCCTAGGGAAGACTGGGCCAGAGGAAGAGTTGTTCCGGGCGCCGCCCAATTATGCCAAGTGGAGTATTTTATGCCTGAGGTCATTTTCACCGGTCCGGCCGGCCGTCTGGAGGGTCGCTATCAGCCCTCGAAGGAAAAGAGCGCGCCGATTGCCATCGTCCTCCACCCGCACCCCCAGTTCGGCGGGACGATGAACAACAAGATCGTCTACGACCTCTTCTACATGTTCCAGAAGCGCAATTTCACCACGCTGCGCTTCAATTTCCGCGGCATCGGCCGCAGCCAGGGCGAGTTCGACCACGGCACCGGCGAGTTGTCCGACGCCGCCGCGGCGCTCGACTGGGTGCAGTCGCTGCATCCGGATTCCAAGAGCTGCTGGGTTGCCGGCTATTCGTTCGGCTCGTGGATCGGCATGCAGCTTCTGATGCGCCGGCCCGAGATCGAGGGATTCATCTCGGTCGCGCCGCAGCCCAATACCTATGATTTCTCGTTCCTGGCGCCATGCCCGTCGTCCGGCCTGATCATCCACGGCGACGCCGACAAGGTCGCGCCGCCCAAGGACGTGCAGGGCCTGGTCGACAAGCTGCACACGCAAAAGGGCATTACCATCACCCAGAAGACCTTGCCGGGCGCCAACCATTTCTTTGCCAACCATGCTGAGCTTCTCATCGAGGAATGCGCCGACTATCTCGATCGCCGGCTGGCCGGGGAACTGTCCGACCCACGGCCCAAGCGGCTGAGATAATCGGGGAACCGCGATGTACCAACCGCCTCACTTCCAGGAAACCCGGCCGGACGTCCTGCACGGGCTGATCCGGGCGCATCCGCTTGGCCTGCTGGTGTCGAACGGCGCCGAGGGGCCGGTCGCCAACGCAATTCCCTTTCTTCCAGACGCGCCCTCCTTGCTCAACGCGGATGTGTCGCCGAACGGCAGGCTGCGCGCCCATCTGGCCAAGGCCAATCCGCAATGGCGGCTTTTGGCCGACAATCCCTTGGCGCCGGTGCTGGTCGTCTTCCAGGGCGCCGATGCCTATGTGACGCCGTCCTGGTATGAGACCAAGCGTGAAACCGGCAAGGTGGTACCGACCTGGAACTACGCCATTGTCCAGGTGCGCGGCATTGTCACGGTGATAGAAGACCAGGATTGGCTGGCCAAGCAGATTTCCGATCTGACGATGTCGCAGGAGGGCAGCCGCGCAGCGCCATGGGCGGTAACCGACGCGCCGGCACCCTTCATCCAGTCGCAGATCAAGGGCATCGTCGGCCTGGAAATCGAAATCACCGAAATCAGCGGCAAATGGAAAGTCAGCCAGAACCGGCCGACCGCCGACCGCGTCGGTGTCGCCGAGGGGCTCGAGGGCGAGAGTGCCAACAAGGCCGACATGGTCCGGCTGGTAAGGTCCTACGGCGGGCTGGACGGCAAGTAATCTGGGTTGCTTGCTCGACCGGTTCAGGCCGGTGGCGAGCTCAATCGACCTTCGTCATCGCCGCCTTGCGCTCGTTGGCGATCAGCCAGAGATTGCGGATGTAGATCAACAGGCCCATGGCCTGGCCGGCGATGAACACCGGATCCTGACGCTGGATGGCGTAGATCAGCAGCAGGCCGCCGCCGAACAGCGAAAAGAACCAGAAGGCAATCGGCACGACGCTGCGTTTGGCCTTTTCCGACGCCACCCACTGCACCAGAAAGCGCATGGTGAAGAAGAACTGGGCGACGAAGCCGAGCAGAACCCAGGCATCGAATTGCTTGACGAAAACATCGTGAAGCCAGGTCGCCAATTCCTGAAGCACGTTACCCATGCCTGATTTCCTCTACTTTGGGCATTCTGCGGCGCCTGCGGCGCAGCCACCAGACGCCGGCAAGATCGAGCACGCCCTGAAGGCCGCGATCGAAGATGCCGTAATTCGATTTGCCGTAACGGCGGGAACGGTCGACGACGTCGCAATGGACGACGCGGTAGCCCTCCTGGATGACCAGCGCCGGAACAAAGCGGTGGGTGCCGTCGAAGAACGGCAATTTCCTCAAAATGTCGGTGTGGATCGCCTTGAGGCCGCAGCCGGTATCCCGCGTCTCGTCATGCAGGATGGCTTTTCTCAGCCCGTTGGCGAAACGCGATGCCAGCTGCTTGATCTTGCTGTCGCGGCGCTTCAGACGCTGTCCCTGCGCGGCCCCGACGTCGGGACCAGCCTGCCGGAGCGCGTCGATCAACACTGGGATGTAGCCGGGATCGTTCTGGCCGTCGCCGTCGATGGTGGCAACGATATCGCCGCGCGCCGCCCACGCGCCCGAGCGCACCGAAAGCGACTGTCCGGCGGATTTTTGATGCCTGAGATGGCGCAGCGGAAACCGGCGAAGCGCTGCTTCTGCGGCAAGCACCGAAGGCGTATCGTCTGTCGAGCCGTCGTCGACGACAATGACTTCGAAGTCCCGCCCGGCCATGGCAATACCGATTTCATCGAGCAGAAGCGGCAGGTTCGCCGCCTCGTTCCGGCAAGGAATGACGATGGATATCTCCGGCATCTCGACTCTGTCACATGATATGGCATTCGATCGATGCCGCGCGGTCCAGCGGAAGAGCCCCGCTGGCGCGGCGCCTCATTACGCCAGCCGAAACAATGACGCAAGCAGGCCGCACGCTATCCGCGCGGACGCAAAACCGGATTCCACTTTTGCTGATCGCGCTTGAGTGCTAAACGCCCGCCTTCATGCATAGCCGGGCCACGTTCGGCCGGAAGCCTTTCGGGAAGAAAAATGTCCGCCTTCAAATCCGATTTCCTGCGCACGATGAGCGAGCGCGGTTTCATCCACCAGACCTCGGACGATGCCGGCCTCGACCAGCTTTTCGCCACGGAAACGGTGAGCGCCTATATCGGCTTCGACGCCACCGCCAGAAGCCTGCATGCCGGGTCACTGATCCAGATCATGATGCTTTACTGGCTGCAGCAGACCGGCCACCGGCCAATCGCGCTGATGGGCGGCGGCACCTCGATGATCGGCGATCCCTCGTTCAAGGACGAGGCGCGCAAGCTTTTGACGCCGCAGGACATCGAGGACAATCTCGCCGGCATCCGCCGCAACTTCACGCCCTACCTCAAATTCGGCAGCGGCCCCAACGACGCCGTCATGATCAACAATGCCGACTGGCTGATGGATATCAACTACGTCAATTTCCTGCGCGATGTCGGCCGGCATTTTTCGGTCAACCGCATGCTGGCCTTTGATTCGGTCAAGCTCCGGCTGGACCGCGAGCAGTCGCTTTCGTTCCTCGAATTCAACTACATGATCCTGCAGGCCTACGACTTCGTCGAGCTTTACAAGCGCCTCGGCTGCCGGCTGCAGATGGGCGGCTCCGACCAGTGGGGCAACATCGTCAACGGCATCGATCTCGGCCACCGCATGGAAGGCGCGCAGCTTTATGCGCTGACGACGCCGCTGCTCACCACCTCCTCCGGCGCCAAGATGGGCAAGTCGGCCTCGGGCGCGGTCTGGCTCGATGCGGAGATGCTGAGCCCCTACGAGTTCTGGCAATATTGGCGCAACACCGAAGATGCCGATGTCGGCCGTTTCCTGAAGCTCTACACGACCTTGCCGCTCGCCGAGGTCGCGCGCCTCGAACGGCTCGGCGGCTCGGAGATCAACGAAGCCAAGAAGATCCTCGCCACCGAGATCACCGCCATGCTGCATGGCCGCCAGGCGGCGGAGGAGGCCAGCGACACGGCGCGTAAGACGTTCGAAGAAGGGGCGCTCGCCGAAACACTGCCGACCGTCGAGGTGGGCAGGGCCGATCTTGAAGCCGGCGTCGGCATATTGTCACTGTTCGTCACTGCCGGGCTGGCTGGGTCCAACGGCGAGGCACGACGGCATATCCAGGGCGGCGCCGTGCGCCTGAACGACCAGCCGGTAACAGACGACCGTCGGATGGTGACGCTGCAAGACCTTGGCCCGGAAAACGTTGCAAAGCTGTCGCTCGGCAAGAAGAAGCACGTTCTGGTGCGGCCGGTCTGACGCTCAACCGTTGGCGTCGGCGGGACAGAGGGGGCGCGAAGGATCGCTGCAGAGCGAGCCCTAGCTACCCGCCTCAGCGATACTCAAAGATCGACCGGAAAATCCCGGGCGCGATTACGGATAGCGGATTGACGTCGAGGCTCGGCTTGTTGGCGTTGCCCCTGAGCCTGTAGGTGACGCCGATCAGGCCGCGGTCGCGGCCGTTGCCGAGCAGCGCGCCGATCAGCGGCAGTTCGCCGAAGATGCGGTTTACGCCGTAGGCCGGCATGAACGTGCCCGTCATGTCCATATTGTTGTTCTGGTCGTAGAGCGTGCCCTGGAAGGTTGTGCCGATGCGCGGACCGCGCAGCACGCCGTTGCGCAACTTGAGATAGCCGCTGCCCTTGTCGATCTCGCTGAAACCGCGCTCGAACTTCACCCGCGACGTGTCGAGATTGCCCTTGACCGCCTCGTTGAGGCTGCGGCTGTCGCCGGCCGGCGTCGTCGACACGATCGAGGCGAGCTTCGGCTCGTTGACGACAAAGAAATTCCTGGCGTCGACCTGGCCTTTCATCGGACCGTCGCCGGCGCCAGTGAGCGCCAGCGTGATCGAGCCGCCTTCCATATGCTCGTAGATGTTGAGGAAGCGCAGTATCGCGCCGGCATCGGCCGACTTCATGTTGAGCGTGCGCAGGCCGCCGCCGGTCGTGTTGCTGACGGTGATCGCGGCTCCCGAACTTGCGGTGGCGCTCACCTTGAGCCCGTTCACCCTGGAGCCGGCGGCGCTGTAGTCGAGCTTCAAATTTGACAGCACCTCGTCGTGGAAGCCGGTCAGGGAGCTGACGTCGGCGCTGACCGAGATCGCATCGACGCCGGTGGTCTTGGTGGCGGTGTCAACGTCGGACGTGAATTGCTTGATCAGCGAGCGTGCGTCCAGCGCGCTGCCGCTGACCTCGACCGCATAGGCCTTGCCCGACCGCTTCACCGAGACGCCGACATCGTCGCCCCTGTTCAACTTGACCTTGCTGAACCGGGCCGAGGACAAGGCGCCGTTGACCAGCACCGCGCTGCCGTCGATGGAGAAGGTCTTGCCATCCAGTTCGAAATTAGACAGCGTCGTGGTGTCGCCGGTCTTCGCCATGGCGAAGGCGACCTTGGCGGGAATGCCGGGGCCCTTGCTCCAGCCGGCCCAGGGAATGTCCAGCCTGGCATTGGTCAGGTCGGCCGACACGTTCTGGTTGCCGGTGCCGCTCTTGTCGATCGCCACCTTGATGGTTCCGGAAAGCAGCGTCGACAGGCCAGGCATGGCGGTGGCGCGCGTCTTGTCGTCGAGCACCAGCGCCACTTTGCGACTGCGCGGCGGGCCGCCATCCCTGAGCGGCTCGATCAGGTCGAGCTCGGCCGGAATGCCGTTGAGTAGCGCCTTGGCCGAGATCACCGCCCGGTCGGGCGCGACGGTGATCGAGCCGTCGGCATGGCTGATCGTTTGGCCCTCGAACGGCTTGGCCAGCGACAGGTCCTTGTAGTCGAGCGCAACCAGCCAATCGAGTTTGGAAGAATCGACGCCGGACTGCAGTGGAATATCGGCCTTTACATGGCCGGTCACCGTGCCGGACAGATCGTCCGGCAGCAGGCCGACATGGCGCATGGCGTTGATCGGGTCATAGGATGCCAGCTCGGCGATTGCCGGCGCCTCGCCGGCGACATCGATGTCGAGCGCGCCGATCACCGGCGGATGATTCGCCGCCTTGACGGTGAGCGTGCCGTTGCTCGCCGCTACCGTGCGGCCGCTCGGCATATAGACGCTGCCCGAGGACAGCGCGACGTCGACGTCGTTGCCGTGGAAGCCGACAACGCCGACGGCATCGCGGATCGGCGGAATACGGCCGGCCGTGTCGAAGCGCGATCCTTCGACCTGGAATCGGCCGAACACTTCATCGGCGGAAAGCGGCACGCCGTTGCCGAGCCGCCCGGGCACGACCTGGAACTGCAGGCTGCCATCGACGACGCGGCCGCCGAACAGGTTCTTAAGCACCCACAACCTTGCATTGCGCGCCGAAAACCACGGCCATAATTGCTTGACATGCGAGACCGGCATGTCGTGGACATTAAGCGCTACCGATATGCCCGGCGCCTGGTTGGCGACGAATGAAACCGAAGCCGTGCCCAGCACTTCGCTGCCCGGTCCGGACCGGACGCCAATCTGCTCGGCGACCAGCTTTTGGCTCGTCGGCTGGTACACGCCGGCGATACGGGCAATGAAGCTGAGCGCCGGCTCCGGCGAATCCGAAGGCGCCAGGGTCGAACCGTCGCTGGTCAGGTCGTAACGATAGGATGGCTCCTCGCCCGCTGTGCCGGTAGCCGGCTTCGGCCCGATCGAACCGGCGAAATCGAAGGTCGAGCGGCCGGTTTTCGCCAGCAAACTGTCGACCTGGATCTTGTTCGACCCGGCGATGAGCGTTGCATCGAGATCGATGTCGGCCGGAAGCAGGCCGCGCGATCCGAGATCGAGCACCGATCCGGTCAGCGACAGGGCAGCGGTAAGCCGCGAGCCGTTTTCGCCGGTCCCTTCCGACCCCGCCAGCTTCAAGGCGATCGCACCCAATTTGCCACCTGCCGCCGCAGTGTCGGCGTCCGCTGCCAGGATGCTGGCGTCCAGCGTGGTGATGCGTCGCGTCGTCGGATCGCGGGTGGCGGAAGCGGCGATGGTAAGCGCCCTGCCGTCGACATCGGCGTCGGATGAAAACTCCATGCTTCCCGGCCCCGACTGCGAGACGGAGGCGTCGGCGATGGTGACCGACTTGACCGATCCGGTCTCGGGCAGTGCCAACTCGACGTTGCGCAGATCGATCTGGCGCATCGAATCCTCGCGCACCGCATCGAGCGCGTGGTTGAGGTTGGCGAAGACGGCGGCGGAAAGTTTTTCCGGATCGATGAGGCCGTCCTGGTTGCGCAGCTCGGCCGTCCAGTCGCCGCCGGACGGCATTGCCGCCATGACGATGTGCGCGTCGGAAATCCGGGCACTGGTCAGCCGCACCTCGCCCGAAAGCAACGGGATCAGCCGGATGCCGAAGCGGACCCGGCCGGCATCGGCCATCGGTTTGCCGTCGGCGGTCCTGAGGCTGACGTCGCTGACCTGCAGCGCAATGAAGCTCGACCCGTCAAGCGTCAGCCGGGCCGGTCCGACGGCAACGTCGACATCGAAGCCGGCCAATTTCTCGATTGCCGTTTCGGCTTCCGCGCGTAGCCGCTCCGAGCCGAAGCCGGACACGCCGATCGCGTAGACGCCGGCGGCAGCCAGCAGCACAAGGGCGACAAGGCCGGCAAACAGCCGCGCCATCAAACGAACGCCGCGACCGATCGATGCCTGGCCGAGCGGCGGGACGCGGCATGCGGACGGAAAGGTTCCCAGGTCGGTGATCTCGTCACGCCTGAACCTGATCTTCTCGTGCTGCGGCAGCTCCTGATCCACGCAATCTTCCGTTGAAACGAACTCGATCGTGGACGAATCCCCGCTCGACATTATATCGGTGCAGCCTGGCGCGTAACCTCAAACAAGGGCATCGGTATGGCTGACCTCGACGTGGGCGATGTTGCGCCGCAATTCGATCTTCCGCGCGACGGCGGCGGTTCACTCAGCCTCGCCGCATTGCTGGGAAAACCCATCGTACTCTATTTCTACCCACAGGACGACACCACAAGCTGCACCAACGAGGCGATCGGCTTTTCGCAGTTGAAGCCGGAGTTCGCAAAGGCCGGCGCCGTCGTCATCGGGCTCTCGCCGGACAGCGTCAAGAAACACGATAAATTCAAGGCGAAATACGACCTCAGCATCGACCTGGTCGCCGACGAGGAGCGCCAGGTGATCGAGGCTTACCATTTGTGGGTGGAAAAGAAGCTCTACGGCCGCATTTATTTGGGCGTCGAACGGGCGACATTCCTGATCGGCCGGGACGGACGCATCGCCAGGATCTGGCGCAACGTCCGCGTCAAGGGGCACGCCGAAGAGGTGCTGGAGGCGGTTCGCGCCCTTTGAGAGCTGCGGCAGGCCGCTGTAATGCGATGCACGTTTTGCGCGAATATCTTTGCGTACGGTTCGATCCGCCAAAACTTTGTTAACCCTAATAATGTGTAATCAGGCTCGTCGTTGGTGTCGTAACGAAAGCTTGGTCCCGTGAACGTAGCCAGTCAGTCAGCGGTCTTCGGCAGACGCAAAGAGCCGCACACGGTGATCATCGCCCGGGGCGACCAGATAAGGCATTTTACCATACGCCCGTGGCTGGCTGCATTTTGCGGCTCGGCGCTGGCGGCGATCGTCATTGGCTATCTGCTGGCGACCTCTTATCTGGTGCTGCGCGACGACCTGATCGGCGCCACGACGGCACGGCAGGCGCGCATGCAGCAGGCCTACGAAGACCGCATCTCGGCACTGCGGAGCCAGGTCGATCGCATCACCAGCCGCCAGCTTCTCGATCAGCAGCTGATGGAAACCAAGGTCAGCGAATTGCTGGAACGGCAGAGCCAGCTCAGCTTGCGTCACGGCCGCCTCGGCCCGATCCTCGAACGAGCCGAAAATGAGGTCGCAACGCCGCCCGTGCCGACGGCAAAGCCGGACGAACGTGCCGATGCGACCGGCAGCATCGCCCAGCCGATGGCCTATTCCGTCGCCAGCCTTGCTGCCCCCCTTGCCAGCAACGACACCAGGCCGTTCTCGCTGTGGTCGACCCGCGCCGATCCGCTGCCGAGCGAAAGTGCAGCCGACCGGGCAGACAAACTCTTCGTTTCGATCAACAACTCGCTGAAGGCCATCGAGAGCCAGCAGCTCACCCGCATCGCCACACTTGCCGATAATGCCTACAAGAGCGCCGACGCGATCTCGCAGGCGCTCGAGGCCGCCGGCCTGCCCGTCGACAGCGAATTCGAAAAGAGCGACCTCGGCGGCCCGCTGATACCGCTCGACAGCTCGTTGGTCTTCGATAGCAAGGTCAAGGAGTTGGACGAAGCACTTGACGCGCTTGATCATCTTAAAAAGGAAGCGCGCCGGCTGCCGCTTGCCAACCCCGCGCTCGGCCATAGCGTCACCAGCCCGTTCGGCGTGCGCACCGACCCCATCCTCGGCACGGCCGCCTTGCATTCCGGCATGGATTTCAGGGCGCCGGTCGGTATGCCGGCCAAGGTCACGGCAGCCGGCGTCGTCGTCAAGGCCGGCTGGAATGGCGGCTACGGCCGCATGGTCGAAGTCGACCATGGCAACGGTTTTGCGACGCGCTACGGGCATCTCAGCGAAATCGACGTCGCCGTCGGCCAGAAGCTCGATGCCGGGGACATCATCGGCAAGACCGGCAACAGCGGCCGCTCGACCGGCCCGCATCTGCATTACGAGGTCCGCCATGATGGTGAGGCTATCGATCCGCTGCGGTTTTTGACCGTCGGCAAGAAAGTCGAGCGGTACCTCTAGCCGGGCTGCTCCCCAGACGAACCAGCAACTGACCGGCATCGGGCCGGCGCAGCCATGCCAAGGCGGCCTAGCCTAAATATCCTCGGACAATCGCCCCCCGCTCTCTTTTCCCAGGAAACATTTCGGCTCCAGCCCTTGATGGTTTGCGCCCCACAGCGTTGACTCCGGCACAGTTGTAGGATGATATGCATAAGCCTATGCCTTAGTCCCAACAGGCTTGTAATGACTGCTCGTGGTATCCCGCCTGAAATTCTGAATGCCCTGGAGAGCGCTGTCGGACAAAGCGGCGTGGCTGCCGACGCGGCCGGCATGGCGAAATACCTCTTGGACTGGTCCGGGGATCATCGCGGCGGAGCCCTTGCGGTGCTGAAACCTGCTTCCGTCAGTGAAGTCCAGGCCGTGGTGCGGCTCTGCGGTACGCTTGGGCTCGGAATCATCCCGCAGGGCGGGAACACAGGGCTAGTGGCGGGTGCAATCGACATCGGCAGCCGCAGCGCGGTGGTCGTCAGCCTGGAGCGGTTGAACGGCATCCGTCTCGTCGACGCCGACAATTTCATCCTGCAGGCCGACGCCGGCTGCATCCTGCAGCACATCAAGGATGGGGCAGAGGCACAGGACTGCCTGTTTCCGCTGGCGCTCGGCGCGCAGGGAAGCTGCCAGATCGGCGGCAATGCGGCCAGCAATGCCGGCGGCACCAACGTGCTGCGCTATGGCATGGCGCGCGACCTCATCCTCGGCCTCGAAGTCGTCCTGCCCGACGGCGAGTTGTGGAGCGGCTTTTCCGGCCTGCGCAAGGACAATCGCGGCTACGACCTGAAGCAGCTTTTCATCGGCAGCGAAGGGACGCTCGGCATTATCACCGGCGTCGAGGTCAAGCTGTTCCCGAAACCGGCGCGGGTCGAGACCGCCTATCTCGGTCTCGCTTCGTTCGAAGCGGCCATCACCCTGTTCCGGCAGGCCCGCCGGGCCACATCCGATCTGATTTCGGCCTTCGAGATCATTGGTTCGGAGTGCATCGACCTCGCCCGCTTGATCGACGCAGACGTCGTTTCGCCGGTCGAAGCTCCCGTCCACGTGGTGATGGAACTCTCCGCAAGTGCCGCGGTCGATCTGCGCTCCATGCTGGTCGATTTCGTGGCCGGCGCCATTGAGAGCGGTCTGGTTGCCGAGGCCGTCCTTGCTGAAAGCATCGCGCAAGCCAGAGCCTTCTGGGCGATCCGCGAAGGGCTGGTCGAAGGGCAGGCGAAGCGCGGCTACCATGTGCGCACCGACCTTGCGGTCAGGATATCGGACATCCCTCCCCTCATCGATCAGGCCCGCCGCTTCGTTGCCAAGGAACATCCCGGCTGGCTGCCGCAGGCCTATGGCCATGCCGGCGACGGCAACATCCATTTGAACGTCCTGCCACCGCCTGGGCTCGGCGAGGGTGAAGCTCGTGTCCAGGGCGCGGAGATCACCGCCGGGCTCTACCAGATCGTCGGCGCGCTTGGCGGCTCGATCAGTGCCGAGCATGGCATCGGCCGCACCCGCCATCGCACTTTCTGGGCCGGCCTGGCGCCTGCCCATCGCCGGCTCATCACGGCCCTCAAGAGAACGATCGACCCTCAGGGAATGATGAATCCCGGCTGCCTTCTGCCATCGACGGAGACCTTTCCATGAAGCAAAGACTGGCCGCTATCGGCACGGTAGAGGCGCTGCCGCATCGCGTCGCCGCATTCCTTAGCCGCGAGATCGAATCCGGCGAGCTCAATCCGGGCACGCGGCTGCCGACCGAGCAGCAGCTCTCGGAAAAATTCGGCGTCAGTCGCAACGTAGTGCGCGAGGCGATCGCTCAACTCAGGGCCGATGGCATGATCGAGGCCCGGCAAGGCGTCGGCGCCTTCGTGCTGGCGCCGGAGCAGCGCGCGTCGATCCGCATCGATGGCGAGGCGCTGAAGGCGACCGGGAATATGGAGCGGCTGTTCGAACTGCGTTGCATACTGGAGGCCGAGTCAGCCGCGCTCGCCGCGGAACGGCGCGGGCAGGAGCACCTCGACGCGATCAAGGCGGCGCTAGACCGGATGAGCGGCGAGGAGCGCTGGGAAGAAGGCAGTATCGACGCCGACCTTTTGTTCCATCGCGAGATCGCGCGGGCGACGGGCAACAATTACATCCAGACCTTTATCTCTTTCGTTTGCGAGCAGATCCGCCGCTCGATCCACTACGCGCGCCTCACCAATCCGCTGCACGACCTGGTCGAAGTCAATGTCGGGGAGCATGTGCGCATCTACGAAGCGCTGGTCGCCGGCGATCCCACGGCCGCCGAGGCAGCGATGCGCGCCCACATCGTCGGCGCCGCCGACCGCGTCGGCGTCAAGCTGCCGGCAACGCGCGCCGCGCACGGCACAGGGAGGTAGCCATGCCGCTCGGAGGCGCCTATGCGATTTCAGACGTCTGCCTGCTCGTCGAAAACATCGAGCGGACGGTTGAATTTTACGTCGAGAAACTCGGCTTTCGCCTGCGGCGCCGCGCCGAGGGCTTTGCCGACTTCCATGGCAAAGGCGTCACACTGGCGGCGTGGGAGATCGACCACATCAACCGGCACACCGGCGTCTCGAAATTGAGGTCGCCGCGCCAGGCGCACAAGGTCTGCGTGGCGGTCAGGCTAGACGCGCCCGGCGAGATCGACCTGCTCCATGGCGATCTGGCAGCCAAGGGCGTGCCCTTCTACGGCCCGCCGGAGGATTATGTCTGGAACGCGCGCTGCGCCTATTTCACCGATCCCGACGACACGCTTTGGGAACTATACGCCTGGCTCGACGGCGGCCCCGGCGACTATCACGACGAACAGCCGTAGACGACGCCGCGCCACGGGAACGGCTCGCAATGAAGAGACGAGAACGTCTTGCAACAGGAGCGAAAAATGAGTGGGAACAGAGACTACGACATGAACCGCCGCAGCTTCGTGAAAGCCGGCTTCGCCGCGGTCGCGGCAGCGTCGGTCGGAATGCAGCTCGTGCTGACGCCGGGCGCCAGAGCTGCCGGAAAAGTCGTCATCCAGTATGACTGGCTAATGTCCAACGGACAGATCGGCGACATCGCGGCCGTCGCCAACGGCTATTTCAAAGAAGTGGGCCTCGAGGTGGAATTCAGCCCGGGCGGCCCCAATGCCGCGACGGTGCCGCCGGTGATTTCGGGCGCCGCACAACTCGGCCAGTTTTCTGAAACGCCCCAACTCTACGCGGCGCGCGCCAGTGGCGTGCCGGTGAAGATCATCGCCTGCGGCTTTCGCACCGGTCCCTATGCCTTCACTTCGAAGCCCGCCAAGCCGATCCGCGGCGTGGCCGATCTCAAGGGAAAGAAGATCGGCATCCAGCCGACGGCGCGCTTCGTCATCGATGAGATCCTGGCCAAGAACGGCATTGATCCGTCCGAGGTCACCGTCGTCAATGTCGGCTTCGATAAGGCGCCGCTGGTGCGCGGCGACGTCGACGCGATTGGCGGATGGATCACCAATACCCAGGCGCTGAGCGTCGTCGGCGACGACAGGATCGATCTCCTGGTGCGCGATCTCGGGCTGAACTCCTATGCCGACGTCTATTTCGCTACCGACACGGCGATCGAACAGGATGCGGAAACGCTGGCGAAATTTATCGGTGCCGTCGCCAAGGGTTGGGGCTGGGTGCACGCCAACCCCCAGGAAGCAGTCAAGAAGATGGTCGAGACCTATCCGGAAATGGACCTTGGCTGGGAGCAGAAGACGATCGATCTGGTGCTGAAACTCTCTTTCGACGGTGCAACCGCGAAGGACGGATGGGGAACCTTCGATCCCGCCTCGATCGAGGAGCAGCTGGCACTGCTGGACAAGGTTGGCCAATACCCGAATGGCCGGCCCGCGGTAGCCGATGTCTACACGACCAAGATACTCGAATTGTCGGCCCCCGACCGACCCAAGCTCGACGCGCCCGCCGCTTGATGGCGAACGCGGTCGAGGCCCGCAGGCTGGATGTCGGCTATGGCGGCCGGCAGCCGGTGGTAAAAGTGCTCTCCGGTCTCGACCTGTCGGTCGAGGCCGGCTCCTTCCTGTCGATCCTTGGACCTTCGGGATGCGGCAAGTCGACCCTGCTCCGTGTGGTCGCGGACCTGCTCGATCCGCTCGGTGGCTCGATCAGCGTGCTTGGCGACACACCGCATGCGGTCCGTTCGCGACGCGATGTCGGTTTCGTCTTCCAGGACTCGACCCTGCTGCCCTGGCGCACCGTGCGCGACAACGTCCGCCTGCCGCTCGATGTCGGACAAGGCCGGCTTACCCGGACAATAGACGACCGAACCGCCGAGTTGCTTGATCTGATGGGGCTTGCCGGGTTCGGTGAGCGTCTGCCGCGCCAATTGTCCGGCGGCCAGCGCCAGCGCGTGGCGATCGCCCGGGCGCTGCTCGGGCAACCCAGGCTGCTTTTGATGGACGAGCCTTTCGGCGCGCTGGACGAGATCACCCGCGACCGCCTCAACGACGAGCTGTTGTCGTTGTGGCGGCGCACCGGCACGACCATCCTTTTCGTTACTCATTCGATCGCCGAAGCCGCCTATCTCGGAGAACGGGTCATCGTTCTCGCCGCCAATCCAGGCCGCTTGGCTAGGGACCTCGACATGCGGCCGTTCAAGCAGGCGGGCAACCGCTGTTCGCGCGAGGATCCGGCGATCGTTGCAGTGATGGCCGAACTGCGCGGCGCGCTGGAGCAGGCCTCATGAGGCAGGCGCCCTTGCCACCGGCGCTGGGCGTCGCCCTGCCCGTTTTTGGCGCGGCCTCGATCCTGCTCGCCTGGCAGTTCCTGCTGCCATGGCTTGGCGTGCCGGCCTATATCGTGCCGACACCGACGGCCATATCAGGCGTGTTCCGGAAGAGTCTTGCTTTGCTGCTCAGCAATCTCTGGCCGACGCTGATCGAGGCGCTGGCGGGATTTGTCATCGGCAATCTCGCCGGCGTGCTGCTGGCGGTGCTTTTCGTGCACAGCCGCATCCTGCAGGCCGCCTATTTTCCGATCGTGCTGTTCTTCAACACCATTCCGATCCTGGCGCTGTCCCCGATCATCATCCTGATCTTCGGGCTCGGCATGACGCCGAAGATCGTGATCGCGGCGGTGATCTGCTTCTTCCCAACGCTGGTCAACATGATCCGCGGGCTGGACTCGGCCGGCGACAACGAGCACGAACTGTTCCGGGTGCTATCGGCTACGCGCTGGGAGATCTTCTGGAGCCTGCGTCTGCCAAGAGCATTGCCGATGCTGTTCTCCTCGCTGAGAATTGCTTCGGCCACGGCGGTAATCGGCGCCATCGTCGGCGAGTGGATCGGGTCGGATAAGGGCCTCGGCGCGCTCATCATCCAGGCGACCTTCAACTATCAGTCGGACCGGCTCTATGCGGCGATCGTGCTGTCGTCTTCGCTGTCGATCGCGCTGTTTGCGATCGTGGTCCTGCTGGAGCGACGTGCCATCCGCTACTGACCTTGCAGTTGAGCGGCCATCCGCCGGCTTCGCTCAGCGCAGCAGTCGATTTATTTTTGAATTCCATTTGACTGAATAAATCTTCGGTGCCAGTCTGGCCTCTCTCGAGGGCGCAAGGCATGGCACTGCGGGGAACCAATCAGGAGTTCGGGCGGCCGTATAACCGGCGCATAGTGCTCGAATCCATCCGCCTTCATGGCCCGATCGCCCGCGGCGACATTGCCAGGCGGGTCGGGCTCACCGTGCAGACGGTGTCGACCATCGTTCGCGAGCTGGAAGAGCATGGTTACGTGCTGTCGCTGCGCGAAGAGCCCAAGGGGCGCGGCCTGCCGCCGGCAACGCTGCGCATCAATCCGGAGGGCGGCTATGCCGTCGGCATCCACGTCACCCCACTCGGCATCAATGCCGCGCTGATCAACCTCAGCGGCGACGTCATCGAGAGCATCTACCGCGAAGCCCCAAATGCAACGCCCGACCACGCTTTCGAGCTGATCGGCGCCATGGTGCTCGAATTGACGGCATTGCGGCCCGGTGGCCGCGTTCTCGGCATCGGCATGGCGCTGCCCGGACCGTTCGGCGTGGAGTCCATGAGCTTTGTCGGGCCGACCACCATGTCGGGCTGGAAAGATGTGGCGCTGCGCGAGCGGCTGGCTGCCGCGACCGGACTGCCGGCCTTTTTCGAAACCGACATGGCGGCGGCTGCGATCGGCGAGCGCCTTTATGGCCTCGGCACGGCATATTCCGAGTATTACTATCTCTATTTTGGCGTCGGTCTCGGCGGCGTTATGGTGCATGACGGGGCCGCATTGCGCGGCGCCTGGGGAAATGCCGGCGAGATCGGCCACATTCCCGCGGCGCCGGGCGGCGAGCCCTGCCCGTGCGGCAATCGCGGCTGCCTCGAACGGTATCTCTCGCTCGAGGCGCTGCGGCGCCGCAACGTCGCCGACGCCGACTGGGTGAGCGAGATCGCGCCGATCTTCCGCAACGCCGTCACCATCATCGAAAACCTGTTCGATCCCGAAACCATCATCCTCGGCGGGCTTGCCTCCACCGATCTGCTCGAAAGGCTTGCCGGCGCGGCCGCGCATCTGCCCAATTCGGTCTCGGCGCGCAGCGACCGCACGACGCCCCGCGTCAGCGTCGCGCGCGGCGGCCAGCATGCGGTGTTGCGCGGCGCCGCCGCACTTGCCGTTTCCGGGGTGCTGTCGCCACGCTTCGGCCAGATCTTCACCGCCGAACGCGAACGCGGGCGAGATCTCCTGCATAACAAGGGGATCGCGGCATGAGCGAACCGCTGCTGGTGCTCGATAACGTTGTCAAGAATTACGGCGCCATCGAAGCGCTGAAAGGTATCAGCTTTTCGATCGGCAAGGGCGAAGTGGTGGCGCTGCTCGGCGACAACGGCGCCGGCAAATCGACGCTGGTCAAGATCATTGCCGGCGGGCTCGAGCCGAGCTCCGGCCGCATGCTGTTCGAAGGCAAGGAATTCCTCGCAAAATCTCCCGCCGAGGCCAAGGCCGCGGGGATCGAGACCGTCTACCAGGACCTGTCGCTTTGCACCAACATCGACGTGGTCGCCAATTTCTTCATGGGCCGCGAGATCACCAGGACGGTTCTCGGCATTCCGGTGCTCGACGAGCGCGCCATGGAACAGGTGGTACAAAAGGCGCTGGCCAGCGCCGGCACCCGCATTCCCTCGCTTCGCACCAATGTCGAGCATCTCTCCGGCGGCCAGCGGCAGGCCATCGAGCTCAACCGGTTCGTGCATTTTGGCGGCAAGCTGGTGCTTCTCGACGAACCGTTCGCCGCGCTCGGCGTCGAGCAGACGCGGCGCGGCCTCGACATGATCCGCCAGGTGGCGAGCCAGGGCATCGGCGTCGTCATCATCACCCATATCATGCAACAGGCCTTCCAGGTCGCCGACCGGATCGTGGTGATCCGGCAAGGCGTCGTGGCTGGCGATGTCGCACGCAACAAAACAAGTCCCGACGCGGTGATCAACATGATCACCGGAGAGACGCTCGCCGGTGCCGGACCGGCGAGCTGAGGGACAAATGAGGGGTCCGGCGCAAGAGGAGCGAACGACATGAAGAAAATACTTCTTTCCGTCTTCGGTATCCTGGCACTGGCCTTTGCCACGCTCACGCCGGCATTCGCTCAGTCCAAGGGCACCGTCTACTACATGGTGCCGACATTGCTCGATGAGTTCCAGACCGGCTCGGTGAGCGCGCTGGAACTGTTCCTGAAGCAGGTCGGCTACGAGATGAAGACACTAAACGCCGACAACAAGACCGATGCGCAGCAATCGCAGATGAACGACGTCATCGCGCTGAAGCCGGCGGCGATCATTCTCGCCGCCGTCGATTTCAATGCGCTGAAACCATCGATCGAGGCGGCCCGTGCCGCCGGCATCCCGGTCGTCGAGTTCGACCGCCAGATCACCTCGACCCCGTCCGACTTCACTTCGGTGGCCGGAACCGTCGAGATCGGCTACGTCGCCGCCGACCAGGCGCAAAAGCTCCTGACCGCGAAAAACGGCTCGGTGAAGGGCAAGATCCTGCAGGTTCTCGGCGATCCGGGCGACCCCTACACGCTCGACATCCAGAAGGGTTTCGAGGAGAAGATGAAGGCGTTCCCGGACGTCAAGATCATCTCGCTGCCGGCCATGCAATGGGAGGCCAGCAACGCCGGCACCATAGTTGCCGACCAGATGCTCGCCAACCCCGATATCGACCTGATCTTCAGCCATGCCGCGCATCTTTCGGTCGCTGCCGTCGCCTCGCTCGAGGCCGCCGGCAAGAAACCGGGCGACGTCATGCTGATGAGCTCGAACGGCGCTCCGGTCGGTCTCGACCTGATCCGCAAGGGCTGGCTCAATGTCGAAGTCGAGCAGCCGCTCTACGCCCAGGCCGCGGCGGTCGCCATGTTCATGGACAAGGTAGTCAACAAGCAGGAGATCAAGCCCGGCGAATACGACGTGCTTGGCCTGAAGTCGACCGTGACCAAGGAAGCGTGGGGGCCGAACATCAAGATCCCCGGCGCTGCGATCACCAAGGAAAATGTCGATAACCCCGCCTTCTGGGGCAACATGAAGCCGCCGACCGAAACCATAAAGCCGGTCGAATAGCGAACTCGCCAGAAGCTCCGGGCCACACAGGCCCGGAGCCCAGTCCTGCAGCCCGGTGCGTTCAAACGGACGCGCACGGCAACGTTGCAGCAATTTTCAACCGCACCTGATTTTTCCAAAGAACCGAGTGGTTTTTTGGGCTCGTGCGCCAACCGGATCCGCAGATGAACCCCCGCACGCGCCAAACCCTCGAGTTCATCCTCGACAATCTCGTCTGGTTCATGCTGGTCTTCGTGCTGGTGGTCTTTTCCATCCTCATCCCGAATTATTTTCAGCTCGGCATTTTCGCCAACATCATCGAGGCCTCGAGCGTGCTCGGCGTCATGTCGATCGGCCTGGCGCTGGTCATCATTGCCGGCCATATGGACCTGTCGGTCGAGTCGGTGGCGGCGCTCAGCGCCATGGCGGTCGGTATCCTGTTCTGCTCGTCGGGCATCGGCCTTGGCATCCAGTTGCAGCCGCAATGGCTGATGGTTCCGGTTTCGCTGCTGATCGCCGTTCTCGTTGGCGGGTTCATCGGCGCCTTCAACGGCTATCTGGTGGTCAGGATCAAGATGAGCGCCTTCATCATCACCCTGGCCTCCTACATCTGGGTGCGCGGCCTGGTGCTGGTCATTTCCGGCGGCCGCTCGGCGCAGGACCTTGCGCCGGCAATCCGCTGGTTCGGCATCCAGCGCCTGGGCGGCCTGCCACTGACTGCCTGGATCGCCATTGCGTGTTTCGTGGTGTTCTCGCTGATTATGGCCAAGACGCCATTCGGCAGGCACCTGGTCATGATCGGCGGCAACGAGACGGCGACCTTTCGCGCCGGCATCCGCGTCAACCGAAACCTTGTCATAGCCTTCGTTCTCGCCGGCGCGATTGCCGGCCTTGCCGGCTGGCTGCTGGCAATCCGCACCTCCGGCGCGACAGCCAATCTCGGCGTCGGCCTGTTGTTCAATGCCTTCGCCGCGGTCGTCATCGGCGGCGTCAGCCTGAAAGGCGGCGTCGGCACCTTGCCCGGCGTCTATGCCGGCGTGCTGCTTCTCTCCGCCATCAACACGGCGATCAATCTCATGGGCCTGCCGGCCAACTTCACCCAGGTGATCCACGGCCTGCTGGTGCTCGCCGCCGTGCTGCTCGACGCATTCAAGCAAACCATCCGCCAGAGGCTCGCATGAGCAGCCTACCGCAAACCGGCAGACTTTTTAGCAAGGTGGCGCTGGTCATCGGCGCTGCCCGCGGCATTGGCAAGGCGATCGCGCAGCGCTTTGCCGAGGAAGGCGCGAAGCTGGTGCTGGCCGATACCGAGACCGAAGCCGGACAAGCAACGGCAGATGAGGTCGGCGCTCAATTCATTCGCACCGACATCTCTCAGATGGCCGATGCGGAAGCCGCCGTGTCACTGGCGCTCCACCGTCACGGCCGGCTCGACATCATGGTCCAGAATGCCGGCATTTATCCCTGGCAATTGCTGGAAAACACCAGTCCCGACGATTGGGACCGGGTCATGGCGGTGAATTTGCGCGGCAGCTTTATCGCCGCGCGCGCCGCACTGGTGCCGATGAAGGCACAGCATTTTGGCCGCATGCTGTTCACCTCCTCGATCACCGGCCCGCATGTCACCAGCCCCGGCCACGGCCATTATTCGGCGACCAAGGCCGGCATCAATGGGCTGATCCGTTCGGCTGCGCTCGAATTTTCGGGCTACGGCATTACTGTCAACGGCGTCGAGCCCGGCAACATCCTCACCGAAGGCATAGAGCAGCATCGCGGAGCGGCCTTCATCAAGAACATGGAAGATGCCATCCCGCTCGGCCGGCTCGGCAGCCCGCGCGATGTGGCCAATGCCTTCCTGTTCCTGGCCTCTGACGACGCCAGTTACATCACCGGCACGACCGTCATCGTCGATGGCGGGCAGCTTTTGCCCGAGGGCAATGACTTCCGGCTGCTGCCGCCATGATCCTCGATTTCGGCGGCGGTTTCTTCCTGCGCCGCGCGACCACCGCTGATCATGCAGCGCTTGCGATGATCTGTCTCAAGACCGGCGATGCCGGCAAGGATGCCAGCGGGCGCGAGGACGACCCGGACCTGCTAGGCCTGCTCTACACCATTCCCTACCAAGTCCTCGAACCCGAGCTGGCCTTCATTATCGATAGTGCTGCAGGCGCGGCTGGCTATCTGCTTGGCGCAGCCGACACAGCCGCTTTCAATGCCAGCCTGGCGTCAAACTGGTATCCCGGCCTGCAGCCGCGCGTCGCCGACCCGGGACCCGACAGCTCGCATTGGCGCGGCAGCGACTGGGCGCGGCACCTGATCCACCAACCCGATTTCGGTGTTCCGCCTGCGCTGACAGCCTACCCGTCGCATGGCCATATCGACCTGTTGCCGCAAGCGCGCGGGAAAGGCATCGGCAGGCGCGCGATGGCCTTCCTCGAGCAGCGCCTTGCCGCGAGCGGCTCGACCGGCATTCACCTCGAAGTCATGCCGGAGAACGATGATGCGCTAAGGTTCTATAAGGCAATCGGCTTCGAGGTGCTGCAGGATCCGGAACCAGCGAAGCAATGCGTGTACGTCGGAAAACGGCTTGCGAATCCGGCGGAAGCTGCAGGCTGAGCCGCGGCGGGCAATCGCACAAGTCGCACACGACATCCACGGACATGGAAGGGTCGCAGCATCAACACGGTACGGGCAAATCGGAGTCTTGGCGGAACGTCTAACAGTTCAGCGTGGGGGCAGAGGAACATCCGCGACCGTTCCCCCGGCCACAATCGACAGCACATACAGCAGATAAATGGTTAGTACTAATAAGGCCAGGAATGAGCCGCTGGCAAAGATTCCCGCAACCGTGGCGCGGCGATACGGTTCAACTTTTTTCTTCTTAAAGGTGTCTTCTTCGCTACGGGTTGTCAAAACCCGTTCGCCTGGAAGCTGGATTTTTTCAGCCTCCTTCGATATCTTGTCCGCGAGATCTCCTGCGATCACAGGATCATTCGGAAGATGACTCGTAAGCCATCCAGGAATATTTTCGTTCCCGCCCATGCCCATACGCAAGTAAGGTTTGTTTTTGTTTGTGATCTCTAGAATTACTGCAAGTTTTAGCTTTCGGCAATCATCTGCCACCCGAGGAGGCAGCCGACCAGACTTAGGTCCCAACCGGAAAGACGGTTTGGTAAGACCAAAGTCTTATGCCTCACCCGGACTGTGAAGCGTTTGGGAGCGGCGACACGCAACAACCACAAAACCATTGGTTGCGTCGATCGCCGGTTTGTCTGCCGGGGCCACTCAGTATCGAGGGTCCATGTGCCTTACGAGGGACCGTAGTCGACAACCCACGTGCGTGTCAGCCAATCCCGATACTATCGCCCTCGAGACGCCTGCTTTGGCCCTGCGACCTCTTGAGCAGTGAATGCGACACCTCAATCAGGCGGCGCGACAGAGCGATCGAATACCGAAGCTCCTCAATCAGTCTGATACCGTGTTCGGTGGTGTGACGAGCGCGTGCTGCATGGCTGTTATCGGGCTCCCAAGGGAATTCTTTCACGTTCCGACTTCCAAACCCGGCAGACATCGACGCGAAAACCAAGGCCCGGGTCCCAACTCTTTTCCGGCAACAAACAAGCCCGTCGCATCTTTCGATTCGACGGTGCGATCACCACGCAGATCGGAGAATGATAAGGGAGGCCAGATGGCTGCGTCTACCAACCGGCAGTTGGACGATGCTCGCATGAACCTGACGTCGCACGAGCGTGTCTGGTCGAAACACTTGGCGGAAAAATGGTGGGCGATGACGGGCTCGAACCGCCGACATCTTCGGTGTAAACGAAGCGCTCTACCAACTGAGCTAATCGCCCGCTCCGGGCCGGACCTTTAAGCAGTTAGGACCGGCTTCGCAAGGCCAAATGAGCGGCCAGCGGCCTGGCCGGGAGTTGGGCTTCGGCGACAAAGTTCTGCTTGTCAAAAAACCTTCTGCTGTTTGCTGTTATGCTGTCCGGGTCCGCTTGACACCCGGTGGCTTACCCCTTATCCACCGCCCAACGACGAACACGGCTGACACGTGCTCGTCCATGCGCGGGTGTAGCTCAGTTGGTTAGAGTGCCGGCCTGTCACGCCGGAGGTCGCGGGTTCGAGCCCCGTCACTCGCGCCATTTCTCCTTCGGGCCACGGCCCTTGGTCTCGGAGAAATGTCGACGTTGATTTGTCACAAACCATCTTCGTTCGTGAGGTAATCCACACGACCTCACCCCCTCGCCAGCAGCGCCTCGACTTCCTGCAGCGTCGGCATGGACGGCGCCGTGCCTGGACGCGTCACCGAGATGCCGGCGACGGCGCAGGCGAAGCGCACCGCCTGCAGGGGTTCGATCCCCCTCGACAGCGCCGCGGTCAGGCCGCCATTGAAGGCGTCGCCGGCGCCGGTGGTCTCGACGACCGGGCCGGCGGCAACTGCTGCGACATGCACGGAACGATCGGCCGTATGCAGCAGCGCACCTTTTTCGCCGAGCGTCACGACGACCGCGCCAACGCCTTTCTCGAGCAGGCCGTCGGCTGCACGGCGGGCATCGTCGATGGAAGACACCTTGATGCCGGTCAGTTCCTCGGCCTCGGTTTCGTTGGGCGTGACATAGTCGCAAAGCGTATAGATATGGTCCGGAAGCTTTGCCGCCGGCGCCGGGTTGAGGATGGTGGTCACCCCTGCCCCGCGCGCGATCTCCAGCGCCCGCAGCGCCGCCTCGATCGGCTGTTCGAGCTGGGTGACGAAGACGCCGGCCGCGCGGATCAGGCCGGCATTTGCCTCGATATCGGCGGGCGAGATCAGCATGGCCGCGCCGGGGCTGACGATGATGGCGTTGTTGCCGCTCGTCTCCTCGATGAAGATATAGGCGGCACCGGTGTAGCTTTCCGGCGTGTCGATGACGGCGCTCTTTACGCCGGCATGCGCCCAGGTCTGCCTGGCCATATCGGCAAAGGGATCGACGCCGAGGCGGGTCAGGAAGGTGACGTCGGCGCCGAGCCGGCCAGCCGCCACCGCCTGGTTCGAGCCCTTGCCGCCGGGGCCGAGCGTGAAGGACGTGCCCAGGATCGTCTCGCCCATGCGCGGCTGGCGGGCGGCGCGGTAGGCGGTGTCGGCAACGAAAACGCCCAATATGACGATCGGTTTCGCCGGCATGCCGCTACTCCGCATCCGGCGGCACGACGCCCTTGCGAAAGGCAAAACAGCCATAGAATCGGCGCTCGCCGGTCTGGATGACGCAATAGGCCTTCCTGGCGCGTTCGTAGAAGGCGTAGCGCTCGACCGAGATCATAGGCCAGGCCTTGCCCTCGGCGGCATCGATCTCTTTTTGCACTTCCTGCTGCACGACAGGGATTTCGTCCGGCTTGCCGACGATCTCCATGCGCGCGGCCGCGTCGTCGACGAAGGTGTCCAGCGGATAGAGCGAAAGCACCGCCTTGACCACGTCGGCCGCCGACGCATCGATGCGCAGCAGCGTGCCAAGCACAGTCTGGCGGGCCACCGAATCGGACGGGAAATTGGTGTCGGCGACGATCAGATCGTCACCGTGACCCATCGCCCGCAGCGCCTGCAGCACATCGGCATTGAGCAGGGGATTGATTCCTTTGAGCATGGTATTCCTCGCGAAGTTTGCTGGGGCGAAATCAGAGCCGCTTGCCGGTCTCTGCGTCGAAGAGATGCACCTGGTCGAGCCGCGGTTTCAGGTGCAGTGTGTCGCCCGGCTTGAAGTCGTGGCGCTCACGGAACAGCGCCACCATCTCGCCCTCGCCGAAGCGCAGGAACACCAAAGTCTCGGAACCGGTCGGCTCGACCACCGAAATCTTCGCCGGAACACCATCGGGATGGATTTCGAGATGCTCGGGCCGCACGCCATAGACGACATTGCGGCCATCTTCCACGGCACTGTTGGCCGCAATCGGGAACGGCGTCCCGGCGATCTCGGCGACGGGCTTGTCGCCCTTTCGCACGACGCCCTTAAGCAGGTTCATCGAGGGCGAACCGATGAAGCCGGCGACAAACAGGTTGGCCGGCCGGTCGAACAATTCCAGGGGCGCGCCGACCTGTTCGATGCGACCGTCGCGCATCACCACGATTTTATCGGCCATGGTCATGGCCTCGATCTGGTCGTGGGTGACGTAGATGGTGGTGGTCTTCAGCCGCTGGTGCAGTTCCTTGATCTCGGTGCGCATCTGGACACGCAATTTGGCATCGAGATTGGAGAGCGGCTCGTCGAACAGGAACACCTGCGGGTTGCGCACGATGGCGCGGCCCATGGCGACGCGCTGGCGCTGGCCGCCTGAGAGCTGGCGCGGATAGCGCTTGAGGTAGGGGTTGAGGTCGAGGATGTCGGCGGCGCGCTTGACCCGCTCAGTGACCACCGCCGGGTCGGTTTTGCGCAGCTTGAGAGCAAAGGCCATGTTCTGCTCGACGGTCTTGTGCGGATAGAGCGCGTAGTTCTGGAACACCATGGCGATGTCGCGCTTGGCCGGCGGCAGATGGTTGACGACGCGCTCGCCGATGGCGATGGTGCCGCCGGAAACGGTTTCCAGCCCGGCCACCATCCTCAGCAGCGTGGACTTGCCGCATCCGGAAGGCCCGACCAGCACCACGAACTGCCCGTCGCCGATGTCGACGCTGACATCGTGCAGAACCTTGACGGTTCCGAACGCCTTGGCCACATTGCGGATAGCGACTTGAGCCATCATTCCCCCTTCAGTTGCCGTGAAGCTAAACAACGCAAACGGCGAGGGCAAGTCAGTCTCTTATAGGTGAAAAACCCATTCACGTTGACACCGCACTTCGTTGTGCGAATAGTGACAGTGCCCGGCTTATGACCCTGTTCCGGGCGCACCGGTGCGCTTGTCCGGTACTGAATGCCAAGCGTCGCGGGAGGGAGAATTCGGGCCGCTATTTACGGGAGTCGCTGTCGTTGGGGAACATAATCGGCGCTCCACCAACTGAACCAATCCACAATTGACCTTCTGGGAGGAACGAGATGAAAGTCAGCCTGTATAACCAACTTGTCCGCGCCGGGGCCACCCGCCGCGACGTGCTGAAGGGAGCGGCCAGCATGGCCGCCCTCACTGCGGCCTCCAGCGCCGGTCTCGGCGCTTTGACGCGTCCGGCAGCGGCCGCCGACGATTTGCGCGCACAGATCCTGCAGATCCCCGGCGTGGGCAAGGGTCAACCGACCGATGCCGATTTCCAGCAGGTCGGCGAGCTTTGCCTGGGCGCCACCAAGGCCAACGTCAAGGAAGGCGAATTCGCCGGTGTCGAGCTCACCTTCATGGGTCTCAACAACCAGAACCTGCACAATGTGCTGTTTCGCGGCTTCCTGAAGCCGTGGGAAACCTATACCGGCGCCAAGATCAACTGGATCGACCTGGCGCAGGCTGACTACAACGCCCGCCTGCAGCAGTCGATTGCGACCGGCACCGTCGATTTCGACATCATCGAAATGGGAGCACCGTTCGAAGGCGACGTCTGCGGCAAGGGTCTCACCTCCGAGATGCCGGACTGGGTCAAGGACCAGATCGACATGAAGGATGTCGTGGCCTATCTGCAGCCGCCGGTCGGCACATGGGAGGGCAAGCAATATCGCGTGACCGTCGATGGCGACGCGCATAATTTCAACTACCGCACCGACGTGTTCGCCGATGCCGACCTCGCCAAGGCATGGAAGGACGGCGGTGGTCAAGGTGAGTGGGGCGTGCCGAAGACCTGGCAGCAGGTGCAGGCGGTGACGAAATTCCTCAAGGGCAAGCAGGTGAACGGCCAGGATGTCTTTGGCTATCTCGATGCGCCCAAGCCCTGGGGCGGTTTCGGCTTTTATTTCCTCGGCAGCCGCGCCAGCGCCTACGCGAAGCATCCCGATGACAAGGCCTGGCTGTTCGATGCCGACACGATGAAGCCGCGCGTCAACAATCCGGCCTGGGTGCGGGCGATCCAGGACGTTATCGATGCCCTGCCCTCCGAACCTGCCGACCAGATCAACGCCGACCCGAACACCACCGCCTTCCAGCAATTCCTGGCAGGCACCGGTTCGATGGTCACCTGGTGGGGCGACGTCGGTTCGAACGTCAAGACCAACGATTCCTCGGTCGTCGGCGACATCACCGGCTTCTCGATCCTGCCGGGCTCCGATGATGTCTACAACTCCAAGACCGGCCAGTGGGACAAGCTCGCCAGCGGCCCGAACTATGCGCCGAACTGCGCCTATCTCGGCTGGGGTGTCTATGTCATGGCCCGCGTCGACAGCGACGAAAAGAAGAAGAAGGCGGCATGGTCTGCCGCTGCCCATCTTGGCGGCAAGGACCTGTCGCTATGGTGCGCGGCCTATCCATCGGGTTTCCAGCCCTATCGCAACTCGCACTTCAACATTCCGGAATGGGTGGCGGCGGGCTACGACGAAGCGTTCATCACATCGTATCTGAAGTCGGAAGCCGACAGCTACAACCATCCGAACGCGGCGATCGAGCCGCGCATCCCTGGCATCTTCCAGTATTACAGCGCCGCCGAGGACATTTTGGCCAACACCTTTGCCGGCAAGATGAAGGCGCAGGAAGGCGCCGACGCAATCGCAGCCGCCTGGGAGAAGCTGACCGACCAGATCGGCCGCGACAACCAGATCAAGCTCTACAAGGCCTCGCTCGGCATGTAGGCTGAGATCGTGAAACTTGGTCCGGCAGCGCACAGCCGCCGGACCTCCCCTTGACCGACTTGGCCCCGACCGGCTCGGCCGGTCATCGAGCCTCCTGTGAACGGGCAAGACGCGTGGCTGACCGGACCCTGGCTGACCAGACTTTGTCGACAAGTGAATGGCCCGCAGGCGCCGTGCCATCCGACCTGATACCGCGGAGCCGCAAACGGCTTGGCTGGGCGCTGATGGCTGCGGCGACGCTCGGCCTTCTGGCGGTGATCGCGCTGCAGATCCTTTACAAGAGCGATGTCGACGCTATCGGCTTCGAGACCTGGCGGCCCGTGGTCTACGCCTACATACTGTGGGGTGTCGCGCTCGGTGTCGGCCAGGTGCTGACGCGCGGCGAGGACGGCCAGCGCGCGCTGTTCCTGCTGCCGGCGCTGCTGTTCACCATTGCCATGGTGATTTTCCCGACGCTGTTCGGCTTCTATATCGCGCTGACCGACTGGAACCTCAGTTCCTTCAGCGGCCGGCAGTTCAACGGGCTCGACAATTTCTGGCAGATGCTGAACGACGCCTATTATCGCAACGCGCTGTTCAACATGGTGCTCTACGTGCTGGCGGTGTTCGTCGAATATGTCATCGCCTTCGGCCTGGCACTGCTGCTCAACGCGCAGATCCGGGCGCGAAAATTCTTCCGTGTCGTGTTTCTCATGCCCCTGATGCTGTCGCCGGTCGCGGTTTCGTGGATGATCGGCAAGTCGCTGATGGAATACCGCTTCGGGCCGGCCGCGACGCTGGCGCGGCATCTCGGCTGGGAAAACCCGGCCTTCTTCTCCAACCCGATTACCGCCCGCATCTCGATCATGGTGCTGGACGCGTGGACTTTCATCCCGTTCATGATGATCATGCTGCTCGCCGGCCTGCAGGCGATGTCGCGTGAGGTGCTCGAGGCCGCGCGTGTCGATGGCGCCACCGCCTGGCAGACTTTCTGGCAAGTCACCTTCCCGCTGATGCTGCCGGTGTCGGTGACGGCGGTCATCCTGCGCATTATCTTCAAGCTGAAGCTCGCCGACATCATCATCACCGTCACCTCCGGCGGCCCGGGCGGCGCGACCGATTCGGTGTCGAGCTTCATCTACCGCGAATATCGCGACCGTTCGAATGTCGGCTACGGCACCATGCTGGCGATGGCCTATCTGATCATCATCATCGTCTTCGTGACCTGGCTGCTGAAATTCGCCAGCCGGTTCGTACGCAATGTCAATTGATCGGGCCGGCAAGATGAGCGTTCAAACCACCGACTATGCCGCGTCCGAAATCCGCTCGCCGGCAAGCTTTGTCGCCAACCGTGTCTTCATCTACGGCGCCCTCATCTTCTGGGCCTTCATCTGCCTGTTCCCGATCTATTGGACGATAACCACCTCGTTCAAGACCGCGGTCGATGTCACCCAGGGCCATCTGATCCCGTTTGTCGACTTCCAGCCCGATTGGAAAGGCTGGCGTTCGCTCGGCCTGTCGCCGGACTCGATCTTTCGGACGTCGACGGTGCGCGACGAATTCATCAAGCGTTTCATGAATTCGGTCATCACCTCGGTCGGCGCGTCGACCCTCGCCATCGTCATCGGCAGTCTCGCCGCATACGGGCTGACCCGCTACCGCTACAAATTCGCGTGGTTCAGGAACGAGGACATTTCCTTCTTCTTCCTGTCGCAGCTGATCCTGCCGCCAGTGGTTTTGGCCCTGCCCTTCCTCGTGCTCTACAGGGAAGTCGGCCTGCTCGACACGCGCGTCGGGCTGATCCTGCTCTACACCCTGATGGTGCTGCCGATCGTCATCTGGATCATGCGCGACCAGTTCAACTCGATTCCCGTGGAATTGGAGGAGGCAGCACTCGTCGACGGCCTGTCAATCTGGGGCGCCTTCTTGCGCATCGTCATGCCGATCGCGCTGCCGGGAATGGTCGCGGCCTTCATCCTGGCGATGGTGCTGTGCTGGAACGAATATTTCTTTGCCGCGCTTTTGACCTCGACCGACGCCAAGACCATTCCTGTCATGGTGGCGAGCCAGACCGGCTCGCAAGGCATCAACTGGTGGTCGATGGCGGCGCTCGCCACCGCCGCCATCACACCGCTCGCCGTCATTGGCATCGCGCTGGAGCGCTACCTGATCATGGGCATGACAGCGGGCGCGGTGAAATAACTGCACCAGCTCTCCCTTCTCCCACAACGAGAAGGGAAAACGCGCTAACACGAAAGTGTTGCCCGCAAATGCTCGAGGATCGTGGCAACCCCTTTTTGCCCCAATTCCGCCGAGGCTTCGGGCGCACTTGCCGTGTACCAGCCGGTGTTGTCTGCGAAGCGGCCGGCATCCACCGCGTCCGGGCACAACGCCAGCATCAGTGACGTCTCGCCGACGCCGGCATGGTCGAACGGATACTGGCTGTGCATTGAGGCCGGCATCAGCGGATGCACCTGCACCCAGTTGAAGAAATTAATGCCCTCGGCGTGCTCGGCATAATAGTCGGCCATCGCCGCAGAGCCCCACCAGCCTTCGCCGCGTTCTTTCTCCAGGAAGCGGAAGATCGCCTGCCGGCCGGCGGCCTTGAAGGCGAGATCGGTTGGCATGCCGGCGGCAAAATTTTCGGTCTGGTGGTGAATGATGGCATGGATGTTGCGGAAGCCTATGCGCAGCAGGCTGTAGAACAATTCTTCCGCAAATGGCGCCAGCACATTGCCGCCGACCTGCACCGAGCCGCTGGCTTCCGGCGCTGCAACCGCATAGCTCGCCGCGCCGTAGTAGAAGGGTGGCAGGATAATGATGTCGGCTTCTTTTTCGAACAATTCCAGGCTCTTGACCACCGCCAGTGTGTCCATGCCGACGGCCATGTGCTCGCCATGATATTCGAGCACACCGAGCGGCAACACGACCGGCCGGTTCTCGGCGATCGCCTTGCGAATCTGGTGCGGCAGCATCAATTCGTAGCGCATGACACCTACTCCATATTGGTGTGGCGGGCGCGCATCGCTTCCGGCGAGACGCCGGTCAGATCCCTGAGCTTCAGCACCATCACTTCGAAGAGGACGAACAGCGCGCCTTCGAAAACCGAGCCCATCGGCAGGACGGATGTCTTTTCGGGACCCTGGTCGTCGGCCATGGTCTGAGCCGGGATAAGCAGGGCGAAGTCGGCCAGCTTCGCGGCAGTGCTGTCGGCTTGCGCGGTGAGCAGCAGGACTGTGGCACCGGCCGCGCGCGCGACCTGCATCAAGATCAGCACCGTCGACGTCTCGCCCGGGCCGGAACTGGCGAGGAAGACATCGCCCGCGCCCAGCGGCGGTGTGGTCATGTCGCCGACGACCGACACCGGCAAGCCGAGATGATAGAGCCGCATGGCAAAACCCTTGACCTGCAGCGCCTCGCGGCCGCAGCCATAGGTGACAATCTTTTTCGCGCCGGCCAGGATGACGCAAGCGGCGTCGATGCGGCTTGCGTCGATACGCTCCAGCACGGTGCCAAGCTCGGTCAGCGCAATCCCAAACAGGTTTTCGCCGGCGTCCGTCATGACATTTGCACGAGCTTGCCGGTGCCGGAGAGCCACTTGAATATCTCGGTCACATTTGCCTCGAACAGCTTGTTTTCATTCATGCTATCACCGCGAAAATCAGTGTCCAACAACACGCAGTGCTTTTGATGCGCCACAGCCGTGATAGTGTCATGGCAAATCGCAAAACGAGGAACCGGCAGCATATGAAGACACGGCATTTCGACCGCATCGGCAATGGCGGCATCAACGTCACCGAGCTCGGTTTCGGCACGGCGCCGCTCGGCAATCTTTATCGTGCCGTGACCGACGAGGATGCCAATGCCACGCTGGAAGCGGCATGGCGGGTCGGCTGCCGCTACTACGACACGGCGCCGCTCTATGGGCTAGGCCTTGCCGAAACGCGGCTCAATCCGTTCCTGCGTTCGAAGAAGCGCGACGACTACGTGCTGTCCAGCAAGGTCGGGCGCATCATGCACGCCTGCCCGCCGGAACAGCGTACCGGCATCGGCAAATTCTTCGACACCCCATCGCGCCGCGAGGTTTATGATTACAGCTATGATGGCGTCATGCGCTCCTTCGAAGCCTCGCTGGAACGGCTCGGCGTTGACCGCATCGACATCCTCTTCGTGCACGATGTCGACATCTTCACGCATGGCAGCAAGGAAGCCTCGGATCAGCGCATCCAGGAATTCATGAGCTCCGGCTACTACAGATTGCTGGCATTGCGCGACCAGGGCGTGATCAAGGCATTCGGCGGCGGCATCAACGAGTGGCAGGTTGCCCAGACGCTGGCCGAGCGCGGCGATTTCGACCTGTTCCTGCTTGCCGGGCGTTACACGCTGCTGGAGCAGGAAGCGCTGCAGTCTTTCCTGCCGCTATGCCAGCAACGCGGCATCGGCATCGTTCTCGGCGGGCCGTATAATTCCGGCATCCTGGCAACCGGGCCGAAACCCGGCGCCTATTACAATTATTCGGAGGCGCCGCAGGATATCATCGACCGCGTTACCCGCATCGAGGCCGTCTGCAAGCGCCACGGCGTGCGCCTGATCGAGGCCGCGCTGCAGTTCCCGCTGCTGCATCCCTCGGTCGTCTCGGTAATTCCGGGCGGCCAGCGGCCGGGCGAAGTCGAAAGCAATCGCTCGCTGCTCGACACGAAGCTGCCATCGGCGCTGTGGGTCAATCTCAAGAAAGAAGGCTTAATGCGCACGGACGCGCCGACGGCGTAGCGCCGCCTTGTCCAACAGAAAAGAAAAACCGGATATGCCGGCTTTTCTTTTCTCTGAAAGACTTAAGAAGGCGCTTAGTTGACAGCGTCCTTGAGGCCCTTGCCGGCCGAGAACTTCGGCACGGTGCGCGCCGGGATCTTCACTTCCGCACCGGTCTGCGGATTGCGGCCGGTCGACGCGGCGCGTTTTGACACGGTGAAATTTCCGAAGCCGACAAGCCGGACATCGCCGCCCTTTTTCAGTTCGCCGGTGATGACGGAAAACACCGCATCAACCGCCGACTGCGCGTCACCCTTCGAAATACTCGCGGCATCGGCGACAGCGGACACCAGTTCGTTCTTGTTCATAAAAATTCCCTTCCATGAGAAAACCGGAACATTCGACTCATCCGGCAGGAAACGGACTTTAGAAAGAAGCGCTCCGGCAACCAAGTCAAAAAGCGCTTAAAAAGTCGAAAAAAGCCCGGAAATCCGGGGTTCTTCACATGAAAAAGCCGGGCTCAAGGCCCGGCTCTCTCTTTGTGCATTGCAACTTTAGCAAGAACTAATGTGCCAGCGATTTACCAGCTTCGTCTGCGACATCGACCACGGCAGGCGCATTAGTGGGTTCGACCCACTGGATCGGTTCCGGCATGCGCACCAGCGCGTGGCGCAACACTTCGCCGACGCGTGAGACCGGAATGATTTCCATGCCGCTCTTCACGTTTTCCGGAATCTCCGCCAGATCCTTGGCGTTCTCCTCCGGGATCAGCACCTTCTTGATGCCGCCGCGGAGTGCGGCAAGCAGCTTTTCCTTAAGGCCGCCGATCGGCAACACCCGGCCGCGCAGCGTGATCTCGCCGGTCATCGCCACATCGGCTCTGACCGGGATGCCGGTCAGCACCGAGACGATCGCCGTTGCCATCGCCACGCCGGCCGACGGCCCGTCCTTCGGGGTTGCGCCCTCCGGCACGTGGACGTGGATATCGCGCTTGTCGAACAGCGGCGGCTCGACGCCGAAATCGATGGCCCGCGAGCGGACGTAAGAGGCCGCCGCAGAGATCGATTCCTTCATCACGTCGCGCAGATTGCCGGTCACTGTCATGCGGCCCTTGCCGGGCATCATGACGCCTTCCACCGTCAACAGCTCGCCGCCGACTTCTGTCCAGGCGAGCCCGGTGACCACGCCGACCTGATCGTCGCTCTCGACCTGGCCGAAGCGGAAGCGCGGAACACCAAGGTAATCGGCAAGATTGTCCGCCGTGATGTTGATCGTCTTCTTCTTCGTCTTCAGGATCTCGGTCACCGCCTTGCGCCCGAGCTTCATCAGCTCGCGTTCCAGGCTCCTGACGCCCGCTTCACGGGTGTAGGTCTGGATGATGCCGCGGATCGCGTCCTCGCCGACGGAGAACTCCTTCGACTGCAACGCGTGGTCGCGGATCACCTTGGGCATCAGGTGACGCTTGGCGATCTCGATCTTCTCGTCCTCAGTGTAGCCGGCGATACGGATGATCTCCATGCGGTCCATCAAGGGCGCAGGGATATTCAGCGTGTTCGCCGTCGTCACGAACATCACGCTCGACAGGTCGTATTCGACCTCGAGGTAATGGTCCATGAACGTCGAGTTCTGCTCGGGATCGAGCACCTCGAGCAAAGCCGATGACGGATCCCCGCGGAAATCCTGGCCCATCTTGTCGATCTCGTCGAGCAGGAAGAGCGGGTTGGATTTCTTCGCCTTCTTCATCGACTGGATAACCTTGCCGGGCATCGAGCCGATGTAGGTGCGGCGGTGACCACGGATCTCGGCCTCGTCGCGCACGCCGCCCAGCGCCATCCGGATGAACTCGCGGCCGGTCGCCTTGGCGATCGACTTGCCGAGCGAGGTCTTGCCGACGCCGGGAGGTCCGACGAGGCACAGGATCGGCCCCTTCAGCTTCTTCTGGCGGCTCTGCACAGCGAGGTATTCGACGATGCGGTCCTTGACCTTGTCGAGGCCGAAATGATCCGTATCGAGCACGTTCTGGGCAAAGGCCAGATCCTGCTTGACCTTGGAGTTCCTGCCCCACGGGATCGACAGCAGCCAGTCGAGATAGTTGCGCACCACGGTCGATTCAGCCGACATCGGCGACATCGTCCGCAGCTTCTTCAGTTCGGCTTCCGCCTTTTCGCGGGCCTCCTTGGAAAGCTTGGTCTTCTTGATGCGCGCCTCGATCTCGGCGGCCTCGTCGCGGCCGTCTTCGCCCTCGCCGAGCTCCTTCTGGATCGCTTTCATCTGCTCGTTGAGGTAGTATTCGCGCTGCGTCTTCTCCATCTGGCGCTTGACGCGCGAGCGGATGCGCTTCTCGACCTGGAGCACCGAGATTTCGGCTTCCATGAAGCCCATCGCCTTTTCCAGCCGTTCCTTGACGGACAGCGTTGCGAGCATCTCCTGCTTCTCGGGGATCTTGATGGCAAGATGCGAAGCGACCGTGTCGGCGAGCTTGGAATAGTCGTCGATCTGGCTGGCGGCACCCACCACTTCGGGCGAGATCTTCTTGTTCAGCTTGACGTAGTTCTCGAAGTCGGTGACCACGGAACGTGCCAGCGCCTCGACCTCGACCTCTTCCTCATCCGGTTCGACCAGCGCAGCAGCACGGGCTTCATGGAAGTCGGGACGGTCGGTGAACGCGACGATTTTCGCGCGCGAGGCGCCTTCGACCAGCACCTTCACGGTGCCGTCCGGCAGTTTCAGCAATTGCAGCACGTTGGCGAGCGTGCCGATGTCAAAGATGGCATCGGGCTCCGGATCGTCGTCGGCGGCATTCATCTGGGTCGCGAGCAGGATCTGCTTTTCCTGACCCATCACTTCTTCCAGCGCCTTGATCGACTTTTCACGCCCGACAAAGAGCGGAACGATCATGTGCGGGAACACCACGATGTCGCGCAGTGGGAGGACTGCGAAGACGCCGTCGCTGGGAGCCTTGGGTAATTTGGCCATTGTCCAACCTTTCATGTCGCGGCCGCCAATCGGCCAACCGCGAATCTCATATTAACGACCGGGGATCGTTCCGCCTACCACCGTTTGTGACGGGAGTTTTACAGCACAGAATTCGGCCCACGGCCTTCCGCCTTTAGTTGGAGGCACAGGGGGTAAAGATCAAGGGTCAACACGGTCCGTCCCTCCAATCCACAGCCAGCACCCGGTGTACGACAGCAAAACGGCGCCCTGCGGCGCCGTTTCAAAAAAACCCATTGCCGGCTCACGTCAGGCGCTGACGTTGCCCTTCTTTTCCTTCTGCTCGGAATAGATGTAGAGCGGCCTGGCATTGCCTGACACCACCTCTTCCGAAATAACGACTTCGCGCACGCCTTCCAGTGCCGGCAGCTCGAACATGGTGTCGAGCAGGATCGCTTCCATGATCGAACGCAGGCCGCGTGCGCCGGTCTTGCGCTCGATGGCGCGCTTGGCGATGGCCGAGAGCGCGTTCTCGTGGAAAGTCAGGTCGACATTTTCCATCTCGAACAGCCGCTGATACTGCTTGACCAGCGCGTTCTTCGGCTCGGTCAGGATCTGGATCAGTGCCGGCTCGTCGAGATCCTCCAGCGTCGCCAGGACAGGCAAACGGCCGACGAACTCGGGAATGAGGCCGAACTTCAAGAGATCCTCAGGCTCGACCAGGCGGAAAACATCGCCGGTGCGGCGATCCTCGGGCGAAGCGACAATGGCGCCGAAACCGATCGAGGTCTTCCTGCCGCGATCCGAAATGATCTTGTCCAAGCCGGCGAAAGCGCCGCCGCAGATGAACAGGATGTTAGCGGTGTCGACCTGCAGAAATTCCTGCTGCGGATGCTTCCTGCCGCCCTGCGGCGGCACGGAGGCAACGGTGCCTTCCATGATCTTCAAAAGTGCCTGCTGCACGCCCTCGCCCGACACGTCGCGGGTGATCGAGGGATTGTCCGACTTGCGCGAGATCTTGTCGATCTCGTCGATATAGACGATGCCGCGCTGGGCGCGCTCGACATTGTAGTCGGCCGACTGCAACAGCTTCAGGATGATGTTCTCGACGTCCTCGCCGACATAGCCGGCCTCGGTCAACGTCGTCGCGTCGGCCATGGTGAAGGGGACGTCGATGATGCGGGCCAGCGTCTGCGCCAGCAACGTCTTGCCGCAGCCGGTCGGGCCGATCAGCAGGATGTTCGACTTCGCCAGCTCGACGTCGTTGTTCTTGCCGGCATGGGCGAGGCGCTTGTAATGGTTGTGGACGGCCACCGACAGCACGCGCTTGGCGTAGGGCTGGCCGATGACATAGTCGTCGAGAACCTTGAGGATTTCCTGCGGGGTAGGCACGCCCTCGCGCGACTTCACCATCGAGGTCTTGTTCTCCTCGCGGATGATGTCCATGCACAGCTCAACGCATTCGTCGCAGATGAACACCGTCGGCCCGGCAATCAGCTTGCGCACTTCGTGCTGGCTTTTGCCGCAAAACGAGCAATAAAGCGTGTTCTTCGAATCACCGCTGTTGTTGCCGACTTTGCTCATTTTCATGTCCTTTCATGGCCGCCCGCCGATGGTCTGGTTGAAAGGGCGCATATTCAATCTATCGCGGCAACCCGCCGCCGCCAGTGCCCCGGCTCCCGCAACGCATTCCGTACGAAACACAAATCGGAAAACGGGGCAATGATTCGAACAACCCCACGCAAAGCTAAGCCGTCGAAAATCAACATAGCCTTAACGTAGGCAATTGCACCCGTCGAGGGAACAGCCAATTGTGGCCGAAATGCCGCAAGCTGCGCCAAAAGCGCGTGATCCCGCCACTCATTGCCACCGCCAGGCCACCACGGGCCTATAAGGCAATACCTTCGACCGGCTCACGTGACGAAATGACCTTATCGATGAGGCCAAAATCCCTAGCCTCGTCGGCAGTCATGAAATGGTCACGGTCGAGCGTCTTTTCAATCTCATCGTAGCTCTTGCCGGTGTGCTTGACGTAAACCTCGTTGAGGCGACGCTTCAGCTTGATGATGTCCTGCGCATGGCGCTCGATGTCGGAGGCCTGGCCCTGGAAGCCGCCGGAAGGCTGGTGGACCATGATGCGGGCGTTCGGCGTGGCGAAGCGCATGTCCTTGTGGCCGGCAGTCAGGAGCAGCGAACCCATCGATGCGGCCTGGCCGATGCACAGCGTCGACACGGCAGGCTTGATGAACTGCATCGTATCGTAGATCGCCATGCCGGAGGTGACGACGCCGCCGGGCGAGTTGATATAGAGGTTGATTTCTTTCTTCGGATTCTCCGCCTCGAGGAACAGCAGCTGCGCGCAGACCAGCGTCGCCATGCCGTCCTCGACCGGGCCGGTGATGAAAATGATGCGCTCCTTGAGGAGCCGCGAGAAAATGTCGTAGGCCCGCTCGCCGCGATTGGTCTGTTCGACCACCATCGGAACGAGGTTCATGTAGGTTTCGACGGGGTTCTTCATGGACTATCCCTTTTTGAGGATGGGATTCCGGCGCCGGAGATTTCCAATCGGGCAGAATCGGTTCTGGGGTCGTTATTGTGTAAATAGGATGCCGGCTCACCCTAGCGCAAGGCCGCCTCTCCTAGCCATCCGGTTAAGTCGAATCAAGGTTTCTACGCCAGTTTCGTCCGTCGCCGTGCCGGCAGCCCCTCTCCTGCGGTAGGACGCGCGCTCATGCTGGCAGTTATTTAGCAGTTCTTAACCGCATCGCTTAACGAAAAGTGGTGAAACCGCTTTTTCCGGCCACCGCCTACCCTACAGCTCAACGTTGAACTCGCTTCACGCAGTTCAAACAGGGGGAGTGCGATGATCAGGAAAGCTGCTTCCTTGGCCCTTACCGGCATCACCGTTCTCGGCATGACGTCCGAAACGGCCGCTGGCGGACGTGCCGTCGAATGCTACGAGCAGGTCAACCGGTCGGCCATTTACGACACGGTCTATGAAGATGTGCTCGTCAGCCCAGCCGGCCAGCAGGTGGAATACGAGGCGCCAATCTACGGGACGCGTGAGCGCGTGGTGCAGATCGCGCCGGCGCGCGTCAGCTATGAAATCGTGCCGGCCATCACCCGCATCATCTATCACACCGTGAGGGTCGATGACGGCGGCTATTCCTGGGAATGGCGCATCATCAATGGCCGCAAGGTGCTGTGCAAGGTCAGGCACAAGGCGCGCTATGAACGCGTGGCCGAAATCGTCGTGATCGAGCCGGAACGCCGGCGGCGGGTTGTCCTCCCCGCCGAATACGAGAGCGTCGCCGAAGAGGTGCTGGTGCGGCCGGAGCAGCGCCGCATCATCGACATTCCGGCGTCCTACCAGAGAGTGGCGCGCCGCGTAGTGGTCAGGGAGGGCTCATCGAGCTGGCGGCGCGTGCATATTCCGAGGCATTGCCGATACTAAAGCGTGTCGCGTTCGACCGGCCTCATGCGACGCGCTTTGGGTTCTTGTTTTATGCATGTCGCTATCGCAAAACCGCTGCACACTTTTTCGCGACATGCATTAGGCGCCCAGGCCGCCTCCGCCCTGAGCCATTTCTTCAGGCCGTCGACATCGCCATTGCCGAGGCAGGCCGCAACCCTTCTGCCGACCGCCGCGCCGAACTTGTAGCCATGGCCGGAGCAGGCCGAGACAACCAGGCATTTGCCTTCCTGGTGGGCCAGGAACTTCTCGTCGGCGGTGAAGGTGTAGGCGCAGGTGACCACTTCGGTGACCTTGTACTCCTCGATGCGGGCAATCGGTGGCGAAAACAGGTTGCGGATCGCCTCACCCTCGCCTGGAACCGGTTGGCGGTTCCAGTCGGCATCGCTGGTCGGCACCTTATGCAGGCCCGAGCCGAATTTCATGCCGGCGCCACCTGTGGGCGGGATAGCGTAGCCGTCGACGGTGCCGCCGACTTCGAGGATAACCGGTGCTGCCTGCCAGACTGCCTTCAAATCCACAGGCGGTTCGACATAGGCGAGCGCGGTGCGCCAGGTCTTCAGTTCGCCATCCAGTTCCGGAAACAGTTTCAGCACCCACGCGCCGGCAGCGACGACGATCCGGTCGGCCTGCATCGTTTCGCCGCTCGCAAGCACGACATGTCCGGCGTCGGCGTCGATCTCGACCACCTTGCTGTTTTCGTAGACATTGGCGCCGTTCGTGCGCAGCCATCCGGCGAGGCTAGATGCGATCTTGCGGCAATGCAACGCGCCACCTTCCGGCGAAAAATACGCATAGCGGAACGAACCGGGCTGCAGGAACGGCCAGCGTTCCACCGCAGCGTCCGGTTCGAACAATTCGAACGGATAATTCCCGGCTTCCATGCCTTCGCGGTATTCCTCCGCCTCATCTCCCGGCTCGCGCGAAATACAGATGAAGCCGCGGGGATCGAGATGGCTTTCGCCGAGATCGGCCCACATCCCATCCCATGCTTCATAGGCCTCGGTGATCAGCCGGCCGTAGCCCGTTTCGGCCCGGTAGGCGCGGCGGATGATGCGATGGTGGTCGCCGGAGGCGGCGAGCGGATTGGGGATCGACCCCTGCTCGACGATCGAGACAAGGTGACCGGCCTTGACCAGAGACCACGCCGTCGAAAGCCCGGCAATGCCCGCACCGACCACGATCACATTCATGAAACCGTCCTTCCGCAACCGCGTCGGCGGCTCGCCCCACGGGAGGGCCAACATACGGTCTGGCACCAGACTGGCAAGCCTTGGAGCGCCGCGCGTCCTTCGACGCGCAAAGGACGCTCCAACACTCTGAATCTGCGCATGATCCTTTCCGAAAACCGATTCCGGTTTTCGGGGTCATGCGCTAATGGTCTGGCATGACCGAATTGAAGCCGCCTTACCTTGCCTTTGATCCAGCCACGCGTCGCCTGCGGCTCGATCCGCACGAGCCGGCTTTTTTCCAGGACCCTTATGAAGCCTACGCCTTCCTGCACGGTGCATCGAGCGCCTTCTTCTGGGAGGAGTTTGGTTTCTGGTGCTTTGGCGGCTTCGACGACGTCAACCGTCTGCTGCGCGACCGCCGCTTCGGCCGCCAGAACCCGGCCGGCATTCCGGACAGCAGGGGCATCGGCCAGGATCGCACGCATCTCAGCGCCCTCGACGGCGTCGAGGCCAATTCGATGCTGGAGCTGGAGCCGCCCGTCCACACACGGCTCAGAACGCTGGTCAACCGCGCCTTCGTCTCGCGCGAGGTCGAGCGGCTCAGGCCGCGCGTCGAGGCGCTGGCAAACGAACTGATCGACCGTTTCGAACCAGGAGGAGTCGACCTGCTGCCGGCGTTCGCCGCTCCCTTGCCGATCACCATCATTACGGAAATGCTCGGCGTGCCGGTCGACATGGGGCCGCAGTTGCTCGACTGGTCGCATCGGATGGTCGCCATGTACATGCATGGCCGCACCCGCGAGACGGAAGAGACAGCCAATCGCGCGGCGCGGGATTTTTCGGATTTTCTGCGCGGCTACGTCGCCGAGCGGCGAAAGAGGCCGGGGGAGGATCTTCTGTCGCTGCTGATTGCGGCACAGGAGGACGGCCAGAAACTGTCGGAGGACGAACTGGTGTCCTCGGCAATCCTTTTGCTCAATGCCGGCCATGAGGCAACGGTGCACCAGACCGGCAATGCAGTGCGCTCGATCCTTGCGCAAGGCGGCGACCCGCGCCGCTTCTTCGTCTCGCCGGAAGCAACAGCCGCGACGGTCGAAGAGTGCCTGCGTTACGATGCGCCACTGCACATGTTCACGCGCTACGCTTATCAGGAGGTCGAGGCCGGGCCTGGTATCGTCGTTCAGCCGGGCGAGACGATCGGCCTGCTGCTCGGCATGGCCAATCACGACCCGGTGGCCTTTGCCGAGCCCTTCGCCTTCAGGCCGAACCGCGCCGACCAGAAGAACGTATCGTTCGGCGCAGGCATCCATTTCTGCATCGGCGCGCCGCTCGCCCGGCTCGAACTGCAGGTGTCGCTGAAAACTTTGTTCGAACGCTTGCCGCGGCTGCATCTCGCCGAACAGCCACGCTTCTGCGACAGCTATCATTTCCATGGGCTGGAAACGCTCGCCGTGCGCTTTTGAATATTCGGTCCGGCAGGCTCAGCCGCAGGGGCGATCAAAGCTTGATCACATACTCCTTGCGAGTCGTTTCAAGCACTTCCCAACTGCCCTTGAAGCCCGGCCTCAGCACGAAGCTGTCGCCGGCTCTGACAGTGCGCGCCCTTCCGCCGTCTTCGGCGATCACTGAAACGCCCGACAGGATATGGCAGAACTCCCATTCGTCATATTCGAGGCGCCATTTGCCTGGCGTCGCTTCCCAGACGCCGGCATAGAGGCCGCCGTCCTGTTCCTCAACATTCCAGGTGCGGAATTTCGGATCGCCCGAAATCAGGCGATCCGGCGCGGGTGCGCCAAGTTCCGGTTCGACCGTGTCGACGCCGACGGAAAGAAATTTCGGCGTGGTCATGGCGATCAAACCTTGGCGAGAGCCTGTTCCAGATCGGCGACTATGTCGTCGACGTCCTCGATACCGACCGAAAGCCTGACCGTGTCCGGCCCTGCCCCGGCGTTGATCTTCTGCTCGTCGGAAAGCTGGCGATGCGTGGTCGATGCCGGGTGGATGACCAGCGACTTGGTGTCGCCGACATTGGCCAGGTGCGAGAACAGTTCGAGCGCCTCGACGAATTTGATGCCCGCCGTGTATCCGCCCTTCAACCCGAATGTGAACACCGCGCCGGCGCCCAGCGGCGAATACTTCTTCTGCAGCGCATTGTTCTTGTCGCCGGGCAGGCCGGGATAGGACACCCAGGCCACGTTGGGGTGGTTGGAGAGCCATCCAGCAACCGCCGCGGCATTGTCGCAATGGCGCTGCATCCTGAGCGGCAAGGTCTCCAGGCCGGTCAGGATCAGGAACGCGTTGAACGGCGAAATCGCCGCGCCGATGTCGCGCAGCCCGAGCACGCGGGCCGCGATGGCGAAAGCGAAATTGCCGAAGGTTTCATGCAGGACCATGCCGCCATATTCGGGGCGCGGCTCCGACAGCATTGGATAACTGCCCGACTTCGACCAATCGAACGTGCCGCCGTCGACGATGGCGCCGCCGATGGAATTGCCGTGACCGCCGATGAACTTGGTCAGCGAATGCACGACGATGTCGGCGCCATGCTCGATCGGCCGCAGCAGATAGGGCGAGGCCAGTGTGTTGTCGACGATCAGCGGCAAGCCGTGCTTGCGGGCAATATCGCCGATCTTCTCGATGTCGACGAAGACGCCGCCCGGATTGGCCAGGCTTTCGATGAAGATCGCCTTGGTCCTGTCGTCGATCTGGCTCTCGAAAGTCGAGATGTCATTGGTGTCGGCCCAGCGCACCTGCCAACCGAAATTCTTGAAGGCGTGGCCGAACTGGTTGATCGAGCCGCCGTAAAGCTTTGTCGCTGAAACGAAATTGTCGCCGGGCTGCATCAGATTGTGGAAGACCAGCACCTGCGCAGCATGGCCGGAGGCGACCGCAAGGCCTGCCGTGCCGCCTTCGAGTGCCGCGATGCGCTCTTCCAGCACCGCCTGAGTCGGATTCATGATGCGCGTGTAGATGTTGCCGAACGCCTTCAGCCCGAACAGCGAGGCAGCATGATCGGCATCGTCGAAGACGAAGGAGGTGGTCTGATAGATCGGCGTCGCTCGCGCCCCTGTCGCCGGGTCCGGCTTGGCGCCGGCGTGGACGGCGAGCGTGTTGAAACCGGGCGTGCGGGCCATCGAAAACCTCCCTCAATGGTGAATGGTGAATGGTGAATGGTGAATGGTGAATGGTGAATGGTGAATGGTGAATGGCAGAGTTGGCCAGCCCCATCCCGATTGCAAGCGGCTCATGTGCCGCCTTGCCGCCTTCCAGAAAAATCCTTCTATTCACTATTCACCATTCACTATTTCACCGCTGGCGAACGCCGAAACTCTGGAACCCCGGCCGCATCAGCGGCTTCTTCGACGACAGCACGCCTGAATTGACGCCGGTCCAGCCGATCTCGCCGGACAGCTTGCCATATTCGATCTTGGGGCAACGGTTCATCACCACCTTGATGCCGGCGGCTTCGGCGCGTGCGGCCGCCTCGTCATGGCGTATGCCAAGCTGCATCCAGATGACCTTCGGCAAGGGATCGAGCCGCAACACCTCATCGACAATGCCCGGCACGGCAGAGGAAGCGCGAAACACGTCGATCATGTCGATAGGTCCCGGAACGTCGGCGAGCCTGGCATAGGTCATCTGGCCGAGGATCTGCTTGCCGGCCTGGCCGGGATTGATCGGGAACACCGAAAACCCTTTGCCGAGCAGATATTTCAGCACGAAATAGCTCGGCCGCACGTCATTGGCCGAGGCGCCGACCATGGCGATTGTCTTCACCGAATTGAGGATGCCGGCGATATAGGCGTTGTCGTAGGCGTCGTGGTTCATGCCTCGTCATACAGCGCTTCAGAGTGAGGTGCCAACAGCCGAGCAAACGGCTTGCACTGGGCCAGGAAAGCCTTCAGCCCGGCAGCGAAATCGATCCGTCTTCCGCGATCGGAAAAGCCGGATTGTGCGCCACTTCCCAGACATGCCCGTCCGCATCGGCGAAATAGCCATACCAGCCGCCCCAGAAGGCGCGTTGCGCCGGCTTGACGATACGGCCGCCGGCCTTCTCGGCCATTGCCAGCACTGCATCGACCTCGGCGTCGGAGCGGGTGTTGTAGGCAAGGTAGACCGCCGACGGCGCCCTGGAGAAGGTAACGCCCGAATCCTCTTCGGCGCTTGGGCGCGGAAACAGGGCAAGGATGGCGCCACCCATCTGGAAGAAGGCAACGCCGTCGGTGATCCCGGCATGGCGGGTCAGGCCCATCGCCTCATAGAAGCGCGTGGCGCGGTCGAGATCGTCCGTGGCGATGGTGATGATGGAGATGCGCGGTTCCATATCCGCCTCCTATTCCTCCGGCCATTCCGGCTTGCGCTTGCCGATGAAGGCGCCAATTCCCTCTTCCGCATCGCGCGCCAGCATGTTCTCGACCATGACGCGCCCGGTGTAATCATAGGCCTCTGCCAGCCCCAGTTCCGCCTGCTGGTAGAAGGCCTCTTTGCCGATCTTGACGACCAAGGACGATTTGGACGCAATGGTTTGCGCGTATTTGGTGGCAATCTGATTGAGATATTCGCGCGGCACGACGCGGTTGACCAAGCCGAATTCCCTGGCGGTTGCGGCATCGATCGTTTCGCCGGTCAAAAGCATCTCCATGGCGTGCTTGCGCGAGACGTTGCGCGACAGCGCCACCATCGGCGTCGAGCAGAACAGTCCGATGTTGACGCCAGGCGTGCAGAAGGTCGCCTCGTGCGAAGCGATGGCGAGGTCGCAACTGGCGACCAGCTGCAATCCGGCCGCCGTCGCCAGTCCGTCTATCTCGGCGATCACCGGCTTAGGATGGCGAACGATCGCCTGCATCAGCGCGGCGCAGGCGGAAAACGTCTTTTCGAAGAAGGCCCTGCCGCGATCGGCATCGGCCCGGTGCGTACTCAACTCCTTGAGGTCGTGCCCGGCGCAGAACACTTTGCCGGCCGCCCCAAGGACGATGACGCGGACGGACTTGTCGGCCTTGGCGCGGTCAAGTTCCGTCGTCATCGCCGCCATCACCGCAAGCGAAAGAGCATTGGCCGGCGGATTGGCGAGCGTCAGGCGCAGCACGCCCTTGTCCAGCCGGGCGGCGACCGGCCTTTCGGCAACGGCAGGCTTGATGGCGACGATTTCGGCCATGGGTCGTTCCTCCGCGATTCCGGATCGGCGATCGACTAATCTAGTCGCGGGTCTCGCTTCGTCCAACACCCCGCTTCTGCCACAATGAATGGCTGTTGCCAGAAATGGCACGCTACGCTCATACAGGCAGGCGCAAAACGAGGGACCGACATGCCTGCCCAAAGCAATCTCAAGCCAGTGCTGACGGCTGCCGAAATCAACGCACTGATGGCGACCGTCTTCCCGCAGCTCAACGACCAGTTCACCTTCTATGAGGCGTTGGAGGTGTTTCCAGGCGGTTGTGTCGTGCGACTCAACGCCGACGAGCGCCATTTGCGTCCCGGCAGCACCGTGTCGGGTTCGTCGCTGTTCACGCTGGCCGACATAGGCGGTTACGTCTGCGTGCTCTCGCATGCCGGGCCGGATGCTCTTTCGGTTACCACCAGTCTCAACATCAATTTTGTCCGCAAGGCCGAGGCCGGGCCTATCGACGGCCATTGCCGCATCCTGAAGCTGGGCAAGAGCCTCATGGTGTTCGATATCGACATCGTCGCCGGCCCGGAGGGACACACGGTAGCGCACGCAACGGGCACCTATTCGATCCCGCCGAAGCGAGCACCGGCCTGATGCTTTCTATTGGAATTTTTCGATGATGTGTATATATGTGCGCATAGGTGATCTTTGCTTGAGCGTGATAGCCGCGAAATCGTGAAGCGTCTCCAGGATGACGGTTTCGAGCTGGTTTCGATACGCGGCTCACATCACAAGTTCCGAAAGGGCGAGATCGTGTTGATCGTTCCACATCCGGAGAAGGATCTACCAACCGGTACCGCTCGCGCCATCGCCAAGCAAGCGGGCTGGATATAGGCGACCTGAAGCGTCTTGGAGGCTGAGATGAAGAACTATTTCGCATTGGTCGATAAAGATCCCGACAGCGCGTTCGGCATTCGCTTTCCCGACATTCCCGGCTGCTTTTCAGCAGCGGATAAGGCGGAAGACATCGTACCAAATGCAGTCGAAGCGTTGCAATTGTGGGCGGAGGACATGCCTGTTCCCGAACCATCCAGCCACGAGGCGATCATCGCGCTTGCTGATATACGCCAAGCACTTGCTGAAGGAGGCTATCTGGTCTCGGTACCACTCATAGACAATGACAGTGCCGTCGTGAGGGCGAATGTAACTTTTGAGCGCGGCGTCTTGCGGGCGATCGACGCGGCAGCGCGCGACCGAGGCATAACGCGATCCGCATTCCTCTCCAGCGCAGCTCGCAAGGAAATCGAGGCAAAGCACTGAGAACCGTCTGACACCGAACCATGTCGTTATGTGGTAAAATGATACCTTTAACCCAAGTCTTTGTTTTTATGTAACTTTATCTTCCGGCAAGCATTTCATGCGCCTTGACGCGGTCGGCACCCTCCCTTATAAGCCGTGACCAAGCAGCGGCCCGCAAAGGCCGCCGTTTTGTTATTGGCGGCGGGCAAGCGCTCTCAGTCAATCCAAGCAACAAGAAACGCCTTCTTTTGAAGGTCCGAACCGAAAGCAACAATCCATGGCAACCTTTTCGCAGAAGCCTGCGGATGTGGTGAAGAAGTGGGTGCTGATCGACGCCGAGGGTCTCGTCGTCGGCCGTCTCGCCACTGTCATCGCCAATCATCTTCGCGGCAAGCACAAGCCCACCTTCACCCCGCATGTCGACGACGGTGACAACGTCATCGTCATCAATGCCGACAAGGTGGTGCTCACCGGCAAGAAGTTCACCGACAAGGTCTATTACTGGCACACCGGCCACCCCGGCGGCGTCAAGGAGCGCACCGCGCGGCAGCTGCTCGAGGGCCGCTTTCCCGAGCGCGTCGTGGAGAAGGCCGTCGAACGCATGATCCCGCGCGGCCCGCTCGGCCGTCGCCAGATGAAGAACCTCCGCGTCTATGCAGGCACGGAACATCCGCATGTCGCTCAGCAGCCCGTCGTGCTCGATGTGGCCAAGCTGAACGCCAAGAACAAGAAGGTTTCGTAAGATGGCTGAGCTTTCCTCGCTCGCAGAACTCGGAACTGCCACCGGCAACACCAACACTCAGCCGGCAGCACTCATCCATGTCCAGAAGCTCGACAAATCGGGCCGCGCCTATGCCACGGGCAAGCGCAAGAACGCCATCGCGCGTGTCTGGGTGAAGCCCGGCTCCGGCAAGATCGTCGTCAACGACAAGGTGTTCGCAGAATATTTCGCGCGCCCGGTCCTGCAGATGATACTCAACCAGCCGATCATCGCCGCCAACCGCGCCGGCCAGTACGACATCGTTGCCACCGTCATCGGCGGCGGCCTCTCCGGCCAGGCCGGTGCCGTGCGCCACGGCATCTCCAAGGCGCTGACCTACTACGAGCCGGCGCTGCGCGCCGTACTCAAGAAGGGTGGCTTCCTGACCCGCGACAGCCGTGTCGTCGAGCGCAAGAAGTATGGCAAGGCGAAGGCCCGCCGGAGCTTCCAGTTCTCCAAGCGCTAAGCGCTGCGCAATTAGACACTATCGAAAGGCCGCCTCCGGGTGGCCTTTTCTTTTCGTACAGGGGCATGTCCCCACCAGTGTCTGCGGCGGGGTTCATGCCTGGCGCAAACCTCAGGTCCGGCTGTCCTTGATGAAGTCGATAAACGCCCGCAGCGGCGCCGGCACGAGGCGCCGGCCGGGATAATAAAGGAACGGCCCGGAAAAGCTCTGCCACCAGGGTTCAAGCACCGGTTCGAGCGCCCCGCTCTCGAAGTGAGGGCGCAGCCAATCCTCGAACAGGCTGACGATGCCTGTGCCGGCGATGGCTGCATCGACCTTGAGGTCGGTCGCCCCGCCCAGTGTCACGACAAGCGGCCCACTTGGGTCGACCCGCACCACCTCGCCGTCGCGCTCGAATTCCCACGGCGGCATCGCACGGCTGGCAAAGCGGCCGCGCAGGCAGGCGTGGCCGAGCAGGTCGCGCGGGTGCTGCGGGCGGCCGTGACGATCCAGGTAGGCAGGGCTGGCGGCGGTGGCGAAGCGCTGCACGCGCGGTCCGATCGGCACGGCGATCATGTCCTGCTCCAGCCGCTCGTCATAGCGGATGCCGGCGTCGCAGCCCGCCGCCAGCACATCGACAAAGCTCTCCTCGGCGATTACCTCCAGCCGGATGCCGGGATAGGCGGCAAGGAACCGCGGGACGATGCCGGGCAGGACCAGCCGCGCCGCGCTGACCGGCACGTTGAGGCGCAGCGAGCCGGCCGGCCTGTCGCGAAAGCCGTTCACCACGTCCAGCGCTGATTGCACTTCGGTCAAGGCTGGACCGAGCCGCGCCAGCAGACCTTCACCGGCTTCCGTCAGGACAACGCTGCGGGTCGTCCGATTGAGCAGCCTGACACCGAGCTGCGTCTCCAGGCGCCGCACTGCCTCGCTCAAGCCGGACGCACTGCCGCCGCTGGCGCGTGCCGCATCTCGAAACCCTTTGGCACGCGCTACGGCCACGAAGGCGTTCAGATCCCCGAGATCAATCTGCATTGTTCGTCATTCCGCACAGCCCGTGCGAATTGTACCCAATTATCATGAGATCGGACAGCGTCTATCTGTGCACCGTTCCTGAAGGAGAAAGACCATGTCCAGCGTCGACCAGTCCGGCACATTCATCCTCGGCGACCGCAAAGTCGGACGGCTCGGCTACGGCGCCATGCAGCTCGCAGGCCCCGGCGTCTTCGGCCCACCAAAAGACCGCGACGCCGCACTAGCCGTGCTGCGCGAAGCGGTTGCACAAGGCGTCAATCACATCGACACCAGCGACTTCTATGGCCCGCACGTGACCAACCTGTTGATCCGCGAAGCGCTCGGACCCTATCCCGACGACCTCGTTATCGTCACCAAGATCGGCGCCCGGCGCGGCCAGGACGGATCGTGGCTGCCTGCCTTCTCGACCGAAGAGCTTACCAAGGCGGTGCACGACAATCTGAGTAATCTCGGGCGCGACGTGCTGGAGGTGGTCAATCTTCGGATCATGTTCGACGCGCATGGCCCCGCCGAAGGGTCGATCGAGGCGCCGCTTACGACGCTCGCCGAGCTGCAGCGACAGGGCCTCGTGCGTCACATCGGGCTGAGCAACGTCACCGCTGAGCAGATCGCCGAAGGCCGCCGGATTTGCAAGATCGTCTCCGTGCAAAACCAGTACAATCTGGCGCACCGGGACGACGATGCCTTGATCGACGATCTCGCCAGCGACGGCATCGCCTATGTGCCGTTCTTCCCGCTTGGCGGCTTCAACCCGTTGCAGTCGTCGACCTTGTCCAAGGTCGCCGCACACCTCGGCGCCACGCCCATGCAGGTCGCGCTCGCTTGGCTGCTTCGCCGCGCGGCCAATATTCTTCTGATCCCCGGCACGTCTTCCGTTGGGCATCTGCGAGAGAATCTCGCCGCTGCCGACCTCGAACTGTCGGACGAGGTCGTCAAGGAGCTGGATGGTATGGCGAAGGCCGCTTGACCTGCGGACGAGGCGCGAGGCGCCGCCAAACGGTGTTGGAGACCAGCGAAGGCGGTGATGAGCCAATCTTCCCCTCGTGGGGGAGATTGGCAGCGCGACCGCCGGTCTAGTTGATGCTGGCCGTGTTGGCCGGCTCGGCAGGTCGCTTCTCACCGGCATAGGGCACGCGAAAACCGTTCGCCGCCAGCCAGCGTATGGCAGCTTTCGGCTCGTCGGTCTGGATGATGGTGGCGCCGTGCTCGACCCAGAAGCCGTAGGTCTCGCGCGGCAGGCTGGCCGCAACCGCCAGCTCGTCGCCGCGGCCACCGGCGAGGAAACCACCCGGCTTGTTGACGATGGCGTAGGTGTCGGCCCAGATGTGCCAGTCGCCCCTCACCGCCAGCGCGCGCATGCCCGGGCTGAACAGCGGACCGCCGGTCTCGGTCAGCGTCTCTGATCCTGCGCGCCAGTTGATCATCTCGACCGCGCGCACCGAGAAGGCCCGGCTGACTTTCTCGGCAAACATGGCGTCGCGAACCGCGTCATCGGCTATGATCGGCATGAACTGGAAGCCGCTGCCGATCGCGTCCATGGCAGCCCTGACCGTGGCGATCCTCTCGGCATTCCACAGGTTCTCCTTGACGATCACCTGTTCGGCCATGCCGAGATCGCGCGCAACCGCAATCATGCCCGTCAGGCTATCGACATCGAGCTTGTTGTCGAGATTGATGAGAATCCTGTCCCTGGTCGCCATCAACATTTCGCGCAACGTCGAGACCGTCTCGCCCGTAACGGCGCCGGTGCCTTCGATCACCAACCGGCACGTCTTGAGTTCGGCCAGCGTGCGGTTGACCACCTCGCCCTTGCAGGTCGTGGTGCGGTCAAGCCAGCTGTCATGCATGACGACGAATTCGCCGTCCTTCGAGCGCCTGATGTCGACCTCGACGATTTCGCCGCCCATTGCGATCGACGCCTCGACGGCGGCGATCGAGTTTTCGGGATAGAGCGTCTTGCCGGCCTGCATGCCGCCGGCGCGGTGCGCTGCCACCAACACATGGTCGCGCCATTGGTTGGCGTGCTCGAAGCGGTCGAGAATCTGCCTGGCGCGTGTTTCGCCTGCCGATGCATGGCCAAGGGAGACCGCCAGCGCCGCGGAAAGCAGAAGGCTCAGCCAAATCGTTCGCATGAGACAAGTCGTTCGCACGAGAATCGCTCCGTACCGGGATCGCACCCCGGTTAAGCGATGCCCGTGACAGGCAGGTGAACGAAGCCGGCTTGCAAAGTGCCGGAAAATCAGGTCAGCGCCGGCCGAAGCAGTCGGCGGCGGCCACTTTCGGTTGCTTGCCAGCAATCTCCTGGCCAGCCATGCGGGGTTTGCCTGGCGAGCAAGGATTTGTGACCGGATCGAATGGCCATGATCCTCCGCAGGGGTCGCAATTCTGAGAATTATGTCCAATAAGGTTGCGCGTCGACGCACAGGAGATCGCTTCATGCCGCCAAGGACCATCGATCACGCCTTCACCACCCGCTCCAGGACGGGTGCGTCGTTCGAGCCGACCTATGCCGGCGCGCTGTCGTTCATGCGGCGCAAATATTCGAAGGACGTGAAGGGCGCCGATGCGGTGGTGTGGGGCATTCCCTTCGACGCCGCGGTCACCAATCGGCCAGGCGCCCGTTTCGGACCGCAGGCGATCCGCCGCGCCTCGGCCATCCTCGACAACGACCCGCAATATCCGTTTTCGCGCGATCTGTTCGAACATCTTGCCGTGGTCGATTATGGCGACTGTCTGCTCGACAGCGGCAACCACCAGAAGACGCCGGCTACGATCGAACGTGAGGCGGCAAAGATCTTGAAATCCGGCGCCTTCCTGCTATCGCTCGGCGGCGATCATTTCGTCACCTGGCCGCTGCTCAAGGCGCATGTCGCCATCCACGGCCCGCTGGCCCTGGTGCAGTTCGACGCGCACCAGGATACCTGGCCCGACGACGGCAAGCGCCTCGATCACGGCTCCTTCGTCGGCCGTGCGGTCAAGGAGGGCATCATCGATCCCGACCGCTCGATCCAGATCGGCATCCGCACCCATGCGCCCGAAACGTTCGGCATCAAGATCCTGTATGGCCATGAAGTGGAGGAAATGCGGGCGTCCGAGATCGCCTATGCCATCGTCGACCGTACCGGCGGCAAGAAGACCTACGTTACTTTCGACATCGATTGCCTGGATCCGGCTTTCGCGCCCGGCACCGGAACGCCGGTCGCGGGAGGCCCGTCTTCGGCAAAGATACTGTCTGTACTGCGCCAGATCAACCAGGTCGATATCGTCGGCGCCGACGTCGTCGAGGTTGCGCCGGCCTATGATCACGCCGATATAACGGCAATTGCCGGCTCGATGGTGGCCATGCACTATCTTGGGCTGCTGGCCGAACGAAAGGCCCGGCTCGAGGAAATGAACCAGGGCAATCACAGCCTTGCCGGATTGAATCAGGCAAGCGGCATATAGCTTTAAGATAACGGGAATTTTGGCAGGCAATGAAACCGAAAATCTTCATCGACGGCGAACACGGCACCACCGGTCTGCAGATAAGGGCGCTGCTTGCCGAGCGCGGCGACCTGGAAATCATCTCCATCCCGACCGAGCGCCGCAAGGAAACGGCCGCGCGCGCCGAGCTCCTCAATGCCGCCGATGTCGCGATCCTATGCCTACCGGACACGGCCGCCAAGGAAAGCGTTTCGCTGATTTCCAATGACACCACCAAGGTGATCGACGCCTCGACGGCGCATCGCGTCGCCGAGGGCTGGGAATATGGTTTCGCCGAAATGGACAAGGACCAGGCGAGGAAGATCGCTTCGGCGAAGCGCGTCGCCAATCCGGGCTGCTGGCCGCAAGGACCGATCGCGACGCTACGGCCGCTGGTTGCGGCCGGGCTGCTGCCGTCGGATTTTCCGGTCACCGTCAACGGCATTTCAGGCTATTCCGGCGGCGGCCGGCCGATGATCGAGGATTATGTCGCCAAGGGCGAGGATGCGCCGGAATTCCTGCCTTACGGGCTGACGCTGCAGCACAAGCACGTGCCTGAGCTCAGGACCTATGCCAGGCTTTCGCACGATCCGATCATGCAGCCGGCTGTCGGCAATTTCGCGCAAGGCATGATCACCATGGTGCCGCTGCAACTCGGCGGCCTCGACCATGTGCCGACCGGCGCCGAGCTTCACGCGGCGATCGCCGATCATTTCGCTTCCATCAATGGCGGCGTGGTCGAGGTGGCGCCGTATCTGCATCAGGAACGCATGCCTGACATCGATCCGGAGATCTACAACGGCACCAACCGGATGAAGCTCTACGTCTTCGCCAACGACGATCGAGCGCAGGCGCTGCTGCTTGCGGTCTACGACAATCTCGGCAAAGGCGCCTCGGGTGCCGCCGTGCAGAACATGGATCTGATACTCGGCCTCTGAATGGATGCGCCGGCATTTTCGAAGCGCTGGAAGGTCGGCGCGCCCGATGTATGGGACCATGAAGATCGCAATGCGGTCGACGGAAACCGCGAGCTGGCGATTGCCGCGGCAATCCGGCGGGGTGCGGCTCAGCCTCAGAGAGCAATCTCGTGGGGCAGCGGGTAAGCGCCCTTGGTACCGCGCCAATGCGCGGCGGCGAAGCCCAGCAGAACCAGCGCGAATGCCTGATGCGTCAGGGCCATGTGCAGCGGCGCCTGCGTCAATAGCGTGCCGATGCCGATGGACGCCTGCACCACGACAATCAGGAACAGCAGCGTCGCGCGTCGGCCATGCGTCGTGCCCGGCAGACGCCGGCGTGTCGCGATCATGTGCCAGAGCGCGACCGCGAAGATCGTGTAGGCGCCGACCCGGTGGACGAACTGCACCGTCTTTGGGTTTTCGAAGAAATTGCGCCATGCCGGCTCCAATAGCAGCAGGTCGTCGGGGACCGGCTTGCCGTCCATCAGCGGCCAGGTGTTATAGCTTAAGCCAGCGTCAAGCCCCGCGACCAGCCCGCCGAGATATATCTGGACCAGCGCCAGCACCACCAGGAAGCCGGCCAGACGTTGCGTCGAGCGGTCGGCGGCTGGTTCGGAGTGTGGGGCCAATCCGCGTGCGACCACCATGGTCGCCGTGAAGATCAGCGCCGCCAGCGTCAGATGCGTCGCCAGCCGATATTGGCTGACCGAAACCCGGTCAACCAACCCGGACGCCACCATCCACCAGCCTATCGCACCCTGCAGCCCGCCGAGCAGGAGGATGCCCGATAATTTCGTGCCGAGGCCCCATTCGATGCGGCGCGTCGCCCAGAAGAACAGCAGCGGCAGGGCGAACACCACGCCGACACTGCGCGCCAGGATGCGGTGCACCCATTCCCACCAGAAGATCGATTTGAACGCCTCGATGCTCATGCCCTTGTTGAGTTCGGCATACTGCGGGATCTGCTGGTAGCGCAGGAACTCCTCCTGCCACTCGGCATCATTGAGCGGCGGGATAACGCCGTGTATCGGCTGCCATTCGGTGATCGACAGGCCGGAATTGGTGAGCCTTGTAGCGCCGCCGACCAGTACCAGCGCAAACAGCACCAGGAGCACGACATAGAGCCAACCGCGCACCAGCGCGCGGTTGCGAAGGTCGCGATCGCGGGCGGCGAAAGGCGCGGCATCGGATATGGCAGCAGCCATGGCTTTGTTCCGGCAGTTGAAGTGGCGGATTGGTGAACCATCGCGACCCGGCTTGCAAGACTGGACGGCGCGGCACGCCGTCGCGCCGTTTCTGGCGGGTTGCGCGCATCGATTGTTCGGCCTAAGCGATAGCGATCAACGAGATCGCGCCATGCCCATTCGCCTGAAAAAGCTGATCGGAAGCTTCCTGCTGGTAGTGCTGGTCATAGTCTATGCTCTCGTCGCCTCGATAGTGGCGGTTGCGCAGTTGTCGCAGTCCGGGCCGCTGGCGCACTTCATCTTCTTCCTGCTCAGCGGGCTTTTGTGGGTGCTGCCGGCGATGGGCATCATCAAATGGCTGATCCTGGAGCCGCGGCCGAAGAGCCGAGGCAACAGTTAAATCGTCACCACCGTCTTGCCGGCATTGGCCAGCGGCGTCGTAACGCCCGACAACATTGTTCGGATGTGGGCGACGCTCTGATAGCGGCCGTTGACCGAAATGCGCGGCAGGGCATGCAGGAACCCGGCATGCTCGGCTCGGAGTATGCCGTGGCGGGTCGTCACCGCCGAGGCATAGCCGGCATTGCGCACAAGGCCGACTTCGCGGTGGCCGACGGCACTGGCATAACCGTAGGGATAGGCGAAATGGCGCGGTTCCTCGCCGAGTTTGGCCTGCAATATGCGTTTGACGTCGCCGATCTCATGCCGTGCATCGGTCTCGGAAAGCCGCTTCAGATTGCAGTGATTGACGCTATGCGCGCCGATCGTCACCAGCGGGTGCGCGGCCATGGCGCGGATCTCGTCCCAGTTCATCAGCATGCTCGGGCGCGGACCGCCCAGCTCGATGCCGTTCGAGCGCGCCAGATCGCGCAACACCGCACGCTGGTCCTGCTCGCGCACCTTCAGCGTCAGATGAGCGTGCAGGCGCGCATTGGCCTGGACCTTTTTTCCCGGACTCGAGCAGTCGATCGTCACCGGGCCATCCGGCGTCGTCAGCGTCAGGCGATCGCGCGCGTTGACAATGTCCTCGACCACGTCCCACCACAAATCGGCAGCGCCGTCGATCAGTCCCGGCGCGACGTAGATGGTGATCGGCGCCCCATGGTTCTCCAGCACCGGCAGCGCCTCGGTCATGTTGTCTCGATAGGCGTCGTCGGCGGTGATCGTCGCAAACTGGCCGTCCTTGTCGCCAGCCTTCATGCGCTCAATCGCCTCGTCCAGCGTGACGAAACTGTAGCCGTTCGCCTTCATGTCGGCGATCACCGTGTCGAGAAACCCAGGCGCGATGTTCAAGTGTCGGTTGACGCCGTTCGGCTTTTCCGGCGTCGCGGTGACCCGATGCAGCATCAGGATGGCGCCGAGGCCGCCGATAAACGGCTTGGCCAACGGCGCGAGACCGGAATAGCGGGCGAGATTGAGCGCCAGTTTGCGGATTGCCTCGCCCCCGTCGATCATTCATTCACCTTTTGCGCCTAGGCTCATCAAGCATGGAATGCGCCTGCGCGGACCCCCAATCGCGACGAATACGCCCTAAGGATTGAGGTATGGTTGACGCCTCCGCGTCATTTGACGGCAATCGGCTGACAAGCAGCGAGGCGTCGCCGTGTGCCTTGCCGGCCGGCAAAGCCGGCCTGTCAACCTCGGTCGCCGATGGTGCGGCGCTGGCGGCGTACGCAGAATTCTGCCGTTCGGCGCTTTTTGCCCCGGCGCAGAGCGCAGGCTGGATCCTGAATTGGGCCGCACATACCGGCGCCGACGTTGTCGTTGCGATGCTGCGCGCCGAGGACAGACCGGTTTTCTCGCTGGCGCTGGAGGTCACTCGCAGTGGAGTGTTCCGCATCGCCCGCTTTATGGGCGGCCGCCATGCCAACGGCAATTTTGCCGCCGCCGACCGGCAATGGCTGGCGAATGCCGATAGCGCGGCGATCCGTTCGATGCTGGCCGTGATTGCCAAGGCGCGGCGCGACATCGATCTTGTTGCGCTGGAGCGGCTGCTGCCCGATCTCGACGGCGTTGCCAACCCGCTCTCCACCCTGCCGCATTTTTCGAGCCCCAATCTGTCGCTGGCCGCCGGTCTTGTGGGAGGATTTGATGCACTGCTCACTCGCGTGAGCGGCAAGCGCAGGCCCAAAAAGCATCGCTCGCAGGCGCGCAAATTAGAGGCCGTCGGCAGCTATCGTCGCATCGAGGCGAGGACTGCGGACGAGGTGAACATGCTGCTCGACGCCTTTTTCGAGATGAAGGAATTCCGCTTCCGCAAGATGGGTATCGCTAATGTTTTCGGTGAGGCCGAGGTGCGTGCTTTTTTTCGCTCGCTGTTTACCGAAGCGCTTCAAGAGGAATATCCGTCCTTCGTCCTGCATGGGCTGGAGGTCGCCGGCAAGCTTCGCGCAGTCACCGGATCGAGCCACTCGGGCAAGCGGCTGATCTGCGAATTCGGAGCGATCGCCGAGGACGACCTCGCACACACCAGCCCCGGCGACTTCCTGTTCTTCGAGAACATACAGGAAGCCTGCGAGACGGGTTTTGAAATCTATGATTTCTCAGTCGGCGACGAACCCTACAAGCGATTGTGGTGCGACCTCGAAACGCAGCATTTCGAGGTGCTGGTTCCGCTGACGCTGAAAGGTCGCGCGCTGGCGCTTGCGCTCAGGCACGGCGCAAGCTTGAAGGCATTCATCAAGCACAGTCCAATGGTCTGGAGGCTGACCAAGCTGCTGCGCCGCAAGGCCGTGGGGCAGACAGCACCGGCCGCAGGCGAAGACGACAGCTGATTTCGATTTGAGAAAACTGCCTCAGGCGGCCGAGCGCCGCCCCGGCATTGGCCCCGGCGCCACATGGCCGATCGGCGTGACCAGCGTCAGGTCGGGATAGCCGCTCTCGATGAGCGCGACCGCGGCCTGCGTCACCTCGTCGTCCGGTTCCAGCATGGAGAGCAAGACCTCGGTCCCCTCGCCCACCAGGCGGCTGATGCCCTGCGCGTCGGCCGGTCCGCATTCGACCACGACCAGATCATAGGCGGTGGTCAGCGACTGCATGATGATCGGCAGCCGGTCGGCGGCGCGCATGGCGCGGACCGGATCGGCTGTGCCGATGGGAATCACGTGGCAGTCCGAATAAAGATCGGGCTGGATCACGTCGCTGAACTGCGCTTGCGAGGCGAGCAGATCGGTGATGCCCGGAAAAAGCCCGCTGTCCAGCATCGGCCGCGAGGCCGCACCCGAAGCGGTGAGATCAAGCAGCAGCACGCGCAGCCCGGCATCGGAGACTGCGCGCGCCACCAGCACCGCCGAGGCAGCCGCCTCGTCGCCTTCCGGCGACACGAATATGGCGCGGGCGGCACCGGTGGCGATCAGTTTTTCCGCAGCCTTGTCGATGTCGACCTCGCCGAGGATAGAACGTGCCGGTTCAATGTCTCCAGCAGCCATTTCAGAATACTCCGGTTCGATTTTCTCGGCAGCCGCTTCCGTCACCACGATGGGTTCCGGCTCCACTTTGGTTTCGATAATCTTGTCGTCGTCGGTCTCATCGATCTCGGCGGCTGCCGGTTCGGGCCGGGCAACCGGCGGGTCGGGCTCGGCCATCACGCGTTCGGCCTGGACAGCCGGCATCGCAACCTGCTCGATGCGCTCGAAATGGGCACCGGCGGCCGGACGCATGGCGCGGCCGGAAAACAGTTCCTGCAGCAGCGTGACAATCGCCATGATGAGCAACGAGCCGACAAAGGCCGCACTGACAATCGGACCGATCTTGGGGAAATAGGGTTCGGTTGGCACCTGGGCCTCCGAAAATACGCGAGCGTCGACAGGCAGGTAGTTGCGATCCTTGCGTGCGGCCGCCTGGAGATAGCTGGACGAATAGAGATCGAGCTGCTGGCGCTTGGTCGCGGCATCACGCTGCAGCGCATCGAGTTCCACCTGCTCTTCGCCGGCACGGGCGGACGCCGCCTTCAGCGTGTTGACGTCGGCCACGAGTTGAGCCTCTCGGGCCTTCGCCGTCTCGGCCTGCGCCATCAGACCCTTCATGATCTTTTCCGCTTCGTTGCGGATCTGGCGGTCGAGATCGGCGAGCTGCGACTTCAGCGCGCGGATGCGCGGATGATTGTCTAGCAAGGTGGTGGAAAGGTCGGCGATGTTGTTCTTGAGTTCGACTTGCCGCTCGCGCAGGCGCTGGATCAGATCGGAAGACAACACCTCCGGAACGGCATCCAGCGAGCCGCCATTGCGCAACGCCCTGCGCACGCCGTCAGCGGTCGCTTCCGCGGAAGCGCGGTTGGCGCGCACCCGTGACAGTTCGCTCGACAATTCGGACAGCTGCTGGGTGGCAAGCACCGAATTGTTGCCGCCAATCAAAAGATCGGACTGCGCACGGAATGCGGCAACCTTGGCTTCCGCCTCCTTCACCCGATTCCGCAGATCCGCGATTTCCGGCGCCAGAAAGTCGGTGGCGGCGGAATTCGATTCGAGCTTGGCGTTGCCCTTGGAGGCGATATAGGCGTTTGCAATGGCGTTCGGGATCGCGGCGGCAAGCTTTGGATCCTCTGACGAGAACTCGATTGCGATCGCGCGGGTTTTTTCAACGCCATAGACGTTGAGCTTCCTATGTATTGCGTCCAGCACACGCTCTTCCAGCGGAATCTCGAACGGATCGCTTTTCAAGCCAACAAGGACAAGGGCGCGGCTCAGCACCGACATCTTCAGCGCCTCGTCAAATTCAGGCAATTTCGCCAGGTTGAGCTTCGCCGCCACCTGCTTGAGGATGTCGGGGGACGAGATGATCTGGACCTCGGTGGCCACAGCCTCTTCGTCGGGAATCGACCGCTCGTTGCCGTTGGCCCCGGCTGGCCGCGTGAACTCCGATTCTCGAGGCCCGATCTCCAGCTTGGCTGCCGCCTTGTATTCGGGCGTTGCAAGCCAGGCGAGCGCAAAGGCCAGGCCGGTTACCACCAGCGCGACGACAACGATGCGCAGCCAGTTTTGCGCCAGGCTGGCGAAAAGCTGCCTGAGATCGACGTCGACATCTGCGGCCGCGGATTGAACGGACATGCATCCCTGCTCCGGTACTGAGTCAGCATGCACCGTAAACAACTATGGTAACTCAGCCGTTAATATCGCGGTAAGAACCCGTTAGGCTCTACTAATAAGCCACAAACAAGAGGCTGAAAATCATCTGCATTTGTCGATCCGGCCCGCATCGACCGTGCGCCTTTACCGGCCATTAACCCTAACAGGATGATAACCGAGCTCGATCGTTAAGGTTTGCCGCAGAGTCGCCGGTTATTCAAAGGTACGTGTCCGCTCATGAAAAGCACTGCTCCCCTTTTCCGCGCGCTGCTTGCCGTATCGATGCTTTCGGGCTGCTCCAGCTACCGGCCGACGCCGGCCGCATTCCATGAAGTTCTCGACCAGCCCTATCGCCTCGGCGCCGGCGACCGCGTCCGCGTAACCGTGTTCGAGCAGGAAGGATTGACCAATACCTACAGCGTCGACCAGTCCGGCTATCTCTCGCTGCCGCTGGTCGGCAACGTGCCGGCGCGCGGCCACACCGCCCAGCAGCTCGAGGGCGCGATCGCCGAGAAACTGCGCCAGGGCTATTTGCGCGATCCTGACGTTTCTGTCGAAATAGATCGCTACCGACCGATCTTCGTCATGGGTGAAGTGGGTGCGGCGGGCCAGTATTCCTATGTCCCGGGCCTGACCGTGCAGAAGGCCGTCGCAATCGCCGGCGGGTTCACGCCGCGCGCCAACCAGGAAAGCGTCGACATTACCCGCGACATCAACGGCAAGGTGATAACCGGGCGCGTGGTGACGTCCGACCCGCTGTTGCCCGGCGATACAGTCTACGTTCGCGAACGCCTGTTTTGATGTGCTGACCAAGTGGCGGACACACTCAGGATCGTCCACTGCTTTCGATCACCGGTCGGAGGCATCTTCCGGCATGTGCGCGACCTGACCGAGGCTCAGGTCGCCGCCGGCCATGCCGTCGGCATCGTCTGCGATTCGACGACGGGCGGCGATTTTGAGGAACGACTGTTCGAACGGATGAAAGACAGCCTGGCGCTCGGCATTCACCGCACACCGATGCAGCGGCATGTGGGGCCAGGCGATCTCGCCTCGGCCCGGCGCACCTACAGAATCATAAAAGAATTGCGGCCGGACGTGCTGCACGGGCATGGCGCCAAAGGTGGCGTCTATGCCCGTCTGTTCGGCTCGTTGTTGCGGCTATCCAGGTCTCGCGTAGCCCGCCTTTATTCGCCGCATGGCGGCTCGCTCCACTATGACGAGACCACCGCCATGGGGAAGCTGTTCTTCGCGCTCGAGCGCTTCATGGTTCGCTTCACCGATTGCCTGCTGTTTGTTTCCGATTATGAGCGGCGGACTTATCGCAGGAAGGTCGGCGAGCCGCCCATTCCGAACGCTCTCGTCCACAACGGCCTGCGCGCCGCCGAGTTCGAGCCGGTGCGGACCGAGCACAATGCGGTTGACCTCCTCTATATCGGCATGATGCGAGACCTCAAAGGCCCGGACATCTTCATCGATGCGCTGGGGATAGCCGCAACCGGGCTCGGCCGCCCATTGAAGGCGCTGATGGTCGGCGATGGCGACGACCTGCCGCGCTATCGCGCCCAGGTGAATCAGCGCGGCCTGGATGTCGGCTTCCTGCCGCCGATGCCAGCCCGGCTCGCCTTCGCGCTGGCCAAGCTGGTCGTCGTTCCCTCGCGCGCGGAAGCCATGCCCTATATCGCTCTGGAAGCGCTCGCCGCCGGCAAGCCGATCGTCGCGACATCGGTCGGCGGCATACCGGAAATCTTCGACACCGGCTCGCCTGCGCTGATCCGGCCCGACCCGCGCGAACTTGCTGACAAGATAAGCGCCGCATTGACGGATCTCGACACCTACAAAGGCCTGATGCCCGGCCTCGCCGACCTCAAGGCACGCTTCGGCGCCGATGTAATGGCCGCTGAAATCGAAAAGGCTTATTTCGCCGCGCTCAAACAATAGAGCAACTGGTTTCCACGCGGCTGCAAAACGCCCTCGGTGAAAGCGTCTCCAAAGCCATCTGTTGTTTCAAGGGTTTCTTAGCTCTCTTTTGCTACTCACCTGAGGGAAACCTACGGACGCCCCATGAACGAAATCGACCCCGCGCGCCGTTTTTCGCTAGACGCGGTGCGCAAATTCGAGGCCCCTGCCGAGAACAACACGGCCGGCGGCATGAACGACGTCGCCCGCCAGGTCGCCTCGCAATACCGGCGCGATACGATGTCGCCGATCATGGTGAGCGGCGTCCTGCGCATGGTGGAATTCGCGCTGCTGTTGGTGTCAGGTCTCGCCGTCTATTTCTATTACGTCGGCTTTTTCAACTATCTTGCCTGGCAATACTCGTTGACGATCGCCGCCACCTCGCTGCTCGCGGTCGTTCTGCTCGACGTCACCGACTGCTACCAGATCGTCGCGCTGATGCGGCCGATCGCCAATTTCGGCCGTCTCCTGCTGGTCTGGGCCGGAACCTTCGCCTTGATGGCGCTGACCGCCTTCACCATGAAAATGTCGGAAGACTATTCGCGCCTGCTCTTCGGCACGTGGTTCGTTGTAGGTTTCGTGTTGATCCTGGGCCTCCGCCTTGTAATGTCGAAGCTGATCCGGCGCTGGGCGCGCGACGGGCGAATGGAGCGCCGCGCCGTCATCGTCGGCGGCGGCAAGGCGGCGGAGGTACTGATCCGCTCGGTCGAAAAGCAGCCCTACAACGACATTCGCATCTGCGGCATCTTCGATGACCGCGGCGACAAGCGTTCGCCGCCAGTTGTCGCCGGTTATCCCAAGCTCGGCACGATTTCCGAGCTCATCGAATTTGCCCGCATCGCGCGCATCGACATGCTGATCGTATCGTTGCCGCTGACCGCCGAATCGCGCGTGCTGCAGCTGTTGAAGAAGCTATGGGTGCTGCCGGTCGACATCCGGCTGTCGGCGCATTCGAACGCGCTGCAGTTCAGGCCGCGCGCCTATTCCTACATCGGCTCTGTGCCGATGCTCGATATCTTCGACAAGCCGATCAACGACTGGGATTCTGTCGCCAAGCGCGCCTTCGACATCGTCTTCTCGATCATCGGCATCATCGTGTTCTCGCCGGTGATGCTGGCGACCGCAATCGCGATCAAACTCGACAGCAAGGGGCCGGTGCTGTTCCACCAGAAACGGCACGGCTTCAACAACGAGATCATCGAGGTCTACAAGTTCCGGTCGATGTATACCGACAAGGCGGACCCGACGGCGAAGCAGACCGTGACTAAGAACGATCCGCGCGTCACCCGCGTCGGCCGCTTCATCCGCAAGACCTCGATCGACGAATTGCCGCAGTTCTTCAATTCGCTGTTCGGTTCGCTGTCGCTGGTCGGGCCGCGCCCGCACGCCATTGCCGCGCAGTCGCACAACCTCCTCTACAACGAGGTGGTGGACGGCTATTTCGCTCGCCACAAGGTCAAGCCCGGTGTCACCGGCTGGGCGCAGATCAATGGCTGGCGCGGCGAGATGGACACCAACGAGAAGATTCGCATGCGGACGGAATACGACCTCTATTACATCGAGAACTGGTCGCTCTTGTTCGACCTAAGAATCCTGTTCCTGACGCCGATCCGCCTGCTCAATACGGAAAACGCGTATTGAGCGCGACGGCCTATGAATTGCCGGCGGCGGCCGTCAACGCCAAGCTGATCGCACTGATTGCGTCGGGGGCGGTTTTCCTCGGCGTCTTCCTGTCCGGTTTCGTCATTGCCGAGCCGGCGCTATACGACCTCTATATGATCGGGCTGATCGTGGTGTGGCCGTTGTTCGGCATGCGCATACAGCGCGCGGCGGTGCCGCTGCTGGTGCTGCTGGTGGTCATGAACATCGGCGGTATGATCTCGATGACGCAGATGTCGGACCTCACAGGCACGCCGCTCTATCTCGCCGTCTCGCTGTTCCTGGCCTTAACCGCGGTTTTCTTCGCTTCGGTAACGGCCGTCCGACCCAGTCTCTATCGGGTGATCTTCGTCGCCTATGTGGTGTCGGCGGTGCTGACTTCGCTGGTCGGCATAGCCGGCTATTTCCATGCCTTTCCAGGAGCGGAGATATTCACCAAATACGACCGCGCCGCCGGCGCCTTCCAGGATCCGAACGTGTTCGGGCCTTTCCTGGTGCTGCCGGGCATCTACCTGCTCTATCTGCTGCTTACCGGCTCGGCCGCCCGCATGCCTCGATTGGCTGTGCCGCTGCTGATCATCACCGGCGGCATCTTCTTTTCCTTTTCACGCGGCGCCTGGGGCATGTTCGCCGTTTCGGCGATCCTGCTGACCGGTGCCTTGTTCCTGCAGAGCGCCAGCGGCAAGTTCAGGCTGCGCGTCGTCGTCATGACCATCGCCGCCGTCGGACTGCTGGTCATCGCGATGATCATCATCCTGCAACTGCCGGGCGTCGCGGAGATGTTCTCGAACCGCGCGCAACTCGAACAAAGCTACGACACCGCCCGCCTCGGCCGCTTCGCCCGCTACAGTATCGGCTTTCAGATGGCGCTGGAGCATCCGTTCGGCATGGGCCCGCTCGTCTTCGGCAAGATGTTCGGCGAGGACACGCACGACATCTGGCTGAAGATGCTGATGGATTACGGCTGGCTCGGCTTCGTATCGTTCCTGACGCTGACGTGCTGGACGATTGCCGCCGGCTTTCGCATTCTGCTGCGCGACCGGCCGTGGCAGCCTTATTTTCTATGCGCCTATGTCGCCTACATCGGCAATATCGGGCTCGGCACCTTCATCGACATCGACCACTGGCGCCATGTCTACCTTCTGCTTGGCCTGATCTGGGGTGCCGTCGCACTCGAATACCGCCACCAGTGGCAGTTACGGGCGGCGCAGCAGCCGGCAATCCCCGTTGCTGTTGCTTCAGGCAGAACAGCAACCGAATTCGGTTGACCGGACCCAGTCTATCACGATACATCGCGACCGGTCCGGAGTGTAGCGCAGCCCGGTAGCGCACTTGACTGGGGGTCAAGGGGTCGTCGGTTCGAATCCGGCCACTCCGACCATTAAAATCCAAAGGCTTAGCCAGTTCCCCCAAACTGGCTATGCAGACATACTCGTATTGCCGCCAGCGCAACATGAAGCCCGCCGAAGCCGCGTCCGCGGCTGGCGCTCTGCCACCCATTCCACCGGCCGATCCCGGCCATCTAGGCGAGCCACCATCGGCGCCGCCGGGTTCGTTCCGTTCACCCCTCGTCAGCCGAGGAGGCCCAGATAATTGATCGCATGAACATTGACCCAGCCCTTTACCCGACCGACTTGGAAGGCTGAAATTCCGTTTTCCTCCAGATGTCCGAGGAAGGGCTTTTCGAGCCCGGCTCACCGGCAGCTGAGAAGCTCGCAGCCGATCTTGGCCGGCTTTCCAGAATGGCATGACCGATAAGATCATGCTTCTCACCGCGGCTCGGGCGCGTTTTCAGGCGGTTAAGCAGGCACGCTGACCTACTTCGGTGGTTGCACTAGGTGCAGGGCAAACAACCGCCACCCCCGTCTTGTGAGTGCTTAGCTGTCGTCCTTATAAGACTTGGCGGCTTCATCGATCTTACGCCAATCGTTTCCGTGACGCCGCACAAGCTCCCGCGCTTGGGTCGGCGATATACTTTGCGTTTCGACGATGTGGTTCACTTCCGTCTCCTCGCCTTTCAGGGGACGCGAACGAGGGCTCCTTGGCCGTCCGGCCGTTGGGTTTTTTGCATCTCGCCTGGGCATGAAACGACCTCTCCTGGTTCAGAATAAACGGTCCGGCGCGGCGAAGGTTTCCCCCGCTAGCGCGTTGAGCATTTCACCGATCGCCTCATCGGTTTCCCCCTGCGGCTCTACAATACGTTCTGGTGTTAGGGGCACCAGTCCGCTTCCCCGGTGCTCGATGCCTCAAGCGTCAATTCCAGCAAGCATATTAAAGACACCGCACGGCCGAAACGCAGTCGCGATGCCCGCCGTTCCGCTACCGGAGGGCTGCGCAGTCGCCATTCCAGGTTGAATTGTGCGGAACCGTACGAAGTGGATTGCAAGCAACCAACCTGGGTGGCCGGGCATTAATTTAGCAAAGCATTAATTAGGAAAGCATCGGGGAGGAAGACCATGCTGCATGTTGACATGCCTCGCGGATTTGAGGTCGGCGATGAAGTTGCGCTGGCAGGTACCGTAATCACGATTCTCCCTAGCGGCCGCGCCAGAGTGAGTATTCCTTCGTATGACCATCCTTATACGATTGATCCGCAACCCAAAGTCCGGGCTGGCGACCGCGTGGTTCTTGTTGGGGACGTCACCCGCATCGATGGCGGAGCGAACAAACTCACTGTGCGGATTGACTGCGGAGGGGTGATCACCGTCGACAAGTCGGCGATCACTCGGCTGAGAAAGCACCGCCGGGCTTCGGCGGGTTAACGCTAGGCGATACAACGGCTCCTCTTGTCGGCGTACGGAAGATGCAAGCGCACTTTGAACAGCCCCAAGGGTGCAGCGTTCTCCAGCCCGACAGGGGCGGAGGAACGGACGAGTGGGAACTCGAGGTCACGAGTCCAGCCTAGTGCCTCCCTGGGTATTCGGATAGATGTGAGCAAGTCCGATCCGGCCCTACGCGACCGCGCTCCATCTGCACCACTCGCGCAATTCGCGATCGTCGCTCTCGGCAACAGGCGGCGCGTCCTTCCAGAACAGTCACTTGCGGCGAGCACCCCAAACACAACCATTTTCCGTGTTGATGCCGCAACGAAAGCTGCTTACCCACGTTGCCATTGATCCGAAGCTCCACCAGGAGGACCACATGGCCGACGACAAGAGCACGCGCGACCGAGACCGCCCGCGGTCCAGCCAGGACCACGACGTGGAGCATTTCGCGCGGCAGAATGGCATCGCCGTAGATCAGGTCCCCGAAGTGATCCGGGCCAATGACAACGACCGCGCGGGCGTTGCGGAAGCCACCAAGGCCCTCCGGCGGGCGGCCGGCCGGAGCCGATCGGACGGCAAGGGAGATCCGCCAGGAAAGAGCACGAACGCACGGCGGCAAAGCGAAACTGATTGCCAAATAAGGTGATTGTCACCAATGGGCGAGGACGAGACCGACCGCGAGCGTATCAAGTATCTTCATGCGCGGCTGCTCGCCGATGAGGCCGGCATAACGGAGGCGCAGGCGCGCGATCTCATCGAAATGATTGGAATTGATCACGCATCACTCGTGCGCGAGGCACGGATGCTGAAGTCCAGCCAGAAGCCCGCAGAGAAACCGCGGTAGTAGCTAGGTAAGGTTTGCTGCGTACGCCAACCTTCACCGTGAGCCCGTGTTTCAGCTTCAATGAAAAAGGTCCCGCCGCACATGCCAGAACGGCGGGACTCGATCAGGCGCCTTGCATCAGGCAGGGGTGACTCGGGGGTTGGGCATGCCCGGTGCGCGCGGATCGTGGCGAACGCTAGGCGCATCAGCTGCAATGCGTCCACCAACCGTCGGTTGGAAAAAATTAATTCATTGCCGACGGCTGGCCTGGCCTGAACAGGCACGCGCTCAAGGCTTAGTTTCGTCCCGGGGAGGAGCTTTTGGATCAGGACAATCAGGATAGGGCAATTCTTCACACGGAGAGGGCCTGTCGCCAACGCTGCCATAATGTTCCGCGAGTTTTGCGAAACCGTAGGCGAAGGCGAAAAGAAGCGCGAGGACAACCGCTATTCGGATGGCCATACCGTATTGTAGCAGGATTCTCCCATTGGAGCGCGGGCGGCGTTTTTAATACGTTCGAATGTTGAGTTCGAAAAAGGTTGGCTCTAGTTGAATTGCCGTCGTCCGCAGTTGTAAGGGCGAGCGGACGCTTCGAAGATGACACGCCCTTTCGCCCTTTTCGGGAGAGATGCAATGTCGCTTCAAGGAGTTGCCTGTCCTGCAGAGCTGACCATGTTGAACAAGGCACTTGATGCCCGATGCCGTGAACTAGGCCTCGCTGACGGCGATCCAGGCAGAGACGTGCTCGGCCGCAGGGTAATGGATTTATTTGAAAGCGGTCAACTCAGCGCCGAAGATTTGAGACTGGCTCTTAGCGGCGAGATCTTTAACAAAAATCCGCCGGCCGGAGCCGGTGGGTCTTGATACGGCAAGCGGCGATCCGCGCAACCATTTGAATTATTGGACCGGCGTAGCTTCCGTGCGCGCAAGAGCGCGCGTGAACAAATGTGATTTTGCGGCCGGTGCCAGACGGGCTAACTTTATCCATGGAACGAAAGAGGAGAATGATCATGAAGACCTTCCTCGCAATAGCCGCGGCACTGACCATGTCCATATCAGCTGCCTCTGCGGATTGCCCTGCGCATTCCAAGGTCCAGGCATCGGTCGACACGCAGACGAGGACAGCGAGCGTCGAGAAGGCCGATATGTCGACTGCCGCAGACGCTCAGACGATCAAGAAAGAAGAGCCACAGAAGACCGAATAGCGGTAACGCTCAGCGGATCCCACGACCCGGATAAATGGCTATTGGGAAACATCCACCCACTCGGCGTCGACGAGTTCGGCCAGGCGTTGCGGGCTGAGCCGCGCGGCGGGCATTCGTCGCACCTGCCGCGGGGACGACCTCGTCAAAGGCGCGCAGCGAGATGTCGCAGTAGACCGGGAGCGGTGCCGGTAGGCCGAACGGGCACACCCCGCCGACGGGATGACCGGTCGCGGCGAGCACCTGCTCGGCATCCAGCATTCGCGCCTTGCCGCCGAACCGGTCCTTGAATTTGCGATTGTCCAGCCTGGAGATCCCGCTGGCCACGATCAGCATCGTCTGGTCGCCGGCGCGCAAGCAGATCGTCTTGGCAATCTGCGCCGGCGCTACGCCATGCGCTTCGGCGGCCAGAGGCACCGTCGCCGAGCTTGCCTCCGTGACGATGACGTCAATGTCGGGCGCGTGTGCGGCGAAGAAGGCGCGAACGGATTCGAGGCTCATCTCCAGCAATTTCCGTCTGGCCTCGCCGTGGTGGCCGGCAAGTCCACCAGGTGGCCGGAAAAACGAAGCTCGCCAGGGCAACCCATGGCGAGCTCGTGGAATAAAAGCATGGTACGCCGCTACGACACGGATCGCCTTTTGGCAGGCAACACGGCTTCGTCAAACAGAGCGCTTTCCGGAAGTTGAAGCGCGGAGGCAATACGCCGACGTTTCGAAGGATCGGCATCCTTGCCGCTTTCAATGTCGGCAATCTCATAGGCTGCCAGCCCGCACGCCAGGGACAGCTCTTCGATGCTGTATCTACGGGCTTCCCGGGCGGTTCGGACCGCACTGCGTTCAGGCGTAACCGCGCTCGCCGCCAGTTCGGAGTAAGGTTCGCGTTTTGCTATTTGGGGCATTGGCAACTCCGTGGGATGAAAGAGTTAGATCAAATCATGTTGTTGCCTGAGACGATCGGGAGAATGCCCGTTCGCCGGTGATTTGCCAAGCATCAAAGATAGCGTCACGGCATCGTGAACCGACGCCGGAATGAATGGCGGATGCCGGCGAACTGACATCTCGCCGGACAACCAGCAAGCAGGCGTTCTGGTCCTTGATCAAGGGCGGCGCGCTTGCCGGGTTTGCCGTGTCGACGAAAAATGGCGGCGGTCCGCTGACCACCCCCATTTGCTTATCTCAACGTGCCGATCTTGAACGCCCTCGCGGTGCTTGTTGCTGCCGGCTGCCGAGGAACAGACTGGCGACCAGCCCGACCAGAACCAGCCCGACAGCGGCCGCCGTCGCCGGGTGATCTCGGGCGGTCTTCTCGATCGCCCGGCCTTGCCTTCTGATTGCCGGCAAGGCGTCGCCTAGGCGCTCAGCGATATCCGAATAATAGTCCGACGCGGTATCGCGCCCGTCTTCATAAAAGGCGCCGCCCCGCTTCAACACGGCTTTCTTCAAGGTGGCCAGTTCCCTGGTCAAGGCGGCGACCTGCTTGTCCAGATCGGTATCGGAGATGCTCGAAAGCGATGCCATGACTGTGCTTCCTTCACCTGCAGAAGGAAGCCTAACGCATGACCCTGAAGACCGTTCCAGTCAGGCCGGCGGGCTCTAGCGAACCTGATCGAGCAGGCGCTTGCATTCAAGGAGATCGAACAGCGCCTCCTGCAGCAACGCGCGATTGTCACGGGAAAGTTTTGACGTGTCCGGTGGAACCGGACCTTCCTCGTCGGTCTTGCCGATGCCGAAAAAACGACGGCTGGGTTTCACCCTCGGCTGGCCGACCAGCATTTCGTCGTCCGGGCCGCGCGGCTGCGCCGCTTGCGTCAGCGGTACCGTGTCAGCCTGTCGGCGCTGCGAGATCGCCTCGACCGCCGCCATGTCGCCACTGCCGACGGCGATCAGAAACTGGTTGCCGTTGTCGCGCAACAGCTTCTGCACGCCCTTGATCGTATAGCCCTGATCGTAGAGCATATGGCGAATACCCTTGATCAGTTCGACGTCCTGCGGACGGTAGTAGCGGCGGCCGCCGCCGCGCTTCATCGGCTTGATCTGGTTGAAACGCGTCTCCCAGAAGCGCAGCACGTGCTGCGGCAAATCCAGATCCTCCGCGACCTCGCTGATGGTGCGGAAAGCATCAGGGCTCTTGTCCATGGGCGAATCCTCACGCTAGAGCATGATCGCGAAAGGCGGGAACTGGGTTCGGGCGACATCACGCTTAACAAAGAGCACCTTTCCGTCCCGCCGGAACGGATCACACCCAAATACCGATCCGGCCTACCGAATCGCATCTTATTTCAGCGGTTTATGAAACAATATTCAAGCCCGGCGCAAAAGCAGAGGTTCGTTTTTCAACCTAAGCCTGGAGCGTGATTCTCGGCAAAGGGGATTGGACGTCTACTTGCTGCCTTTGACTTTGCTGTTTTGATGGGAGCGCAGGATACGGTTCTTCAGCACGTTCGACGACTTGAAAGTCATCACGCGGCGCGGCAGGATCGGCACTTCCTCGCCGGTCTTGGGATTGCGCCCGATCCGCTCGTTTTTGGAGCGGACGTGGAAGGTCGCGAAGGACGACAGCTTCACCGTCTCGCCGCGAACGATCGCCTCGCAGATCTCATTCAGCACCGCCTCGACAAGCTCGGCCGATTCAGTACGCGACAGCCCAACCTTGCGGTAAACGGCTTCGGCGAGGTCGGCGCGCGTAAGTGTCTTTCCCCCCATACGAACCGTCCCATCAGCTCAAAAACATAAATCGATACAAGCAACGGCAGAACCTAAGTAATTGATCCGTCAAGGTCAAGGACCCGAACCCGTTAGTTCGGCACTTACCAACGCAGCAGGACGGCACCCCAGGTGAAGCCGCCGCCCATCGCCTCAAGCAGTACCAGGTCGCCCTTTTTAATGCGACCGCCGGCGACGGCCGCGGACAGTGCCAGCGGCACAGAAGCAGCCGAGGTATTGCCGTGCAAATCGACGGTCACCACCACCTTCCGCTCCTCTATCCCCAGCTTTTTGGCCGAAGCGTCAATAATTCGTTTATTGGCTTGATGCGGCACGAACCAGTCGAGATCGGCGGCGCTGATGCCGGCCTGTGCGAACGTCGCCTCGATGACGTCGGTGATCATGCCGACCGCATGCTTGAACACTTCGCGGCCTTCCATCCTGAGGTGCCCGACCGTTCCTGTGGTCGACGGCCCACCGTCGACGAAAAGCTTGTCCTTATGGATACCGTCGGAGCGCAAGCTGGCCGCCAGAACGCCGCGGTCGGCGATGCCGCCTGCCCCCGTGCCTGCTTCCAACACCATCGCGCCGGCGCCGTCGCCGAACAAAACGCAGGTCGAGCGGTCGTTCCAGTCGAGAATACGCGAAAACGTTTCCGAGCCGATCACCAGGACCCGTCTGGCCAAGCCGCCGCGGATATAGAGGTCGGCGGTCGTTACTGCATAGACGAAGCCCGAGCAGACCGCCTGCAGGTCGAAGGCAAAACCGTGGTGCATGCCGAGCCGGTTCTGGATCTCGACCGCGGTCGCGGGAAAGGTGTTGTTGGGCGTCGAGGTCGCCAGCACGATCAGGTCGATGTCGTCAGCCATCAGGCCGGCGCTGTCGAGGGCTGCGCGCGCTGCCGCCTCGCCCAGCGAGGCCGTCGTCTCGTCGTCGGCCGCGATGTGGCGCTGGCGAATCCCGGTGCGCTGGACGATCCACTCGTCCGACGTCTCGACCATTCCTTCGAAATCGGCATTCTTCATAATGCGGCGGGGCAGCGCGGCGCCCGTGCCGCGCACGACTGATCTGATCAATGCTCTTTCCTATTCCTTTGCGTCGATGACGACGTCGGATTTCCGGATTGTCTGGGCATTCGGATTGCGGGCGTGGAACAGGTCGAGATCGGCTTCGATGCGGTCAAGCAGATTGTTGCGTACCATGTCATAGCCAAGCTCGATCGCCGCCGCAAAGCCATCCGAATCAGCCCCGCCGTGGCTTTTCACCACGATGCCGTTCAACCCGAGGAAGACGCCCCCATTGGAGCGGCCGACATCCATCTTCTCGCGCAGGCGATCGAAGGCAGTCTTGGCGAAGATATAGCCGATCCTGGCCATCAGCGTCCGGTTCATCGCCGCGCGCAGATAGCCGGCGATCTGCCTGACCGTGCCTTCCGCCGTCTTGAGCGCGATATTGCCGGCAAATCCTTCGGTAACGACGACGTCGACACTGCCCTTGCCGATGTCGTCACCCTCGACAAAGCCGTGGTAGTTCATCGAGGCCATGTTGGCCTCGCGCAGCATACGGCCCGCCTCCTTGACCTCCTCCTGGCCCTTGATCTCCTCGACGCCGACATTGAGCAGGCCGACGCTCGGCCGTTCGATGCCGAAAACCGAGCGCGCCATGCCGGTGCCCAGAATGGCAAAATCAACCAGTTGATGCGCATCCGCGCCGATGGTGGCGCCAACGTCCAGTACCACGCTTTCGCCGCGCAATGTCGGCCAGAGCGCCGCGATTGCCGGGCGATCGATGGTAGCCATGGTGCGAAGGCAGAATCTGGACATCGCCATCAGCGCGCCGGTATTGCCGGCTGAGATGCAGGCGTCGGCGGTGCCTGCCTTGACCGCCTCGACGGCCTTCCACATCGATGACTTCCAGCGGCCATGGCGCAGCGCCTGGCTCGGCTTGTCGTCCATCCTGACCGCGATCTCGCAGTGGATGAACTCGCTCACTTCCGCCAGCTTGGGGAATTTGGCGAGTTCGGGCCGTACCACTTCTTCGCGCCCATAAATGACGAAGCGTATATCCGGACGGCGGGTTGCGACAGTCATGAGCGCCGGGATGACCACGCTTGGCCCGTGATCGCCGCCCATGGCATCGATGGAAATCCTGATCACGCGGTGTTCATCTCACGGTTGCTTGGCCAGCGGGCTTGCCAGGTACAGGGCTCGCGAAGGTTCGGCGAAAATAACGGTTTTGGGCTGCCGCACAACCAACTTTTCTCAAATTGGGTCAGCGATCAGGATTTTCCCAGCAGTGATCTGAGCTTTTGCTGGAATTCATTCTCCACAGGCTCGGCATCGCCGGCTGCCTCCAGCGACGCACCGGGCTTGCGCGGATATGGATGAATCGCCAAGCCAAAGAACTGCTCGGCAAGCGCCCCGACGTCGATCGCATCGCCGGAAAAAATTTCCGGGCTGTCCGGCCCTTCGGCGTCGAGCAGGATCTCACCGCCGCCGTCGAAACCTTGCCGCCCGAGCTTGGATTGCTCCGGCAGGAACAGCGCCTCGACCGGCTCGTCGATATGCGCCTCGACCGGGTCGAGGGTGACGATGCAGGCCTGCCTTATATCGGCCTCGACATGGCCGCTGACTTTCACCCCGTTGCGCTTCCAGGGCTCGACCAGCAGTTCGGCGCGATAGTTCTCGACCGAAAGCAGCTCGTGCTCGACGGCCAGCAGGGCGCGCTGCCCGGCGTCGGCATCGATCACCACCGGCAGCCCCTTTTGCGGCAGCCGGGCGACATTTGCCAGGAATGACACTGGGCTGTGGGAATCAGGATGTTTCAACTTCGCCTCCACTTCGCCGCCTTCACTCGGCCTGCCGTCGCTCAAGCATTGGCCATGGGAAATGCCACCGTGCCGGAAACGATCGATTCGGTCGGCTGTTCCGTGAGTTGCCTTGATGCATCGGCGGCATAGAGTGCCAGTTGCGACGCTTGCGGCCAGGCGCCGGCATCGGGCCTGACATTGCGGGCAAGGGCGGCGGCAAGTGCATCATGGTCGTTTCCTTGCAGCGCATCGTCATAGGCGGCGGTGCGGCCATAGAACATCTTCGCCAGTTTCCGCATGCGCTTCGGCACGCCGACGTCGCCAATGCCCAACTCCCGCAACGAATGTTCGACATCCATGAAGAACTCGTCGATCAAAACCTGCGCAACCTCTGCCGCGGCACCGCCTTCGCCGCGCAACCGGTGCTGGAAAAGGAACATGTGCAACGACAGCATCTCGAAGCGGCCGAGCGGCGTGTCCGGTACGTTCCAGGCGGAATAAAACACCGTTTGCCGCGCCGCCGCCACGATTTGTGCGTACAGCGCCTCGGTGATGGCGCGGTTGGCATGTCGTTCGCGGCCAAAGAGGCGCTGGAACATTTGAGGGTGGTCTCCCGGGACCGTTTGTTGAAGTGGCCTTGTTGCATCGGCAAGCAAGCTGGTTTACCGGTTTTGCGGCCCAGCGCAAGTTGCGGCCAGCTTATGGAGTTGTAGTTGCGCGCGCTGAAATTCAAGTCGACTTTTCTGCCCAGGCCCGCCGGTGCGGCTTCGCTGCTGGTGATTGCCGCGGCGCTTTCCGCCTGCAATTCGTCCAAGATGATCGGCGATCTCAATCCGAGCGAGACGCTGACGCAGGGCTACGTCATCGACCAGCAGGCGATCGACCTGGTGCCGGTCGGCTCAAGCCGCGAACAGGTGCTGCTGGCGCTCGGCACTCCCTCGACGAAGGCGACCTTCGACAATGAGGCCTTTTATTACATTTCGCAGACGCGCAAGCGCTATGTCGCCTTCGACAAGCCGCGGCTGGTCGATCAGCATGTGCTGGCGGTCTATTTTGGCGATGACGGACGCGTCACCCAGATCGCCAATTACGGCTTGAAGGACGGCAAGGTGTTCGACTTCATATCGCGCACCACGCCGACCGGCGGCAAGGACCAGAACTTCCTCAGCCAGATCATCAATGGCGCCAGCAAGCTGGCGCCCGGTCTTCCCGGCGGCAGCGGCGGCGGCACGCTCGGCGGCACCTGATCCACCCGACGGTATCGGCATTCGTTCATTCGCTTCCGTGTAAGCGGCACATCTCAGGCAATGAAAAACCCGCGGGAGCAACCCCGCGGGTTTTGTCTTAAGGCCGTCGCGACCGAGCTTAGCCGTGCGCGAGCACGGCCAGCAACAACAGCGCGACGATATTGGTGATCTTGATCGCCGGGTTGACCGCCGGGCCTGCAGTATCCTTATAGGGATCGCCGACCGTGTCGCCGGTCACCGAAGCCTTGTGCGCCTCGGAGCCCTTGAGATGCTTAAGGCCGTCCTTGTCGACGAAACCATCTTCGAACGACTTCTTGGCGTTGTCCCAGGCACCGCCGCCGGAGGTCATCGAGATGGCGACGAACAGGCCGTTGACGATGACGCCGAGCAGCGAGGCGCCAAGCGCGGCAAAGGCGGATGCCTTCGAACCGGAGATCAGGAAGACGCCGAAATAGACTACCAACGGCGCCAGTACCGGCAGCAATGACGGAACGATCATCTCCCGGATCGCTGCCTTGGTCAGAAGGTCGACGGCGCGCGCATAGTTCGGCTTCGAGGTACCAGCCATGATGCCCGGATCCTCGCGGAACTGCTTGCGCACCTCCTGGACGATAGCACCCGCGGCGCGGCCGACGGCGGTCATGGCGATGCCGCCGAACAGATACGGGATCAGGCCGCCGAAGATCAGACCGGCGACCACGTAAGGGTTGGAGAGGTCGAAGGAGACGTCGCCCATGCCCTGGAAGTAGGGATACTTGTCGCCATTGGCGGCAAAGAACTTCAGGTCGTTAGAGTAGGCCGCGAACAGCACCAGCGCGCCAAGACCAGCCGAACCGATAGCGTAGCCCTTGGTTACCGCCTTGGTGGTGTTGCCGACAGCATCGAGTGCATCGGTGGACTGGCGCACTTCCTTGGGCAGGCCGGCCATTTCGGCAATGCCGCCGGCATTGTCGGTGACCGGGCCGAAGGCATCGAGCGCGACGATCATGCCGGCGAGGCCAAGCATCGTCGTCACCGCGATCGCCGTGCCGTAGAGGCCGGCGAGCTGGTATGTCGAGATGATGCCGCCGACGATGACGATCGCCGGCAACGCCGTCGCTTCCAGCGACACCGCGAGGCCCTGGATGACGTTGGTGCCGTGACCAGTGACCGAGGCCTGGGCGATCGAATTCACCGGACGCTTGTTGGTGCCGGTATAATATTCGGTGATCACCACGATGAGGCCGGTCACCGCAAGGCCGACCAGGCCGCAGATGAACAGGTTCGTGCCGGTGATGGCCATGCCCGCGACGGTGCCGATCTCACCCCAGCCGATGCATGCCGAGGTGGCCACGGCAAGGCCGACAATCGACAGCAGGCCGGTGACGATCAGGCCCTTGTAGAGCGCGCCCATGATCGAGCCGCTGGAACCGAGCTTGACGAAGAAGGTGCCGACGATCGAGGTGAGAATGCAGGCGCCGCAGATGGCCAGCGGATAGAGCATGGCCGCGCCGAGAACGGCGGTGCCACCGAAGAAGATGGCGGCGAGGACCATCGTGGCAACCACGGTCACCGCGTAGGTCTCGAACAGGTCGGCGGCCATGCCGGCGCAATCGCCGACATTGTCGCCGACATTATCGGCAATGGTGGCCGGATTGCGTGGATCGTCTTCGGGAATGCCGGCTTCAACCTTGCCGACGAGATCGCCGCCGACGTCGGCTCCCTTGGTGAAGATGCCGCCGCCGAGACGGGCGAAGATCGAGATCAGCGAGGCCCCGAAGCCGAGCGAAACGAGCGAGTCGATGACGACCCGATCGTTTGGCTGCAGACCCATGAACTGGGTCAGGATCAGGTAGTAGATCGAGACGCCAAGCAGGGCCAGGCCAGCAACCAGCATGCCAGTGATGGCGCCCGACTTGAAGGCGATCTCGAGGCCGGCAGCGAGGCTGTTGGAAGCCGCCTGCGCGGTGCGCACATTGGCGCGCACCGAGACGTGCATGCCGATGAAGCCAGCGGCACCCGATAGAACGGCGCCGATCAGGAAGCCGATGGCGGCGGTGATCGAAAGCAGCCACCAGGCGAGCAGCAGGACCACGACGCCGACGATGGCGATGGTGGTGTACTGGCGCGCCAGATAAGCCTGGGCGCCTTCGCGGATGGCCGCGGAAATTTCCTGCATGCGTGCATTGCCCTGATCGGCCGCGAGGACCGAACGTGTCGCCCAGATGGCGTAAAGGACTGAAAGCAGACCGCAGGCGATGACAGCTGAAATTATAGTCATTGCCGAATTTTCCTCGATTGGTGGCCCAAAAGAACCCCTCCCCGGGCCGTTGAGACAAGGACGAATTTTCCGAAACCGGAATCCGTCCCTTCGCAGCGGCTTATGCGAAACAGGGCTCGGAACGTCAAGATATTGTTCGGTTCCTGTCCGGCTTTCGCCCAAAAGATCCCGGGTTTCGTCCAAAAGGGCCGAACGGCAGTGCGCCGGCCGACGCTGCCGTCTGGTTGGATCGATCGAAATCGGCGAACGACCGTCAGGCTTTGCGTGGATCGCCATCTGGCTGGATGACGAAGACCAGCACCACCAGCATGGTCATGTAGAATTTGAACGCCGCCTCCTGACCATTCCATGTCGAAGACTGCCACATGGCGAACCACTCGCCGCCAACGACCATGAAGCCGAAATACCAAACGAGGAAACCCATGCTGGCGGCAATGATGGCGAACTTCTTGGCGTCGTTGAAAGCCTGTCCGCTGGCGTTGCGCGCTTGCCAGAGTTGCCAAGCGGCGATCAGGTAGAGCAGGCAGGTCAGCGCCTCGCCAATAATGATCAGCCAGTAGCCTGCCATCCACAAAGCCGGGCTGGTGATCGAGCGGTACATCAGCGCATTGCCGGGAAAGGTCGTGTCCATGCTCAGCACATGCTGGACAAACGCGAAGTTTGAGCCGTAATCGGTGATGTTGCCGAAGGCGACGAGGAAGGCGAAAGCCGCTAGACACAAACACATCACGATCTTGGAGAAACGCGCGGTCATGGCAAGAACTCCTGCTGAAGGTCGGGGCATCGCACTTATCAATCGTCGAGTCCCGAAGAACGCGCAACGGGTGGGCTAGTGATCATCGTGCTCACAGCCATTGCGAGACACTATGTCGGCAAGCAAGACATTGCCGACACTGTCGAAGCCCTCGATCTCGACAGTGATTGCGCGGTGGGCGACTTGGTCTCTGTGGTTAGAGCCGGCACACAGCATGACTTCGCCATCATCCGCCGCCGCTGGATCGCCAGCGAGACGGGCACAAGGCTGGAACTGACGCTCGATCATCCGGTGCGTTCGACCGGCCACTGAAAAAGAGCGAACTTCGCCCCGAGACGCTACCCCACCTCGCGCCCCATGCGCCGGCCCGTGTAGCGCTCGATCGCCGACAGCCCATCATAGATCAGCACGGCAAGGGCGGCGACGATCAGGCCGCCCTGCAGGATGAAGGCGAGGTTGTTCGACAGCAGGCCGGCGATGATCACCTCGCCCAGTGTCCTCGCCGCGACCGTCGAGCCGATGGTCGCGGTGGCAAGGCTGATCACCACCGACAACCGGATACCGCCTAGAATGATCGGCGCGCTGAGCGGCAGCTCGACCTTGACCAGCCTTTGCCAGCCGGTCATGCCGGCGCCACGCGCCGCCTCGACGACGTTGGCCGGCAGCGTCGTCAGGCCGGTCAGCGCATTCTCGAAGATCGGCAGCAGGCCATAGAGAAACAGCGCAATCAGCGTCGGCTTCTCGCCGAAGCCGACCGCCGGCACGGCAAGCGCCAGCACCGCCACCGGTGGAAAGGTCTGGCCTATATTGACCAGACTGCGCGACAGCGGCAGGAATTCGGCGCCGGCTGGCCTGGTGACCAGAATGGCGAGTGCGACTGCAACGATTGTCGCGGCAACCGTTGCGATCAGCACGGTCCGCAGATGCAGCAGCGTTAGCGTCAACAGGCTACCCTGATTGTAGATTACTGGCGCATTGTTCTCTGTCAGCGGCTTCAGCAGCGGTTCGAACCAGCCGGGATTGGTGACGAAGGCAATAAGCACCACCACCAGGGCAAGCCTGAGCAGCGAGGGAAGCCAGGCCTTCATGCCGGCCTCGCCGCGCGCTTAACCAGCCCGTCCACGGTGACGCGGCCAAGCTGCTTGCCGTCGGTATCTTTCACCGGCAGCGCCGGCCGGCCCGACCACAGGAGTTCTGCGAGCGCGTCGCGCTGGCTGGCATCACCGGGGATCGCCTCGCCTTCTGCGGTGCCTTTTTCCACCGCGTCGCGAACCCGGCCAAGCGACAACAGCCGGAACGGTTTTTCGCTGGCACCTACCAGGGTTTCGACGAACGCGCTGGCCGGTTTTGCCAGTATCTCGGCCGGCCGGGCATATTGCACCACTTTGCCGCCATCCATCACTGCGATCTTATGGCCCATGTGAACAGCCTCTTCCATGTCATGGGTGACAAGGATGATGGTGGTGCCGAAGCGCTTCTGGATCGCCAGCAGGTCCTCCTGCGCCTTGTTGCGAATGATCGGATCGAGCGCGCCGAACGGCTCATCCATCAACAGCACGTTGGGTTCCGCGGCAAGCGCTCGGGCGACGCCGACGCGCTGCTGCTGGCCGCCGGAAAGCTCATGCGGATAGCGTGGCCCGTAGGCACCGGGGTCGAGTTGATAGAGCGTCATCAGCTCATCGACGCGAGCCTTGATGCGCTTGGCATCCCAGCCAAGCAATACCGGCACAGTGGCGATGTTCTGCGCCACCGTGCGATGCGGAAACAGGCCATGGCCCTGGATGGCATAGCCGATGCTGCGACGCAGCTCGTAATCCGGCACCGAGCGGTTGTCTACGCCGTCGAGCTTGATCACGCCCGACGTCGGCTCGACCAGCCGGTTGATCATGCGAAGCAGCGTCGTCTTGCCGGAGCCGGAGGTGCCGACGATGACGGCGATGCTGCGCGGCTCGATTACTATCGAAACGTCGTCGACAACTGTCGTTTCGCCGTAGCGCTTGGTGATGCCTTCGATCTCGATCATGCCGTTTCAACCCTGCGCTTGCTGGCGGTCATTTCGATCAACGCATCGAGGATGATAGCGGCGGCGAAGGCCAGCGCCACCGTGGGCACGGCGCCAAGCAGCACCAGGTCCATAGCCGTCTGGCCGACGCCCTGGAATACGAACACGCCGAAACCGCCGCCGCCGATCAGCGCGGCAATGGTGGCGAGACCGATATTCTGCACCAGCACGATGCGAATGCCGGTGAGGATCACCGGGAAGGCCAGCGGAAACTCGACGCCGAACAGCCGCTGGCGGTCGGTCATGCCCATGCCGCGCGCCGCGTCGTTGGCGGCACGCGGCACACCGGCAAGGCCGACCACGGTGTTGGCCACAACCGGCAGCAGCGAATACAGGAACAGGGCGACGAAAGCCGGCGCTGTGCCGATGCCGCGAATGCCGAGCGCGGCAGCACCCGGTACATGCGAAGCGACCCAGCCGAGCGGTGCGATCAAGAGGCCGAACAGCGCGATCGAAGGAATGGTCTGGATAATGTTCAGTACGTTGAGCACGGCGGCCCGCAATTTCTCGACGCGATGGCAGAGGATGCCGAGCGGCAAGCCGATAATCAACGCTGCCGCCAGCGAACCCAACGCCAGCGTCACGTGCTTGGAGCCTTCCGCCCAAAAACTATCGGCGCGATTGAAATATTCCTTGAGGATCGACAGGCTGTTCCAGCTCCCCGAGACCAGCAGCAGGCCGATCGCCGCTGCGGCGACAACAAGCACGCCGACCCGTGCCTGCGGCGACAGGTTCAGCCTTGTAAGCACGTCGGCGAGCAGAAGCGTGAAGGCGAAGATAAGCAGCCAGAAGCCAGAAGCCGGCGAGATACGGGCGAAGGTGTTGCCGGCGGGCGTCAGGAAGCTGCCGGCAATGCCGATCAGCAGCGTCAGCGCCGCAAGTGCAACCACACTGGCGGCGAGGCGCAGAGCAAGCGGCGTTTTCAGCAATGCAATGAGCGCCGCTGCGACAACAATCGCCATCAATAGCGCACCGAGCGCCGCAGGCAAAGATTCGAGGATCGAGCGCGCCTCGCCGGGTACGATGCGATTGGCGCGGAAGGTGGCGAATGGCGCTACAAAAGCCGCATACGCAGATATCGCCGCGATGACCACGCCGAGCTTGTCGAACCGGATGCGCACGCCCTCCCCCATCGGCCGATCCGGGGCACCTCGAAAGCGGAGCGCCGGAATCGCCTTACCTCAGGAAGCCGTTCTTTTTCAAAAAATCCTCAGCGACGCCCTTGACCGGTTCGCCGCCAACCTGCACGCGGCCATTCAACTCCTGCAGCGTGACGAGATCGAGCTTGGCGAAGACCGGCTTCAGCAGCATCTCGATTTCGGGATGCTCCTTCAGCACCGCCTCGCGGATGATCGGCGCCGGCTGATAGACCGGCTGCACACCCTTGTCGTCTTCAAGCACGACGAGGCCGGAAGGCGCGATGCCGCCGTCGGTGCCATAGACCATGGCAGCGTTGGCGCCGTTAGTCTGGTTGGCCGCAGCGGCAATGGTCGCCGCCGTGTCGCCGCCCGACAGCGTGATCAACTGGTGCGGCTTAAGCGTGAAGTCATAGGTCTTCTGGAAAGCGGGCAGCGCGGCCGCCGAATTGACGAACTCGGCGGAGGCCGCCAGCACCACCTTGCCGCCGCCCGAGACATATTTGCCGAAGTCGGAAAGGGTGACGAGCTTGTTGGTATCGGCGACTTCCTTGCGCAGGGCGATCGCCCAAGTGTTGTTGGCCGGTGACGGGGATAGCCAGACGATCTTGTTGGCGTCGTAGTCGAGCTTCTTGGCAGTCTCGTACGCCTTGGTGGCATTCTTCCACACCGGATCGTCGGCCTTCTCGAAGAAGAAGGCGGCGTTGCCGGTGTATTCCGGATAGATGTCGATCTCGCCGGCTGCAATCGCCTTGCGCACCACAGGCGTGCCGCCGAGCTGGATGCGATCGGTGGTCGGGATATTATTGGCGTTCAGCACCAGCTGGATGATGTTGCCGAGCACCCCGCCCTCGGTGTCGATCTTCGACGACACCACCACCTGGGCGCTTGCCGAGGCTGCCGTGATGCCGAGCGCCAGTACAGCGCCGGCCAGAATCTTGATTGAAAACATCTCACAAATCCCTTGCTGTGAACCGGAATACGGCTGCCGCATATGAGCATGGCTTCGATGCCCCGTCGGGGTACACGGTTTCATAACAAGGGGGATGGGCGCAATAATTTTGTTCGAACGCGAGTGACTCCACTGTTGCCTCGTCCCGACAGCGTGACGTCAGTTGGCCGTACGCAAGCCCGTCATCTTCAACACGCCCAGTGCCACGAAGCACAGCGCAACGACCGGGAAAATCATCCAGTTCAGCATCTCCCAGCCCCAGGCATTGTAGACCGCGCCCGACATCAGCGAGGCGAAGGCGACGGAGCCGAACAGGACGAAATCGTGGAACCCCTGGACCTTGCCTTTTTCGGATGGCTGGTAGCTGTCGGCCACCATGGCGGTGGCACCGATGAAGCTGAAGTTCCAGCCAAGGCCGAGCAGGATCAGCGTCGTCCAGAACTGCCACAGTGCCAACCCCGACAGCGCGACAATACCGCAGCCAATGAGCAGCACCAGGCCGATGGCCACGATCCGTTCCGCGCCGAAACGATGGATCAGCGACCCCGTGAAGAAGCTCGGCGCGAACATAGCCATCACATGCCAGGAAATGCCAAGCGTGGCGTCGTCGGTCGACAGGCCGCAGCCGACCATGGCCAGCGGCGCGCCGGTCATCACGAAGCTCATCAGCGCGTAGCTGCCGATGGCGCAAAACAACGCCGCGACGAAGCGTGGCCTGGCGACGATTTCTGAGAGCGGCCGGGCGTCGGTGTCGGCGATTTCCACCTTCTCGGTTGCCTTGGCTGGGATGCGGAGCAAAGAGAGAATGGCGGCGCCGACCGCCGCCAGCACCAGGATTGACGCAAACGAGCCGGCAAACTTCACCGGCGAGAACAGATCGCCGGTGAAGATGACGATCTGCGGCCCGAGTATGGCGGTGACGATGCCGCCGGCCAGCACGAAGGAGATGGCGCGCGCCTTGAATTCAGGCGGCGCATTGTCGGCGGCGGCAAAGCGGAACTGCTGGACGAAGGCGCCGCCGATCCCGATCACGGCTAAGCCGAAAGCGAACAGCCAGAAGCTGGCATGAAACAGCGCCAACGTGGCGATCAGGCCGCCAAGTGCTGTCACCGCCGTGCCGGTCATGAAACCGTCGCGCTGGCCGAGCCGGCGGATGATCGCCGCGGCCGGCAGGGAACCGAGCGCCACGCCGACATTGAAACCGGTGATCGGCGCGGTTGCCAGCGACTTGTCGGCATCGAGCAGGTACTGCCCGGCCAATCCGCCCATGGAAATGGCGATGGGTGCGGCCGAGCCGATGATCGCCTGCGAGGCTGCGAGGATGAAGGCGGTGCGACGCGCTTCCTTGCCGGCTTCGACAGCGACGACAGCAGTCATGAGGCGTCCTTGCCGCGGCCCTCGCCACGCACCCGGCGCGACACGCGATCAAGTACCGCATTGACCAGTTTCGGCTCGTCTTCTTCGTAAAATGCCTTGGCGATGTCGACATATTCGGACACGATGACCGCCACCGGTACGTCCTCGCGCTGCATCAGCTCGTAGACGCCAGCGCGCAATATGGCGCGCAACGTCGAATCGAGCCTCGACAGTGGCCAGTCCTCGGTCAGCGCCTGTCGGATGATCGGATCGATGGTCTTCTGGTGCTCGACGACGCCGGCAAGAATGGCGCGAAACCATTGCGCATCGGCTTCGCGATAGAGCGCGCCGTCGACTTCCTTGCCGAGCCTGAACGCCTCGTATTCAGCGGTGATCTCAAAAACGCCGCTGCCGGCGACGTCCATCTGGTAGAGCGCCTGCACGGCGGCCAGACGGGCAGCACCGCGCTTGTTGGCGTGACGAACCGCAGGCTGGCCGGGCGAAGCGGGTTCGCTCACGTTCGCTCTCCCATTTGCTGCTTGAGCGCAATCATGGTCAGCGCCGCACGCGCCGCAAAGCCGCCCTTGTCGCCTTCCGAACGCCTGGCCCGTGTCCAGGCCTGTTCGTCGTTTTCGGTGGTCAAGATGCCGTTGCCGATGCAGACCGCATCGTGCACGGACAGGTCCATCAGGGCACGGCTGGATTCATTGGCGACGATATCGAAATGATAGGTGTCGCCGCGGATCACCGTGCCGAGGGCGACGAAACCGTCATAGTTGGTCCCGCCTTCGGAGGCACCGTCGAGCGCGAAGGAAATCACCGCCGGGATTTCGAGCGAGCCCGGAACGGTGACGACATCATATGTCGCGCCCGCTTCCTCGAGCGCGCTGGTCGCGCCTTCGAGCAACGCGTCGGCAAGGTCGTCGTGAAAGCGCGCCTCGATAACAAGAAGGTGAGCCTTCTTCTTCGGACGGATGAACGCTTTGCCGTGTTGGGATGTACCTGCCATAGATGTCTCCGGGGATCGCCGGTGACTTAGGCCGAAGCCGGTTTGATCGCAAGCGGAAGATTGCCGTGACTAAGGTCTGCGGAACCATCTTCTCCCGGGCGCGGCAGCTGAAGCGGATAACTGGTATCAAGGCTCGAGGCCCAGGCCTGTACGAACCGGTGATCAAGCGCACGGCCGGCGTCCACATCGGCCAATGCTTCGCGCGTCAGGCGTTCTTCCTGTTTGGAAGTTCGCCCGGCCTTGTCCGTCAAAGTCCCTCCTTCGCCGCCTCCACCAGTCGCGCCGCGTAGCGGGCCATGGTGTCGATCTCGAGATTGACGCGGTTCCCAACCTGGCGTTCGCCCCAGGTGGTGACGGTCAGCGAATGGTGGATCAATAGCACGTCGAAGCGGGTGCCTTCGACCTTGTTGACGGTGAGCGAAGTGCCGTCGAGTGCGACGGAACCTTTGGGGGCGATGAATTTGGCAAGCTCGCGCGGCGCTTCCAGGGTAAAGCGCACGGCGTCACCCTCTTCCTTGCGAACCACGATCTCGGCCATGCCGTCGACGTGGCCTGACACGATATGGCCGCCAAGCTCGTCGCCGATCTTTAGAGCGCGCTCCAGATTGATGCGCGTGCCGGGTTTCCAGCCCATCGCGGTCGTCAGCCTGAGCGCCTCTTCCCAGGCCTCGACCTCGAACCAGCGTGCGTTGGCGCCGTCTTCCGGCAATCCCGTCACCGTCAGGCAGACGCCGCCGCAGGCAATCGAGGCGCCGATGGCAATGGTCTGCGGATCGTAGGCTGTGTCGATACGCAAACCGACGCCTTCCCTGAGCGGCTTCACGGCAGCTATGGTGCCGACATCGGTGACGATTCCAGTGAACATTAGTTTGACCCCGTGAACATCAGTTCGGTCCTAGATGTCTCTTATCCATTCCGCATATGTGTCTTCGCCGAAACGCATGTTGCGCAATTTGCGAAATGCCGGCGGTATATTGTTGGCATCGATCGGCGATGCAATGCCGCCCTCGCCGATCGCATCCGGCCCCTGAAACAGCACGATGCGATCGACCAGTTGTTCGTCGAGGAACGCCTTGGCCACCCTGGCGCCGCCCTCGACCAAGACGCTGGCCATACCGAGCGCCGCCAGATCCTCAAGCAGTTCCGGCAACGCAATATCGCCTTCATAGGTCTCAGTGCCGATGAAGCGAACGCCGGCGCGTTCGAGTGCGGCGCGCCGGTGCGGATCGGCTTCGGCGCAGGCGGCGATATGGAGCGGCACACGGTCGACACCTGCGACCAGTTTCGAAGTCTCGGGTAGCCTGATCTGTCGGTCGAGCACGATGCGCGCCGGCGAACGGCTTTCCAGTCCCGGAAGCCGAACCGTCAGCGCCGGATCATCCTCCAATGCCGTGCCGATGCCGATCAATATGCCATCGGCTTCGGCGCGCATCAGATAGACTTCGCGGCGGGCGATGTCGCCGGTGATGGAGACCTGCCCCTCGCCTCTCACGCCGATCTTGTTGTCGCTCGAAAGCGCAAGCTTCAGGATCACTTCCGGGCGTTTTTTCAGAGATCGAATCAAATAGCCGGCCATCTGCTCCGCGGCCTCGGCCACCAGCACTTTTTCCACCACCTCGACGCCAGCGGCACGCAAGATTGCATAGCCCCTGCCGGAAACACGCGGGTCCGGATCGCTGGCAGCGCCGACCACACGCGCCACGCCGGCACTGACCAGCGCATTGGCGCAAGGCGGCGTGCGGCCGTGATGGGCGCAGGGTTCGAGAGTAACGTAAGCGGTGGCGCCGCGCGCCAGTTCCCCGGCCTCCGCCAAAGCCTCGGTCTCGGCATGCGGCCGGCCGCCGACGGCGGTGACGCCGCTGCCCACGATCATCGGCGCGTTGCCGTCGTCGCGTACGATCAGCGTGCCGACAGAAGGATTGGTCGAGGTCCGGCCGGCATTCTTGCGCGACAGCCTGAGGGCTGCCGCCATATAACGGCGATCGAGGACCTCTTGCTCCGCCCTGCTGCGCTCTGACCCAGCCATGCTCAGCCGGCGTCCTCTTCGCTCTTCAGCTCTTCGCCCCCAGGTTCCTCAGTTTTGAGCTCGTCGCCTTTGAGCTCGCCCAACACGTCGTGAAAATCCTTGGCCTCGCGGAAATTGCGGTAGACGGAGGCAAAGCGCACATAGGCGACATCATCGAGCGACTTAAGCGCCTCCATGACCAGCCGGCCGACTTCGCCAGAAGCCACTTCGGTCTCGCCCGAGCTTTCGAGCTGGCGCACGATGCCGGTCACCGCGCGGTCGATGCGCTCGGGATCGACATTGCGCTTGCGTACCGCGATCTCGACCGAACGCAGCAGCTTGTCGCGGTCGAACGGTACCTTGCGTCCAGACTTCTTCACCACGACGAGATCGCGCAATTGGACGCGCTCGAAAGTGGTGAAGCGGCCGCCGCAATCTGGGCAGACGCGCCGTCTGCGGATCGCTGCACCGTCTTCGGCTGGGCGCGAATCCTTCACCTGCGTATCTTCGGACTGACAGTAGGGACAGCGCATGGAGAGCCTTCGGTTCGCGATTCTCGTGGAGCGAAAGGCTTAGAGGTTTTTGCCACGATGGCAAAGCATGGCCGATGACCGATCGCGCCTCAGAGATAGCGAGGCACGAAGAAAATTGCGAGAGCGGCAATCAGTTAGACGGCAATACGCCGATCAGGGAGCGACGTCGCCGGTCGGGAAGCCGCAGGATGTGCCGAGATAGCGATAGGCCTTGGTGAAGCCGTCCATCGATATGGTCGCGACCGGCTTGTCGGCGAAGCTGACATCGAGGGCGCTGGTACGGCGCATGGCACGCAGTATGGCAAGCGTGGTCTCGGGCTTGTTGTCCATCATCCACTGTCCGTCGGCGATAAGATGAATACCAGCCTTGATCTTGTCGTTGACGTCGCGGAACACCGCCGGGATGTTGTCACCCTTGGGCAAGTCACTGTTTCTCACGGCGATGATGAGGCTCGGATAGCCGCCGGGCGGCAGTACGTCGCCGTTCGAGATGGCCAGCGTAAGGGTGCCGCTGGTGCCGTTAGCGTCGAAAAAGACCGTCGAGGCGGCGCAGGTCTTGCGCACATCCTCGCCGGTGTTGACCTCGTCCACCGTGGTGGACCACCTGCCGAAGGTCTCTGTCTTGGGTGCTGCCGGCGTCGGCTCGGTCTGCGCCAAGGCCGCGCCGAGAAGCTGCGAGGTGGCTAAGGTGAGCAAGGCAGCGCCAACACTGGCGAAACGGAAAAATCGCGTCATCGTCAAGCGTCTCCGAGATGCAGCCGTGCCCAGTTGATCGGCGCCGTCACAGTTGGGGGAACGACACCCTGCGTCAACCTAGATATGGGTAAAGCGGAAAACGATCCGTCAATGCCGCCACCTTGGCCTTCACGGTTGCCTCGACGGCCGCATTGCCTTCGTCGGAATTGGCGACCTTCAGTCCATCTAGCACTTCGGCGATCAGTTTGCCGATCTCGCGGAACTCGGACTGGCCGAAGCCGCGCGTGGTGCCGGCCGGCGTGCCGAGCCGAACGCCCGAGGTCACGAAAGGCTTTTCCGGGTCGAAGGGGATGCCGTTCTTGTTGCAGGTGATGTTGGCGCGGCCAAGGGCAGCCTCGGCGCGCTTGCCGGTGGCGTTCTTGGCGCGCAGGTCGACCAGCATCAGATGGTTGTCGGTGCCGCCGGAGACGATGTCGAGACCGGTTTCCTGCAGACTGGAGGCCAGCGCCTTGGCATTGGCGACGACGCTCTCCGCATAGATCTTGAAGCTCGGGTTCAGCGCCTCGCCTAAAGCCACTGCCTTGGCGGCGATGACATGTATCAGCGGCCCGCCCTGCAGGCCCGGAAACACCGCCGAGTTCATCTTCTTGGCGATGTCCTCGTCATTGCAAAGGATCATGCCGCCGCGTGGCCCGCGCAGCGATTTGTGCGTCGTGGTGGTGACCACATGCGCGTGCGGCAGCGGCGAAGGATGCATGCCGCCGGCGACCAGGCCGGCGATGTGAGCCATGTCGACCATCAGATAGGCCCCGATCGAATCGGCGATCTCGCGAAAGCGCTTCCAGTCCCAGATGCGTGAATAGGCGGTGCCGCCAGCCAGGATCAGCTTCGGCCTGGTCTCATAGGCGGTCTTCTCGATCGCGTCCATGTCAAGCAGATGATCTTCCCGGCGCACGCCATAGGAGACAACCTTGAACCATTTGCCGCTCATATTGACCGGCGAGCCATGCGTCAGATGTCCGCCGGAATTGAGATCCAGGCCCATGAAGGTATCGCCGGGCTGCAGCAACGCCAGGAACACCGCCTGGTTCATCTGGCTGCCGGAGTTCGGCTGGACGTTGGCGAAATTGCAGCCGAACAGCTTTTTCGCACGTTCGATGGCCAGTTCCTCGGCAACATCGACGAATTGGCAGCCGCCATAGTAGCGCTTACCCGGATAGCCCTCGGCATATTTGTTGGTCATGATCGACCCTTGCGCCTCGAGCACGGCACGCGAGACGATGTTTTCCGAGGCAATCAGCTCGATCTCGTGGCGCTGGCGGCCGAGTTCGTTGCGGATGGCGCCGAAAATCTCGGGGTCGGCATCGGCAAGCGTGGTTTCGAAAAAAGATTCGAATTTGTTCGACACTGCCGCTGCTGTTGCCATGGGCTGAAATCCTCAAGGTTCGGGGTCTGTCGCGCCATTAACACAGTTGCTTTCGGGCCGCCACGTTTGCAGCGCGAAATTTGCTGGCCGGATTGCGGCAGCTCTCTGAAAGCACATTATTTCCTCGGCTGCCGGCCAGCAGCAGGGCTTCGCGTGATCTCCTGAACAGCGCCGCATGATTTGCATATGATCCGTGGCGAACTGATTTTCGGAATCATGCGCAAAGCTCGGAGCGCGACGGCGACAATAAAAGGCCGCCCTTGCGGCGGCCTTTTGCAAATGAGCTCAGCTGCTTAGAGCGCGGATGTGATCTGCAGCTCGTTGGCTCCGTCGAGGCCGTAAATGTCGTCGCGGAACTGCACGACGCCGGGCCCCGTCGACCAGGCCGAGATGTAGAGGAAATAAACCGGCACCGGATTGGTGACCTGCACGGGGACGTTCTCGCCACTCTTGATCGCGGCCTCGAAGTGCTGGCGGTTCCAGCCCGGCGTATCGCGAAGAATCCAGGTGACGAGATCGCGCACGTTCTGGACGCGCACGCAGCCAGAGGAATCGAAGCGCATCATCTTGCCGAACAGGCTCTGCTGCGGCGTGTCGTGCATGTAGACGCCGTCAGGGCTGGGGAAATTGATCTTGACCGAGGCCATCGCGTTGCCAGCACCCGGATCCTGGCGGAAGCGGTACTTTTCGGCGTCGTCGGTCGACCAGTCGACGGTCAGCGGATCAACCTCGCTGCCGTCCGGCGCGAACAGGCGGATGTGGCTATCCTTGAGGTAGTTGGGGTCCTTCCGCATGAGCGGAATGATGTCTTTGCGCACGATCGAGACCGGCGCGTTCCAGTAGGGATTGACGATGATCTCGTTGATCTTGGAATTGACGATCGGCGTCTGCCGGTCGATCTTGCCGACGATGGCGGTATGGCGCAGCACGACGCGATCGTTCTCGACCGCCTCGATCTGGGCGCCCGGGATGTCGACCAGCACGTAGCGGTCCCCAAGCGTGCCGGCGCGCTCGCGCAGCCGCTGGAGATTGGTCTGCAACTGGCCGAGACGAATTGGCGCCGAAACATTCATCGCCGCATAAGAATATTGGCCCAGCGTCCCGTCGGCAGGCAGCCCATGGCGCGCCTGGAAGCGCTTGACCGCGGAGTCGACGTAGGAGTCGAAGGCTGTCGAAATGCCGGCGCTCTGCGCCAGATCGCCCGCAATCATCAGGCGCTTGCGCAGCGGGACCACGTCGGGATCGTCAACGCCGAGCTGCAATTTCTTGGTATCGGGAACCGGCTCCCAGCCGCCCTGGGCAACGATGTTCTGGTATTGCGCGACCGCCTGCTCGGTGAACGAAACGGTCTGCAGGCTGAAGATCGGCAGCGTCGAGGCCACCTTGCCGCCCTGGCTGGGGCGGGCATCAAACTGGTCGTCCCAGTTGCCGCGGGCCGAGGATTTCAGGATGTCCCCGATCACATCCTGCGCACTGGCGCGGCCGGCGACCATCGCCGCTGCGAGCGCGGAGGCGCCTGAAAGGAAGAAACGGCGGCTGGTTCTCATGGACGTTCCAGACATTCTTGCTACGATTCAACCTACCGGGCGGTCTCGCCCGCACTCTAGAGTTGGCTTCTTAACAATTAGCCAACCATGGCCCGCATCACTTCGGTGTAAAAACACATGGAAAGTGATTTGGGCACAGGACAAATGCACGGCTTTGGCCCCAGCATCACCCGCATCTTCGGTTCCATTGGAATATGGCGGCAACGTGGCTGTTGCTCGAATTTGGATCGGCCGGCCTGACGAAACGGAAAGACCGGTGCTTTTCGGCACCGGCCTTTGGTCTGCTCCGCGGCAGCGCTTCCGTGGTCCAGCTTCAGATCTTTACCGCGGATGCGATTACATCCGGTAGGCGATGGTATCGTTCCAGAACCGATCCAGCCGCTGCAGGGCGCGGTTCATCTGCTTGAACTCTTCTGTGTTGATGCCGCCAACCTGCTCGATCGAGCCGACATGGCGCTCGTAGAGGCCGGCGACAACTTCCGCCACTTCATTGCCCTTCGGCGTCAGCGAAACCCGCACCGAACGGCGGTCAATGCGCGAGCGCTGGTGGTTGATGAAGCCGAGATCAACCAGCTTCTTCAGATTGTAGGAGACATTCGAGCCGAGATAATAGCCGCGCGAGCGCAGTTCGCCGGCGGTCAGCTCCGAATTGCCGATGTTGAACAGGAGCAGCGCCTGGATGGCGTTGATGTCGGAGCGGCCGTTGCGGTCGAATTCGTCCTTGATCACATCAAGCAGACGGCGATGCAGCCGCTCGACCAGCTGAAGCGATTCCATGTACAGCGAACGGATCGCCTCGCGGCGGTCATCGGATACGTTGGCGGTCTTCGCCGCCGGACGCGAATTGATCATTGTCTTTGCCTCTCGTTTGTCGCCCGGTGATTTTTTGTTCTTCACCTTGATCGCGACACTATCGAATACTCATAAAATTCGACTTAAACGCCAAGGCTAACAAGAGCTTACCGGTAAAGGGTTTCGAAAGAGGCTTAACGGACGGTCACCCGAGCAAGGATAATTAACCTAAAGATTTAGCCAACGATCTTCGACCGGAATTGCTATCGCCGGGCCTGCCGCTTCTGCATCCAGATCACCACGCGGAACACTATGTAGAGCAGCGCGACCGCAAGGTGCGAGGCGACGATCAGCGGCCGGTGGCCGAACAGCTGGGGGAAGCCGGCATACATGACGCTCTCAGTCACCGCGCAGATGAACCAGATCACCGGCCCCCAGGACGCCAGCATCCACAGGCCGGCCGCAGCGAATGGAAAGAACACCGCCAGCACCACCGCCGCCACCTGCCAGTGCACCGGCATCAGGTCGAAGCGCCACAACGGGCCGGGATAGAAGCCGATCAGCCGGATCCAGTACAAGATGCCGAACAGCAGGCAGTAGCCGGCGATGACGCGCTGGAACCAGGCAAAGATGACCTCGATCATTGAGGGCTGCAGCACCACGCGTCTCGAGGCGACCTCGCTCACAGCTTCAGTTCCCGTTCTCCGAGCGGTGCGAAATAGGCGTCGATGTCGGCGGTGCTGACGTCATCGATGCCTGCCGGCCGCCATTGCGGCGTCGAGCCCTTATCGATGATGGCGGCGCGGATACCTTCATAGAAGTCGTGCCCGGCAAGCATGCGGTTGAGGATACGGAACTCCATTTTCATGCACTCGTCCATCGACAACGTCTGCCCGGCGTTGATCTGGCGCCAGGCAACATGCAGGCTGGTCGGTGAACGGGTGCGGATGGTGGCCAGCGTCTTTGCCGCGAACTCGTCGGCAGCGGCTGCCCGCTCCAGGCTGGCCACGATATCGGCCAGCGACGGCTGCGCGAAATGCCGGGCGATGGCTTCCAGCGTCGGCCTGTCGGTCTCGCGCCTGGCCGGGACGAAGCAGCCGCGCAGCACTGATTCCGGCTCGCCGCTTTCCGCCAGACGGTCGAGAAAGCCGGCCTGGTCCTTCGCCTTGATCGTATGGGTGGCGAGGCCCGACCACAAAGCATCGCCATAGCGGATGCGGTTGCCGGTCAGCCCCAGATACATGCCGAAGCGGCCGCCGAGATCCGGCAACAGGTGGCTGGCGCCGACATCCGGGAAAAAGCCGATGCCGACCTCGGGCATGGCAAACTGGGCGTTCTCGGTCAGCACCCGCTGCGAGCCGTGGAAGGAGATACCGACGCCGCCGCCCATGACGATGCCGTCGATCAGTGCGACATAGGGCTTCTTGAAACGGGCGATGCGGGCGTTCAGCCGGTATTCGTCGGCGAAGAACTCGACCGGCGGTTTTCCGGCCCGGCCGGCCTCGTAGATGTGGAGGATGTCGCCGCCCGCCGAAAACGCCCTGCCCTCAGACTTGACAACGACAACGTGGACGCCGTCGTCGCGCTCCCAACTGCGCAGCGCCTTGTCCAGCGCCTTGACCATCCGGTGGGTTACGGCATTGAGCGCCTGCGGCCGCGTCAACGTGACGACGCCGGCCCTGCCCAATCTTTCGAAGCGAATCTCGTCGCCTCCGCCAAAGTCCATCGTCAGAGACTCCCTCCCGCGCCCCGCCGGGAGTGAAGTGCTAAAGCGTGGCGCATGGCCCCGTCAATGGCGGCGCCCAATCCGCTCCTTGGTCGTCGGCGTCATCCAATGCTAATGCTGGCGCATTGAACCGGAAGGTTGAACCATGCCTTGGTTGCCGCGCGTTGCTGTTGTGGTGGTCGGCCTGATCGCTGCGAACACTCCTCCCGTATCGGCCGAAACCGTCGACGAGCTCTATCAATCGCAGACCATCGTCACCGGCCAGGGCGAGGTCAACAGGCAGATCGGTTTCAAGGCCTGCCTCGATGCGGTGCTGGTTCGTGTGTCCGGCGATCAGCGGCTGCCGAAGAGAACTGAGATGGCGGCGCTGCGCAACAAGGCCGGCAGCTTCGTTGCCGAATTCCGCTATCATGATCGTCTCGAAGGCATTCCGGTCCATGACGAACAGGGCACGCATGACCGGCCGCATGATCTCACCTGTCTTTATAAGCCCGAAGTCATCGATCTGATGCTTGCCGCGCTTGGCAGCAAACCCTGGCTTGGCGAGCGGCCACGCCTGGCAATTTTCCTGGAGGCGGAGCAAGGCGCCAGGCATTTCGCGCTGACTGCCGACGATCAGCGCGGCGCGGCGATGCGCGAATCCTTTGCCAATGCCACCGGTCCACTGGTCATGCGGATTGTATTTCCCGCAGCGTCGCTGCTCTCGGCCTCAAAGCTGGACGACCAAAGCCTCAGTCATGCCGAGATGGCGACATTGGACCAGCTTGCGAGGAAGGCCGGCGCCGACCAGGCGCTCGCCGGCAGCATGGCGTGGAGCGACAAGGAACTTGGCTGGGTCGCCGTTTGGCGGCTTGCCGTGAACGGCAAGCCTTACAAATGGCAAGTGCGCGGCGTCGCCTTCGACGAGGCATTCCGCGTCGCCATGCGGGGTGCTGCGCAGATCCTGTCAGGCAATGGTCAACCAGAATAGTGCCCAACAGGACCGCTGGCACAATCGTGTCGCATTGGTCAGCGGCGGAGGCTCGTGGTAAAAGCCGCCCGGTCCGGAGTTTTTGCGATGAACAAATTCACCCCTGCAAAGCCTGCCGGCGCGCGTAGCGTCGACGAGATCACCGGCAGCCGGCGGCTGCGGCGCATGCGCAAGGCCGATTGGTCGCGCCGCCTTGTCCAGGAGAACCGGCTCTCGGTCGACGATCTGATCTGGCCGATGTTCGTCGTCGACGGCAGACAAGTGCGCGAACCGATCGCCGCCATGCCCGGCGTGTTCCGCCTGTCGCTCGACCTCGCCGTCAAGGAGGCCGAGCGCGCGGCTAAGCTTGGCATTCCGGCGATCGCCACGTTCCCCAATGTCGAGCTCGGTCTGCGCGATCAGACCGGTTCGCACATCCTCGATCCGGAAAACATCATCAACCGCGCCACCCGCGCCATCAAGCGCGCGGTGCCGGAGATCGGCATCATCACCGACGCCGCGCTTGACCCGTTCACCTCGCACGGCCATGACGGCATCTTGCGCGACGGCATTATCGTCAATGATGAAACGGTTGAGCAGGTGACGGCGGCGGCCGTCATCCAGGCGGCGGCGGGGGCCGATATCATTGCCCCCTCGGACATGATGGACGGTCGGATCGGTGCCATCCGCGATGCGCTCGACGCCAATGGGTTTCAGGATGTAGTGATCATGTCCTATGCGACCAAGTTCGCATCCGCCTTTTACGGCCCCTATCGTGAGGCGGTCGGCACCGCTGGCCTGCTCAAGGGCGACAAGAAGACCTATTACATCGACCACGCCAATTCCGACGAAGCGGTGCGCGAGGCCGAGCAGGATCTCGCCGAGGGCGCCGACATGCTGATGGTCAAGCCCGGCCTGCCCTATCTCGACATCATCCGCCGGCTGAAGGACGAGTTGCAGATGCCGACCTTCGCCTATCAGGTGTCGGGCGAATATTCGATGATCAAGGCCGCCGCCGCCAATGGCTGGATTGACGGCGACAAGGCAATGCTGGAATCGCTGCTCGCCTTCAAGCGCGCCGGCTGCGACGGCATCCTCACTTATTTCGCGCCGGAAGTGGCTGAGATGCTCAAGGGGTGATGCGCCTTTAGCGTCTACATCGAGTAGCGGTCCTTCGCCCAAAGCGCGACATGGCCGCCGCGGGACAATCGCTTCAGGCTTGCGCTGCCCTCATTCCCCTGCCGGGCATTTCTCCCTTTCGCCAATCTCCAGCGTTGCAAAAAACATCGCCGAGGTTGCGGCCAGCCCCCCGCCCCGTCACCGTGCGGGGAGGTGCCGCCAGGCGGATGAGGGCGCCGACATTGAGATTGGTTATTGCAGCATGATTTGGAAGCGATTGTCTCGCCGGCGATTCAAAATACCGCTTGCAAAATGCAATCAGTTAAGCTAACCCGACAACTGCTTGCATCTCACAATTGGTATCGAGGAGGCTCTCATGTCCAAAGTTCGCGTCAGCGCTTTCACCCTGTCGATCGACGGCTTCGGCGCCGGTCCCGACCAAGACCTGAAGAACCCGCTGGGCGTTGGCGGGGAAGCCCTGCACGGATGGATGTTCGGCACCCGCACCTTCCGCAAGATGGTCCTCGGCAAGGATGGCGGGACCACGGACACTGACGAGGCGTTCGCGGCGCGCAGCTTCGAAAATGTCGGCGCATGGATCCTGGGCCGTAACATGTTCGGGCCGATCCGCGGCGAATGGCCGGATGACAGCTGGAAAGGCTGGTGGGGTGACAACCCACCCTACCACGTGCCGGTCTTCGTGCTCACGCACCATCCGCGTGATCCCATTGTCATGGAGGGCGGCACGACCTTCTATTTCGTGACCGACGGCATTCACTCAGCGCTGCAAAAGGCGAAAGCAGCGGCTGACGGCAAGGATGTACGGCTCGGCGGTGGCGTTTCTACGATCCGGCAATATCTCCAGGAAAGGCTCATCGACGAGATGCATCTGGCGATCTCACCGGTACTGCTAGGCGCCGGCGAGAGCCTTTTTGCCGGCATCGACATGCCCAAGCTCGGCTACCGCTGCAGCGAGCAAGTGGCGACGCCGAAGGCCACGCATGTCATCATCGAGCGCGCCTAGCCTGTTGCAGGGCGCCGCCCACGAAGGCAGCGCCCTCATCGCCGCTGAAGTCAGTACTTCTCCGGCACATACAGTTCGCGCGGCAGTACCTGGCGCTCGTATTCGGGATTGAAGACGCGCTCCGGCAGTGTGATCTCCTCGTGCGGCACCTCCTAAGGGCATTTGCTTGAGGAGATGGTCGATGCAGTTCAGCCGTGCGCGCTTCTTGTCGTTGCCCTCGACGATGAACCATGGAGCTTCCGGGATGTTGGTGCGGGCGAAGGTTTCTTCCTTGGCCTTGGTGTACTGCTCCCAGCGCACGCGCGACGGAGGTCCATCGGTGATAGTTTCCATTGCTTCATCGGGTCGTGGATGCGCATCAAAAAGCGCATCTGTTGCTCCTCGTCGGTGATCGAAAACCAGTATTTGACAAGCGTAATGCCTGAGCGGACGAGCATGCGTTCGAACTCCGGCACGTCGCGGAAGAACTCCTCGACCTGATCCGGTTGAGCAAAGCCCATCACGCGCTCGACGCCCGAGCGGTTGTACCAGGAGCGGTCGAACAGCACGATCTCGCCGCCGGCCGGCAGATGCGGAACGTAGCGCTGGAAATACCATTGCGACTTCTCGCGCTCGGTCGGCGCCGGAAGTGCTGCGACGCGGCAGATGCGCGGATTAAGCCTCTGGGTGATGCGCTTGATAACGCCACCCTTGCCCGCCGAGTCGCGGCCCTCGAAGACCACGACGAGCTTCTTCTTGTGATTGGCGACCCAGGATTGCAGCTTGATCAATTCGGATTGCAGCGTGATGGGATTGCGAAAATACTGCAGGCGGTCGATCGATGGCGGATGCGCATTCCTGTAGATCTTGGCGATCTCCATCGACAGCGCCGGCTCCGAGATTTCCAGCTCATAATCTTCGTCGAGCGTGTCGGCGAGTTCCGCTTCCAGCCAGTCCCTCGCCGGGGAATTCTGTTTTGTCTCGGTCATTTGCGCTGCTCCGCTTACAGGCCGTGTCGGGCCTCTGTCAGGCGCTCTGCCGCCCGGCCCGGCGGCCGGAAATCGAAGCGCTGAACCGATGTTAGTATAGGCCGGCGATGACGGTTTTATTGCAGCCACTGCTGCGCCGGCTGTGCGTTCAATGGGCAAGATGTGATCGAGCTTGCCCTGCAGAACAGGCGACAAGCAGAACGAATTATCCTACAAATGCCCGGTTCATTGAGGGCGTCGTTTGCACTGCCTTTCCCGATAAATCGTGAGGATACGACATGGAATTCCGCACTCTCGGCCGTTCCGGGCTGAAGGTTTCGACGCTGACCATGGGCACCATGACGTTCGGCGGCGGCGGCGCGTTTTCGGCGGTCGGGAAAACCGACCTCGACGAGGCGCGCCGGATGATCGACCTTTGCATCGATGCCGGCGTCAATGTCATCGACACCGCCAACGTCTATTCGAACGGGGTGTCGGAAGAGATTATCGGCGAGGCGCTCGGCGGCAAACGCAAGGGCGACGTGCTGATCGCCTCCAAGGCGCGCATGCGGATCGGCAAGGGCCCCAACGATGAAGGCTTGTCGCGCTATCATCTGATCCGCGAATGCGAAAGGAGCCTGAAGCGCCTCAGGACCGATGTCATCGACATCTATTTCCTGCACGAGTGGGATGGCCTGACACCGCTTGAGGAAACCATCGCCGCGCTCGACACGCTGGTCGCGCAGGGTAAGGTCCGTTATGTCGGCTGCTCCAATTATTCCGGCTGGCAAGTTATGAAGGGGCTGGGGATCAGCGACCGTCATCACCAGCCGCGCTTCGTCACCCAGCAGATCCATTACACGCTGGAGGCGCGCGAGGCCGAGTATGAGCTGTTGCCGATCGCGGTCGACCAGGGGCTCGGCGTGCTGGTCTGGAGCCCGCTTGCCGGCGGGTTGCTGTCCGGCAAATACCACCGTGACCAGCCGACCGCCCGCCAGCTCAGCGGCTGGTCGGAACCGCCGATCCGCGACGAGGACCGGCTGTGGCGGATCGTCGACGTGCTGATCGATATCGGCAATAACCACGGCGTATCGGCGGCGCAGGTGGCGCTTGCCTGGCTACTCGGCCGGCCCGCTGTCAGTTCGCTGGTGATCGGCGGACGAACCGAAGCGCATTTCAAAGACAATATCGCCGCTGCAAGCCTTGTGCTTGCCGATGAGGAGCGCACACGGCTCGATGTGGTCAGCAGGCCGCCCGTGCTCTATCCCTACTGGCACCAGCAATTCACGGCAAAGGACCGGTTCGGGCCGGCCGATCTCGTCCTCGACCGGGACGGCGCCTGACAAAGCCGGGCTCTCCGGACTGCGCCGAGATATGGAGCCGATCGTGCCTTGCGGTGTTGTGTTTGCGGCCCAATGCTCCTAGGCAAAGGCCAAGCACAATGAAAGGAACCGATATGGCACGAGCACCGAACTACGGTCAGGAGCGCAAGGAACGCGACCGGCAGAAGGCTGCCAAGAAGGCGGAAAAGCAGGCTGCCAGGGTCGCGGCCAAGGAGCGATCGAAGCCCGAGGGCGAGAGCGAGTCCCAAACCAAAACCGAAACGACCGAGCGATGACGCCCGGCCTGTCAGGCGGTCCGGGCCTAGGTCAAATCCCGCTATGCCTCAGGCGGGCGCCTTGTCGCTGACGAAGACGTTCACTTCACGAGCGGCGGCAATGAAGGCCCGTCTAGCGTTCATGGCCGGCTTGTCGCCGGCCAGCGCATCATGACAGGCCTGCAGCGCTTCGCGGTGCTTGGGGCTGCGCTTGCCGGGCCAATTGTTGAGGAGGTAGTCGGAAGCCTCGCGGACCGTACGCAAGAGCTGATTGCTTCCCGCCGCGCCCTTGACGGTCACGGGTGTGTCAAATCGGTTATTTTCCATCGCCGCTCTTACGCCATCGGCATTTGCGAAGCGAGACCGAAAGTAGCTTTCTTCTCTCATCTGCCCTTTTCGTGATCAATGGCAGCCGATCCTCACTCAAGCGACGACGGCAAATCCCCTGGCGCGCAGTCCGCGCCGGTCGTTGCGCAGCGAGGTCACCAGCCGGTCGCGGCTGCCGGTGATATGGGCCGAAAGCAGGCGGGCGGCCCCATCGGCGTTGCCGGCCCGCACCGCCGACAGAATGGCATGGTGTTCGGCCCAGGCACGGCCAAGTGCCGCCTCGTCCCGAACCTCGAGCCAGCGGGCGCGCGACAGGCGTGTCATCGCGTCGCGAACCGCTCTGAACAGGAACTCGTTGTTGGATAGACGCGCCAACTCGATATGAAAATCCATGCCGACGCGATGCCATTCCTCGCGCGGCGTCTTGTCGTCGCAGGAATCGAGCATCGCCTCGATGATTTCGACGGCACTTCTGTCCTGCAAGGTGCAAGTTAGTCTGAGTGCCGCGACCTCGACCGCCTCGCGATAGACAGCGATCTGCTCGAGCTCAGCAAGATTGATGGGCGAGACCGTCCAGCCGCGGCCGTCGCGGCAGATCAGGCCTTCGGTCTCGAGCCGCAGCAATGCCGCCCTGACCGGCGTGCGCGAGGCGCCGAAGCGGCTTTCGACCCAGCGCTCCGTCAGCCGTTCGCCGGGACCGACCTCGAGCCCGAGGATCATCTCGCGAAGCTGCTTTTCGACGTTCTGCATCTGCGACATTGGCGTTCCGTTCAGGTCATTTGTTCCGGCAATCGGGTCACTGGCCAGCGTTGGCCGATCACGCCGGCCTTTGTCGATCATGTTTGAGAGGCCCGCATTGACAGCGACGGGGCTTGCGTCCACGACAGATACCAGCTTGGTATCCCAAAATGGTATCCGCAGCAAGTTTTCGCACGAGCTGGCCGGACAGGACAGGACATGCCGCAAGACGCCATCCTCGCCACGCAAGGCACGCACAACGTCCACTGGCGCCGTAATCTCGCCGTGTGTGTTGCCGGCTCGTTCAGCACGCTTGTAGCGATGACGCTGCTGTTGCCCTTCCTGCCGCTATACGTCGAGCAGCTGGGCGCCGAGGGCCATGCGGCGATCGTGCAGTGGTCGGGCATCGCCTACGGCGCCACCTTCCTTGCTGCCGCGCTGGTCGCGCCGCTGTGGGGGCGGCTAGGCGACCGCTACGGCCGCAAACTGATGCTGGTGCGCGCCAGTTTCGGCATGGCGCTGTGCATGTCGCTGACCGGCATGGTGCAGACCGTCTGGCAATTGGTGCTCTTGCGCCTGCTGATCGGGTTTGCCGGCGGCTATTCTTCGGGCTCGACCATCCTGGTTGCCATGCAGACGCCAAAGGATCGCTCCGGCTGGGCGCTGGGCGTGCTGTCGGCCGGAATCACCGCCGGTGCCCTGGTCGGTCCGCTGCTTGGCGGCGCGCTGCCGCCGCTGATTGGCATCCGGGCCACATTCCTGCTCGCCGGCGGGGTCATTTTCCTGGCCTTTCTGGCAACCACCTTGCTGATCAAGGAGGCACCTCGCCCGGTTGCCGCCAAGGCCGCGTCAGAAGAAAAAGCGAAAGGCGGCTGGTCGCAAATTCCCGACAAGCGCCCCATCGTCGCCATGTTGGCGACCGGCATGCTGTTGAATTTCGCCACCATGTCGATCGAGCCGATCATCACCGTCTATGTCCAACAGCTCATCGAAGATCAGAGCCAGGTCACGCTGGTCTCCGGCATCGTCATGTCGGCGGCAGCGCTCGGCGCCATCCTGTCGGCGTCGCGGCTCGGCAAGCTCGCCGACCGTATCGGCCACTGGAACGTCATCGTTGCCGCACTCACAGTCTCGGCGCTGCTGCTGATCCCGCAGGCTTTCGTTACGCAGGGCTGGCAACTCGTCGGCCTGCGTTTCCTGATGGGCCTGGCGCTTGGCGGCCTTTTGCCCTGCATCACCAGCGTCATTCGCCACAATGTGCCCGACGGCGTCGGCGGCAATGTGCTGGGCTTGTCGATCTCGGCGCAATATGTCGGGCAGGTCGCCGGACCGTTACTCGGCGGCTTCGTCGGCGGCCATTTCGGTATGCGCTCGGTGTTTCTCGGCACATCCGTGCTGATGGCGGGCGGAGCGGCCTGTAACTGGCTGGTCCAGTCACGCCGCGGACGCGACATGCTGGCGCAAGCCGGCAAATCCTGACACGGTTTGCAGCACTACCTCAGGCGGTCGCCAGGAATCACGGAGGCATGGAAATGAGCATGGCTGAACAGACGGCGGGCAGTCGCATTCTTGTTCTTGCCGGCGGCCTATGCGGCGCAACCGGCGTGGCGCTTTCGGCAGCGGCGGCGCATCTCGGCGGCGTTTTTGTTAGTACGGCCGCATCCTTCCTGCTCATGCATGCGCCGGTCTTCCTTACCGTCGGGCTGCTCGGTGGCAATAGCTTCCTGCGAACCGGAAGCCTCATCCTTCTCGTCGGGCTTTTGCTGTTCTCGGGAGATCTTTTGGCCCGCGACTTCCTTGGCTCGCGACTGTTCCCGATGTCGGCGCCAATCGGCGGCACGTTGCTCATCGGCGGCTGGCTGGTGCTGGCCGTCTCGGCGCTAGTACGTCCGCGCCGCCACTGATGCGGCAACCAATGGCGGCCGCTGCTCTTTCGCCAGCCGCCCTCGATCCACGAGCTCGGTCTTGCCAGCTCAATCTTGCCGATGTTCGGGCCGGACTTGGCCATCGCGCTTGGTCGTCTTGACTACACGCCGTCGCTCCGGCCGTTCGGTGGCCGGTGAGATGCCCCAATAATTGCGATAGATGTCTTCGAATAGATGCTTGATCGGGTGCATGGCCTAATCTCCTCTTGCTCATTTGAATCGATCCAATCAACAGGCGAAAAAATAGCCTGACAATCAGCTCCGCTTGCGACTCACCAGGAAACGCAGGTCGCGAATCCACGGACCAACGGTGTCTCGCCGCTTCCGGGCCTGCGCGTTCGAACGGATGCTCCAGTCGTTGCGGTAAATATCCTCGAATAAATAATTGACCGGGTGCATGGCACTCTCCTGTTGTATCGATCCAACCCGTGGAGGAAGCTCGTTGGATCGATTCAAATCATAGGCATTGCGCCATGCAAGTCAAGCAAAATTTGAATCGATCCAACGAAGGTGTTAGGTCATTGGCGATACCGTTGGACAGGAGTCCTGGAGACAAACAAATGGCATCACTCACCGAAGGCGGCAGAAGGCCCATACGGCTGGCGGACATCGCCAAAGCCGCGGGCGTATCGCACGGCACCGCCTCCAATGTCTTCAGCCGTCCCGAAATCGTGCGCGAGGAAGTCCGCGAGCGGGTCAAGGCGGCGGCCGAGGCGCTGGGCTACGCCGGGCCGGATCCCAAGGGCCGCCTGCTGCGCGCCGGCAAGGTCAATGCAATCGGCGTCGCCACAACTGAGCCGCTGTCCTATTTCTTCGACGACCCGTTTGCCCGCGTGATGATGGCCGGCATCTCGGAAGCCTGCGATGCCACCGGAGCGGGAATAGCCCTCGTGTCGGCTGGCAACGAGGAAAAACTTGCCTGGAATATCCAGAGCGCCCTCGTGGACGGCTTCATCCTGTTTTGCATCGAGGGCGGTCCGCGTCTCGTTGAGCTGACGCGCGAACGAAAGCTCCCCTTCGTCGCGCTCGAGCTCGGCTCGCAGGACGACACAGTCTCCGCGATCGGTATCGACAATGTCGCCGGCGGCCGGCTCGCGGCGCGCCATCTGGCGGAACTTGGACATCGCCGCTTCGCCGTGTTGTCGCTGGCCTTCGCCGACGACAGCACCGGTCTTGTCTCGCCCGAGCAGGTCCGGACGGCGTCCTACACCGGAACCCGTGACCGCCTCCTCGGCTATTTCGACGAGCTTTCCCGGTTTGGTGTCGAGGCCGCCAAGGTGCCGGTCTACGAGACCGAAAACGACAAGGCGAGCACAAGGGCTGGTCTCGAAACCATCTTCGCCTCGGCGGAGCCGCCGACCGCTATCCTGGCGATGTCGGACCGGATCGCGATGGTGGCATTGGAATGGCTCGACGCACGGGGCATCGCGGTTCCCCGCGATGTTTCCGTCGTCGGCTTCGATGGCGTGCCTGAAGCCGCAATTTGCGAGCCTTCGCTCACCACCATCGCCCAGCCCATCGCCGAGATCGGCCGCCGGGCAGCGCGAAGAATCCTCGACTTCGACGGCATGGTGCGGCGAGAAACGCTCGACGTCGAACTTGTCGTCAGGGCATCGTCCGGACCGCCGCCGCGTATAGCTTGAGGCCGGTAGATCGACCGTCGAGGTCTATCGGTTCGCTTGTGCGGCCATCGGCCCGATTTCAAAAGACGAGCGGGCCGCCCCGTTGCGGACCGGCTTGCCCTTGCCGGACCAGCCGATGGCGGATAGCCACTCCAGATAGAAGGCGAGCGCGAACTGCATGGCGATGCCGGCGGCGAGCAGCAGACTGTCATAGGCAAAGCCGCCCGGGTTGATCAGCTTCATCACTTGCGCCCCCATGGCAATCACCGTGCCGGCAATGAAAACCGGCAGCGAGCGTTTGCCCAATATGGCGAGCGGATTGTCACGGCCGGTGCGGAACAGGTTCGAGACGAAAGGCAAGGCGACGACCAGATAACTCACCGCCAGGATATGCAGCAGCCGCGGCAGCGACAGGAAGGTCTTGTCGAATCCGGTCAGCACCACGGGCAGATTCAGCCATGATACCTGTCCCCAAAGCGGGCTGTGCACCCAGACGAGCGCCGTGAGTACATAGGCGGCCGCCGCGCCGACCAGCCAGCGATTGACCGGGATAGTGCCGCCGCGCCGCACATGCAACACGCTGGCCATGCCGATATTGAACAGCAATTGCCATGACAGCGGATTGAGGAACCAAAACCCGGGCTCAGGGTAGTTGGGCGGCGCGATCTGGTAGATTCCGACGATCAGCCAAAGGGCTGCGGATACGGCAAGCGCCGCCAGTGGCCGATAGCTGATGAACAGCAGGAAGGCCGGCGCCATCAACAGCAGCACCGCATAGACCGGCAGTATGTTGTTATAACCGAGCTGATGGCCGAGCGTGACGATGCCGACCAGGACTTGTGGCGGGTTCCTGACGAGCGGCTCGATGTTGATCAGTGTCAGAAGGTCCGGCCGTTTCGCAAACACCGCCGCCGCGCAGAAGATGGCCATGACCACCATCGTCGTGACGATGTGGGTGACGTAGAGCACGCCGGCACGGCGCCACATTTTCAGCGTTGCAATCAGCCGGTTTGCCGGCTGGAATTTAGTGCCGTAGGCGAGAGCGACGGACATGCCGGAGATCAGCACGAAGGCCTCGGCCGCATCGGAAAACCCGAAATTCTTATAGGTCAGGGTTTCGAAAACGGTGCCGGGCACGTGGTCGACGAATATGGTCAGGAGGGCGAGAGCCCGGAACACATCGATACGGGTATCGCGTTCCGGCGAAACTGGCATGGTCATCGATAAAAGGCCTTAAAGCTGGTTGTTCATGCCCGGCAATGCGACCACCCGGCGCACACTGCTTCGAATCCCTCCCGCGGGAATTATATCGGCGAAGAAACAGACTGAAATGTGCCCGGTTCAATCAACTTTCGCAGAGCTTGAAAATATTCCGTTTTGAAGCCGGCAAATGAATGAAAACATCGTGAAAACAAAAGGATGCAACTATGGTCGAAAAATCTCCGGAAGATGACTTTTTGCGGCGTGACCTGCCGTTTTTCTACCGCGTTTACAGGCCCGCAGCACCAACCGGAGAATGCCTCTTTCTGCTGCATGGATCGGGTGTCGACGAGACGACTCTGGTGCCGCTGGGGCGCCTAGTCGCGCCGCACGCAACCTTGGTGGCCGTGCGTGGCCGCATCGCCCAGGAAGAGGGTTTCCGCTGGTTCAGGCGGATTTCGCCGATACGATTCGAACAGGACAGCATCCGCAAAGAGGCGGACGCCTTCGCGGACTTCATGCCGAAGGCCGCGAAACGCCACGAGCTCGATCTCGCCCGGGCCATCTTTGTCGGCTATTCCAACGGCGCCAACCTGGTTTCAAGCGTGATGCTGTTGCATCCGCGGCTCATCGCCCAAGCGGCTTTGCTGCGCCCGATGCCGGTTCTGGATGAGGTGCCGCCGGCGGATCTCAGCAAGGCACGGGTGGTAATCATATCCGGCGCCGACGACCTGACTTACCGGCCTTTCGCACTCGCGCTGGTCGGACTGCTCACCCGCCATGGCGCCAAGGTCGAAGCCCACACCGTCGCCTCCGGCCATGAAATCGGCGATCCGGACGCCGAGATCGTCAGGCAATGGCTGGCGGATTCTGCAGTCGCCGTTGCAGCTTCAGATCGATGAGCCTCGAAGCTACCCTCGCCCCATGCGGTTCCAGGCGTCCAGGCCGGCGATCTTGTAGGCTTCGGCCAGCGTCGGATAGTTAAAGGTGTTGTTGACGAAGAAGTCGACGGTGCCGCCGAGATTGATCACCGCCTGGCCGATGTGGATGAGCTCGGTCGCGCCCTCGCCGACGATGTGTGCACCAAGCAAACGGCGTGTTTCGATCGAGAACAGAAGCTTCAGGAAGCCGGTATTGACGCCCATTATGTGGCCGCGCGATGTCTCGCGAAACCGCGCCACGCCGACCTCGTAGGCAGCACCACTCTCGCGTACCTGCTCCTCGGACTTGCCGACGGTGGAGATTTCCGGCACGGCGTAGATGCCATAGGGAAAGGTTTCGGGCGACGGCGGCAAGGGCACGCCGAACGCATGGCATGCGGCCACCCTGCCCTGCTCCATCGAGGTCGAGGCCAGGCTCGGAAAGCCGATGACGTCGCCGGCGGCATAGATGTTGGGCGCGCTGGTCTGAAAGGTCTGCGGGTCGACCTTGATGCGGCCCCTGGAATCGGCCTCGATGCCAACCGCCTCCAACCCAAGACTGCCGACATTGCCGGTACGCCCTGCAGCATATAGCACGATTTCGGAACGTATGGTGCGGCCGTCGGCCAGCGTCACCTCGGCGTAGTCGGGTTTCGAGGCGATCTCCTTGACGGCACTGCCCAATCTGATCGTCATGCCGCGGTCGCGCATCTGATGGATGAAGTCGTCGACGATCTCGCGGTCGACGAAATCCAACATTGTGTTGCGCGGCTCGACCAGCGTCACCGGAACGTCGAGCGCCGAAAAGATCGTCGCATACTCGACGCCGATGACGCCGGCGCCGATCACCGTCAAGGTGCGCGGCAGGCGGTCGAGTTCCAGCATCTCGTCGCTGTCGAATATCCGCGTCTTGTCGAACGGCACGTCGCGCGGCCGGTGCGGCCGGGTGCCGACCGCGATCAGCGCATGGGCAAAGCCGACCTCGCTGTGATCGCCGGTGTCGGTGGTCAGGCTGACCTTGTTGGGGCCGAGGAATTTTACCGCGGCGCGCGCGCTCTTGACCGTGTTGCGCATGAACTGGTGCTGCAGCACCTCGACCTCATGGTCGAGGGTTTTGTGCAGACGCTCGATCAGATCGCCGACCGAAATGTCCTGCTTGACGCGGTAGCCGCGTCCATAAAAGCCGCGCTCACGCCAGCCGGAGAGGTTGAGCACGGTCTCGCGCAACGTCTTCGACGGTATGGTGCCGGTATGCACCGACACGCCGCCGAGACGCCGGCCTCTGTCGACCACCAGCACCGACTTGCCGAGCTTGGCCGACTGCACCGCGGCGCGGCGCCCGGATGGGCCGCTGCCGATGACCAGCATGTCGTAGTCCATGTCGCCCTGTCCCCTCGGCTCGGCGCCCTTGTTGCGCCGCAGCAAGCTAACGCTATCCGCGCCATGAATTCAACAAGTCAGACGGCACCAGGCACTCCGTCGCCGGCTACATGGCGGCGAAAGGCTCGATCTTGATTCCGCCGCGAACCTTCACCATTTCACCAAGAAGCGACCCCCTGCATTAACCCGGGTTCCATTACGAGGAAATGACATGAACGCTCGCGTTCTCGACGGCGAAATCATCACTAGCAGGCTCGAAAATGTCCGCGCCTATGAGGGCGTGCGCACGCGGCGCATTCTCGCCTTCGTCATCGACTATTTCATCGTGGCGCTGCTCACCATTCCATTCGCGATCCTGGTGTTCTTGTTCGGGCTGTTGACGCTCGGCCTCGGCTGGATGCTGTTTTCCATTCTCGTGCCGGCCGTCGCCATCCTCTACATCTGGAACACGCTCGGCAGTACAGACCAGGCCACCACCGGCATGAAGGTGATGGGCATCCGGCTCGACCGGCTCGACGGCAGCCCCATCGACGGGCTGACCGCCGTCGTGCATTCGGTGCTGTTTTGGGCCGGCAATGTCATCCTTTCGCCGCTGGTCCTGCTGGTGAGCCTGTTTTCCGATCGCAAGCGCACGCTGCATGACCTGCTGCTCGGCACCGTCGTCAGCCGCAGCGGCCGCTGAGCAGACTTTTAAAGCGCGGCCACAGCCCTTGCGCAGAAATGTGAAGACGTCCAATCAACCAGGCTTTCACAATCCTGTTGAATTTTTCGGCGTCCGCGCCAAAGGTAGAGCGATTCGCAGGAGTGTTTCCAAGGCTCGATGACGCAGCACCCGACCCAGTCGCCGCAGTTCTTTCTGACCGCGCCCTCGCCATGTCCCTATCTCGAGGGCCAGTTCGAGCGCAAGGTGTTCACACACCTGGTCGGCGACAAGGCCCCTGAGATGAACGATCTGTTGACACAGGGCGGTTTCAGGCGGTCGCAGAACATCGCCTACAGGCCGGCTTGCGAGACCTGCCGCGCCTGTGTGTCGGTGCGCATCCTGGCGCAGGAATTCACCGCCAGCCGCAACATGAAACGGGTCATACAGCATAATTCGGATCTGGTCGGCGCCATGCACGACGCTGAACCCTCGACCGAGCAGTATTCGCTGTTCCGCAGCTATCTCGATGCTCGCCATCGCCGTGGCGGCATGTCCGATATGACTGTGCTTGACTACGCCATGATGGTCGAGGATACCCATGTCGACACCAAGGTCATCGAATATCGTCGCCGCGGACCCGACAGCTTCATCACCGGCAAGGGCCAGGGCGAGCTGATCGCCGTGGCGCTCACCGACAAGATGGCCGATGGCCTGTCGATGGTCTATTCCTACTTCAACCCGGACTTCGAGGACCGCTCGCTCGGCACCTTCATGATCCTCGACCACATCGCCCGCGCCAGGGCGATGGGGCTGCCCCATGTCTACCTGGGTTACTGGGTCAACGGCTCGCGCAAGATGAATTATAAGATGCGCTTCCAGCCGCAGGAGCATCTCGGCCCGAAAGGCTGGGAACGCTACAATCACGAAGCGGTCTCGCGCTGATCCGCTCTCTCGCCAATCATCCTTAAAACCGTTTCGAGGAGGATGCCGCTGGCTTTTTCGGCCGCTTGGCTGGAAGGATAGACGCTGGGCCAATTTGCGCCTGCCTCCAAATTCAGTGCGAGAATTGCCGCATGTCATCTCACATCGACCACCAGAAGGGCCTTCTCATCACCGCTATCGGCGGGCTGACGCTGACCGTCGACATTCCACTGATCCGGCTCGCCGACGGCGGCCCGTGGACGATCCTCCTGCTGCGCACCGGCACCACCTTGGTCGCGGCGCTGATCATCTGGGGCGTCTGGCGCGCGTTGAGCAGGAACGCGCCGCAGCTCATCCCCGGCTGGCCGGGCCTCGTCGTCGCCATATGCTACGGGCTGACTTCAGTCACTTTCATCACCAGCGTCTTCTACACCACAACCGCCGATCTGGTCTTCATCCTGGCCTTCAACGCCGTGTTCGCGGCGCTGCTGTCCTGGGTGTTCCTGAAGGAGCGGCCGCGACTGGTCACGGTGGTGGCGATGCTGATCATGATCGTCGGCGTCGCGATCATCCTCGGCGATTCGATCGGCACGGGGCACCTGTTCGGCGATTTCTTGGCGCTGTGCTCGGCTTTTTTCATCGCACTGGCCATCACCATCTCGCGCGCCAGCGGCAAGGACATGGGTTTCACGGCGCTGATCGGAGTGGTCCTGCCGCTGGCCGTCGCCGCCCTGATGGTTTCCAAGGTGGGTTTTCACGTCAACGCGCCATGGTGGATCGTCTTCAACGGTGCCGTCATCATGCCGATCTCGTTCTTCTGCCTCGCCAACGGCCCGAAATACATCTCCGGGCCGGAGGTGGCGATGTTCTACCTGCTCGAAACCGTGCTGGCACCGGTCTGGGTGTGGATGATCTTCGCCGAAGCGCCGTCGCGCAACAGCCTGATCGGCGGCGCAATCCTCATCATGACCTTGATCGGCCATTCGCTCTGGCAGTTGCACGAGGGGCGCAAGCGCCGCGCCACCTTCGCCGTCAGTCACCCGGCCTGATTCGTTTTCGCGGCGGCGCGTTCGGCGACAATTTCGATCTGCGGCGGCGCGTCATCGTGCTCCTCCGGTTCGGCGGCAGCGAGCTCATCGGTCAGTTCCACTTCGCGCAGCCATTCGCGCCAGATCGCGACCAGGAGCGCCATCAGCACCGGGCCGATGAACAGGCCGAGAAAGCCCATTGTCTTGACGCCGCCGATCAGGCCGAAAAAAGTCGGCAGGAAGGGCAGCTTTATCGGCCCGCCAACCAGCTTCGGGCGCAATGTCTTGTCGACGATGAAGAGTTCGACGGCGCCCCAGATGAACAGTGCCAGCCCGGCCATCGGCGAGCCGCTGGCGGCGAGATAGATCGAGACCAGCGTGAACGACAGCGGCGCGCCGCCTGGGATCAGCGCCATGATCCCGGTGAGCGCGCCAAGCGTCACCGGCGACGGCACGCCGGCCAGCCAGTAAGCGATGCCCAGCACCAGCCCTTCGCCGATGGCGATGACGGTCATGCCGGTCACCGTCGAGGAGATGGTCGCCGGCACCACGCGTGAGATCCGTTCCCATCTGGCCGGCAGGATGCGTTCGCCGAGGCGATCGACCTGTCCGGCGAAATGCTCACCGTCGCGATAGGCGAAGAACAGCGCGATCATCATGAACAGCAGCGTCAGCAAAAGGCCGAAAGCGCTGCCGCCGGCGGCGAGCGCGCCGCGATAGATGCTGCCGATATTGGCGCCGCTGATCAGCTGGATCAATTCGCCGATACCGCCTGGGTGGCCAACGTTGACCGTCCATTGTTCATTGAGCCATTCGCCGATTACAGGCAGCGTGGCGATCCAGTGCGGCGTCGGCGCGCCGTAGCGGTTGGTCTCGATGGCCCAGCCGACCCATTCGCGCACCTCATTGATGGCGTAGGTGCCGGCAAGCGCGATCGGCACCACCAGGAAGGTCAGGATGAACAGGATCGCAAGCGTCGCGGCGATCGTGCGGTTGCCGCCGACGCCGCCGAGCAGCCGCCGATAGAGCGGCCAACTGGCGAAAGCGATCACCAGGGCGGCAAGGACCGGAAACAGGAAGCCATGGAAGAAATAAACGCCTGCAGCGACGATCAGCACCAGGAGCCAGCGTGCCGCCGACAGCGGCGGAATGACAGCGGCCCTGAGCGGCGTCGACAGGCCAAACAGGCGCTGCTGCCGCTCCGGTTTCTGGATCCTGACCTCCTTCAAGCGACTACCTCCCCCAAGCCGTGTCGTCTAGATGCGGTATCCCCGCGATTTCCCATGGCGAAGCATATGCACCGATATAGTGCAGCAATCGTGACGATAGTCCAAATGATTGGAATCTCCCCCTTTGAGGGGGAGATGGCCGGCAGGCCAGAGGGGGTCGCCGCGCGTGAAGCGCCGGCGTCCTCAGTCCACAATAGCAGGTCGCGTCAGCACGTGCCGACCCCCTCTGTCGCCTTCGGCGACATCTCCCCCTCGAGGGGGGAGATAAGCGGCTTCACCCAAATTTCCCCGTACGCGGGAACCCCTTCGGCACCATGCGGCCGGCCGAGGCGCGGGCGCCGATCCACTCGGCAAGCTCGTCACGCGATTTGGTGAAGGTGCGGTCTGCCGAATCCTGCCAGGACAGGCCGCTTGCGAGCGTAAAGGTCTTGACGTCAAGGACACCGCCATCCTTGTACTTCTGCAGGCGCACGCCCTTGCCGCGCGCCATCTCGGGGATCTCGGACAGGGGGAACACCAGCATCTTGCGGTTCTCGCCGACAATGGCGAGATGGTCGCCGGCGACGCTCACGCAGCGCTGGGCCTCGTCGGGCGCCTTGACGTTCATCACCTGCTTGCCCTTGCGGGTGTTGGCGACGACTTCTTCTTCCGGCACGATGAAACCATTGCCGTCATGCGAAACCAGCAGCAGCTTGCGCTTGGGATCATGGACGAAGGCGGTGACGATATCCTGGTCGTTGTCCATGTCGACGATGATGCGGATCGGCTCGCCATGGCCACGCCCACCCGGCAGCCGGTCGGCGCCGATCGTGTAGAACTTGCCGCCGGTGGTGAAGACCAGCACCTTGTCGGTCGTCTGGGCGTGGAAGGCGAGCTTGAGGCTGTCGCCTTCCTTGAAGGTCAGGGCCGAATGGTCGGTCAGATGACCTCTCATGGCCCGCAGCCAGCCCTTTTCAGAAACGACGACGGTGACCGGCTCGCGCTCGATCATGGCGTGCGCAATATCGGTCAGATCATGTTCGGGCGCATCTGCGAATTCGGTCCGGCGCTTGCCGATCTCGGTCTCGGGCCCGTATTTCTGGCGAACATTGGCGACTTCCCACTTGATCGTCGCCCACTGCTTGGCGTCGGACGCAAGCAGTGCCTCAATCTGCTTCTTCTCGCCGGTCAGGCTGTTGAATTCCTCACGGATTTCGAATTCCTCGAGCTTGCGCAGCGCCCTCAGCCGCATGTTGAGGATGGCTTCAGCCTGGGTGTCGGTGAGCGACCAGCGGGCCATCATCACTTGCTTGGGCTCGTCCTCCTCGCGGATGATCCTGATCACCTCGTCGATGTTGAGGTAGGCGATCAGATAGCCGGCGAGGATCTCCAGCCGCCTCTCGATCTCGCCGAGGCGGTGCTTGGAGCGGCGGATCAGGACGTCGCGGCGGTGCTCCAGCCATTCCTTGAGTACACCTTTCAGCGACAGCACGTTCGGCACCTTGCCGCGCGACAACACGTTCATGTTGAGCGGAAAGCGGCTTTCGAGCTCGGTTAGCTTGAACAGCGATTCCATCATGATGCCGGGATCGACCGAGCGGCTCTTCGGAACCAGCACAACGCGGATGTCCTCGGCGCTCTCGTCGCGGATATCCTCGAGCAGCGGCAGCTTGCGCGCCATCAAGAGCTCGGCGATCTTTTCGATCAGCCTAGCCTTCTGGACGCCATAGGGGATTTCGGTGACGACTATGTTCCAGGTGCCCCTGCCCTGGTCCTCCTGGCTCCATTTCGCCCTCACGCGAAAGCCGCCGCGACCCGTTTCGTAGGCTTCGAGGATCGAGGCTCGGCTGTCGACGATGATGCCGCCGGTCGGGAAATCCGGACCTTGTACGAAATCCATCAGCTTGGTGACGGGCGCATCCGGATGATCGATCAGGTGAAGCGCGGCGTCGCAAAGCTCGGCCGCATTGTGCGGCGGGATCGAGGTCGCCATGCCGACGGCGATGCCGGACGAGCCGTTGGCGAGCAGGTTCGGGAAGGCGCCGGGCAGCACCGCCGGCTCCTCGTCCTCCTCGTTGTAGGTCGGGCGGAAATCGACCGCGTCCTCGGTGATGCCTTCCAAAAGCAGCGTCGACACCTCGGTCATGCGCGCTTCGGTGTAGCGCATGGCGGCGGCATTATCGCCGTCGATATTGCCGAAATTGCCCTGCCCGTCGACCAGCGGGTAGCGCATAGAAAAATCCTGCGCCAACCGCACCAATGCATCGTAGATCGACTGGTCGCCATGCGGATGGAATTTACCCATCACCTCGCCGACGATGCGGGCGCATTTGGCAAAGCCCTGGTCGGGGTTGAGCCGCAACAGGCGCATGGCATGCATGATGCGACGATGCACCGGTTTCAGCCCGTCGCGTACGTCCGGCAACGCCCGGTGCATGATGGTCGACAGCGCGTAAGCGAGATAGCGCTCTTCCAGCGCCTTCTTCAGATCGACCGGCTCGATATTGTCGCCGCCGCCACTCTCGGGCGGCAAAAGCCTTTTTCCCATGGGCTGGCACTAGCCGAGCGGGTGATTCGCGGCAAGAGGCCCCAACATACGTCCTCCTATGCAACAGCAATTGGAAGCGTCGCAACGCCCGCCAACATCAACCCGTTACATCGGGCATCTATCGCAAGCTTGATGGATCGGGTTTGCCTTTGGCCGCGATTTTCGACCGTTGTGCCGAGGCCCGCCTTTTTCCGGTCCAGTTCGTCGCTGAATGGTGACGGCGCGACGATTTGAAAAGAATTTCAGGACACTCTCAGGGGAGCTCTCGATGACGATCAGACACTCGACACTTATTAAAAGCCTGGCTTTTTCGACCTTTTTGCTGACGCTGCCGCTGAATGCGGCGTTCGCGCAGGATACCGCGGTGGCCGACCGGCTGAAGGCTGCCCTCGCCGCCCAGGGCGTGGACCTCTCCTGGACCGGAGTAACCGGCGACACCTCCAGCATGGTTCTGCAAGGGGTAGCGGTCAAACCGGCGGCCGAAAAAGAGGCGCTGAAGATCGGCGACGTCAAGCTCGAAGGTGTGACCGAAGCCAATGGCGGCTATCAAATCGCAACCGTATCGACGTCGCCGTTCGAACACAGCGAGGATGGCGTCACGCTCAATCTCAGCCCCTTCGTCATTCACGACATGACGGTTCCGGCCGAAGGAGCAACCGGTCCGCTGGGCTCGCTGATGATGTACAAATCGGCCGAGCTCGAAAACATGACCGTCAAGGTGGCCGACAAGACCGCGTTCTCGATGGACGGGCTTGCCATCGCGATCACGCCGCCCGCTGACGGCAAGGCCCTGGAGTTTTCCGGCACTACGGAAAAATTCTCGGCCGACCTGACCCTGGTCGAAGATCCGAAGTCCAAGGAAGTCATCAACGCGCTCGGCTACCAGAACATATCGGGCAATCTTGAGATGGAAGGTACCTGGCAGCCTACCGACGGCAGGATGGACTTGTCTAAATACGAAATATCGGTCGACAATGCCGGCACGCTCGGCATGACCTTCGATCTCGGCGGCTACACGCTGGACGTCATCAAATCAATGCAGGAGATGCAGAAGAAGATGGCAACGCAGCCCGAAGGCGCCGACAATTCGGCGCAAGGCATGGCCATGCTCGGGCTGTTGCAACAGCTTTCGTTCAACAGCGCCTCGATCCGCTTCGATGACGATTCGCTGACCAAGAAGGTGCTCGATTATGCCGGCAAGCAGCAAGGCATGTCCGGCAAGGACATTGCCAACCAGGCCAGGGCGATCGTGCCCTTCGGCATGGCGCAGCTCAACAATCCGGAACTGACGGCGCAGGTTTCGGCCGCGGTCAACAAGTTCCTCGACGATCCGCAAAGCATCGAGGTCTCGGCCGAGCCGCCGGCAGCGGTGCCGTTCGCGCTGATCATGGCGGGCGCCATGTCCAACCCGCTCGACCTGCCGAAAACGCTCGGCGTGACGGTTACGGCGAACGAAGACTGACCGAGCTTCCAAGCAAAAGCCCGGCAGCGATGCCGGGCTTTTTTCTGAATCAATAGAACCGGTCGGAGCTTCCTAAACGTCTTTCTTCGTTGCCACGACGCGCAGCGACAATTCGCGAAGCTGCTGCGGGCTGGCTTCCGACGGCGCGTTCATCAACAGGTCGTAGGCTTGCTGGTTCATCGGGAACATGGTCACCTCGCGCAGGTTCCTGGCGCCGACCAGCAGCATGACGACACGGTCGATGCCGGCCGCCATGCCGCCATGCGGCGGCGCGCCATACTGGAAGGCGCGATAAAGGCCGCCGAAGCGTTCCTCAACCGTTGCGCGGTCCAGCCCGACGGTTTCGAACGCCTTGACCATGGTTTCGGGCAGATGATTGCGGATGCCGCCTGAGGCGATCTCGAAACCATTGCAGACCATATCGTACTGGAACGCCTTGATGCCGAGCAGATCCTCGCCGTTAAGCGCATCGATGCCACCTTGCGGCATCGAGAACGGATTGTGCGCGAAGTCGATCTTCTTCTCCTCCTCGTTCCATTCGAAGAACGGAAAGTCGACGATCCAGCACAATTCGAAGCGATCACGGTCGACAAGATTCAACTCCTCGCCGGCGCGGCTGCGCGCCGCCCCGGCGAAGGCGATGAATTTCTTCGGGTCGCCGGCCACGAAAAAGGCGGCATCGCCATCGGCAAGGCCGAGTTGTTGGCGGATCGCCTCGGTGCGCTCCTCGCCGATGTTCTTGGCCAGCGGCCCGGCGCCTTCGAGCTTCTCGCCCTCCTTGCGCCAGAAGATATAGCCCAGCCCTGGCTGGCCCTCGCCTTGCGCCCATGAGTTCATGCGGTCGCAGAAGGCGCGCGAACCGCCGGTCTTGGCCGGAATAGCCCAGACCTCGGCCTTCGGATCGTTGGCAAGGATGTTGGCGAACACCTTGAAGCCGGAATCGCGAAAATGATCGGAGACGGCCTGCATCTCGATCGGGTTGCGCAGGTCCGGCTTGTCGGTGCCGTATTTGCGCATGGCGACATCATAGGTGATGCGCGGAAACTTTTGCGTCACCGGCTTGCCGGCGGCAAAGGTCTCGAAAACCCCCCGCATCACCGGCTCCATGGTGTTGAACACATCCTCCTGCTCGACGAAGCTCATTTCCACGTCGAGCTGGTAGAATTCACCCGGCAAACGGTCGGCGCGCGGGTCCTCGTCGCGGAAGCACGGCGCAATCTGGAAGTAGCGATCGAAGCCGGACACCATGATCAGCTGCTTGTATTGCTGCGGTGCCTGCGGCAGCGCGTAGAAAGTGCCGGGGTGGATGCGCGATGGCACCAGGAAGTCGCGCGCCCCTTCCGGCGACGAGGCAGTCAGGATCGGCGTCGAGAATTCGGTGAAGCCCACCTCGCCCATCAGCTTGCGCATCTCGGCGATGATCCTGGTTCGCGCGACGATGTTCTTGTGCAGCGTGTCGCGGCGCAGATCGAGGAAGCGATATTTGAGGCGGATGTCCTCTGGGTAATCCGGCTCGCCGAAGACAGGCAGCGGCAATTCCCTGGCCGCCGACAAAACCTCGATCTCGCGCGCGAAAATCTCGATCTCGCCGGTCGGCAAATTGGGGTTCACGGTCTCGGCGAGGCGCGCCTTGACCTCGCCGTCGACGCGGACGACCCATTCGCCGCGCAGGGTCTCGGCAATCTTGAAGGCCGGAGAATCCGGGTCGGCGACGATCTGGGTCAGGCCGTAATGATCGCGCAGATCGATGAACAACAGGCCGCCATGGTCGCGCACGCGATGCACCCAACCCGACAGACGAACGGAGGAGCCGACGTCGGCCTTCCTCAATTGGGCACAGGTATGGCTGCGGTAACGATGCATTGTCATTGCTAGGTCCGGATGTTGGGTTGCGGCCGGGGCATGATGGCCCAGCCCGAAAATTTGCGCGAAAAGCACATGAGAGGGTGCATTTGTCAAGGCAAGCAGCAGCTGGGTCGAGTTCGCGTTCTTCCCGCCCCTATCCCACCGGCATCAATTTATGCCCGAGGCGTCAATCCGAGTTCGCAGCTCTGTGCCGGCAGTTCAACTACGCACCTCATCCCTTGACCCCGCCCGCGGTGAGGCCGGAGATGATCTTGCGTTGGAAGATCAGGACGAGGACGACGAGCGGCACGGTGACGATCACCGATGCGGCCATGATGTTGCCCCATGGGATCTCGAACTGCGAGTTGCCGGAGAGCAGCGCGATCGCCACCGGCACGGTTCGCTGCTCGTTGCTGGAGGTAAACGTCAGGGCGAACAGAAACTCGTTCCACGCACCGATGAAGGCGAGAAGCCCGGTGGTCACCAGTGCCGGCCACATCAGCGGCAGGAAGACGCGGCTGATGATGATCCAGGGCGTGGCGCCATCGAGGATCGCCGCTTCCTCCAACTCGATCGGCAGGTCGCGAACGAAGGCGGTGAGCACCCAGACGGTGAACGGCAAGGTGAAGATCATGTAGGACAAGATCAGCGCGAACGGCGAATTGTAGAGGCCGAAGGTGCGGATCAGCTCGAAAAGACCGGCAAGCACCGCCAATTGCGGGAACATCGAGACGGACAGGATGATGAGGAGCAGAGCCGAACGGCCTCTGAAGCGGATGCGCGCCAGCGCATAGGCGGCGGTGACACCCAGAAACAGCGAAATGAAGACGACGGCGCTCGAGATCAACAGCGAGTTCACGAGGTTTCGCAGGAAGGTCCCCTCGGTGAATACGGTCCTGTAGTTGCTGAAGGTAATCGTCGTCGGCCAATAGTCGATCTGGAAGAGCGTCGTCCCGGATTTCAGGCTGGTGATGATGGCGTAGTAGAACGGGAACACCGCGACGACGACGATGACGGCGATGAGGAGGTAGAAAGCCGTGCGCTTGACGATCCACATGGTCAGCAGCCCCACATGATCAATAGTCCTTGTCCAGTCTTATCCGGCCGAGCCACAGAACGAGCATGGTCAGCAAAGCGAGGATGAGGAAGAGCAGCGTCGAGGCGGCGGAGCCGTAGGCAAACTTGTCGAACTCAAACAGGCGCTCGCGGGCAAACACCGACATCGACTTGGTGTGTATGTTGTTTGGCGTAAGCACGTAGATCAGATCGAAGATGCGCAGGGCATCGAGACCGCGAAACATCATGGCCACCATCAACGCCGGCCGGATAAGCGGCAAGGTGATTTTCCAGAAAACTCTCCACGCGCCGACGCCATCGAGCTTGGCGACCTCGTAGATTTCTTGTGGAAGCATCTGGAGGCCGGCGAGAATGAGAAGCGCCATGAAAGGGGTCGCTTTCCAGATATCGACAACGAGGACGGCGACCATCGCCGTGTCGGCGCTGGCCGTCCAGGCGATCTTGGTGCTGATCAGCCCGAGCTTGAGCAGGACGTCGTTGATGATGCCGAACTGGTCGTTGAGCATCCACTGCCACATTTTCGCCGAGATGATCGTCGGGATCGCCCAAGGGATGAGGATGGCGGCGCGCACGATGCCGCGGCCGCGAAACCTGGTGTTGAGCACCAGGGCGACGATCATGCCGAGCACCGTCTCGCAGGTCACCGAAATCACCGCGAAGCGCACCGTGTTCCAGACCGCGCGCCACCAGACCGGATCGGCGAGCAGCCCGTCATAGACGACGCGGCCGCTCGGCATTTGCAGGACGGAGAAATAGTTGGCGACACCAACCCAGCGGCGGGCTTCGAGGTCGGCGAGCGAGGCATCGGTGAAGCCGAAGTAGATCGTGCGCATCAACGGCCAGCCGGCAACGGCGGCGAGCACGATGAGCATCGGGGCAAGGAGCAGCCATGCCGAGCGCGCACGCTGACGCGCCAGCAGCGAGCCTGAGCGCGGCGAGGTCACCAGGCGGTGCCTTTGAGCCTGGTCAAAGAGAACTCCAGATCGGCAAGGTTGTCGGCGGCCGTGCCTTCGCCGGACATGGTGTTGTGGACGGCGGTCCAGAACTCGCTCGATGCTTCATTATACCTGGTCTTGGCCTGGGCCGAGGGACGCGGCACCGCGTTGAGGACGACTTCCTTCCAGCGCGGGATAACCGGCTGGGCGCCGGCGATGTCGGCATCGTCATAGAGCGCCTGAATGGTCGGCAGATATGCCCCCTTCAGGGCGCGGTACTTCTGCATCTGAGGCGAGGCGATCCATTTGACCAGCTCGATCGCTGCATCCGGGTTCTTCGAATATTTGGAAACCGCGAGATTCCAGCCGCCAAGCGTCGCTGCCGGGCGGGCGCCCTCACCCGATCCCGGCGGCAGCGTGGTCACTTCGAACTTGCCTTTGATAGGAGAGCTTTCGCTGTTGCCAAGCGCGTAGGCGTAGGGCCAGTTGCGCATGAAGACGGCGTTGCCGGTCTGCCAGACACCGCGCGACTCTTCTTCCTGGTAGGCCAGAACGCCGGGCGGCGAGATGGTTCCCACCCAGCTCCTCGCCATTTCCAGCGCCGCAGCTGCTTGCGGATTGTTGATGGAGATCCTGCCGTCCGGCTCGATAATCTGGCCGCCGCCGTTCGACTTCACCCATTCGAGTGCATCGCAGGTCAGCCCCTCATAGGCGTTGCCCTGGAAAACGAAGCCCCACATGTCCCTGTTGCCGGCCTCGCGCTCCTTGTCCATGACAAGCTTGGCGGTGTCGGCAAGCTCTGCCCAGCTGGCCGGGACCCTGGCGCCGTATTTGTCGAGGAGATCCTTGCGGTAGTAGAGCGCCGGAGCGTCGGTGAATATCGGCAAGGCGACCAGCTTGCCGTCCACGGTCTGCGATTTGATGATCGATGGGAAATGGGCGCCAACAACATCCTTGGTCGCTTCGGTCAGGTCGATGAACTGCCTTGCAAGCTGGGGAGCCCAGATGATGTCTGTTTGATAAACGTCGACGTCGCTGCTTCCGGCTGCGAGCCAGAGCCGGTATTGGCCAAACTGGTCCGTCGCCGAGGGCGGCAGCGGAACGACGCTAACCTTGTTGCCGGTCTTCTTTTCGTATTGATCGAGGATCTCGCGAAGGATTCTCTGGCCGTTGCCGGTGTCGCCGGACACCATGGCGAGGTCGACAGCCCGCGCCGGCCCGGCCGCCAGAACCGCGGCCACGGCAAATGCAGCAAATGCGGGACGAAATTTCATGATGGCGGACCTCCCTTTGGAGCTTCAGGCCGGGCAGCAGAACGGACGTCGATGGCCCGGCACCGTCTCCGCGCACCGGCAGCTCACAAAACGCGTATTCGCCCACCTGCACTGAACTACAAAGATACGCCTTGGTTCCCAACACGGAGTGTCCGGACCCACGCGGCAGCGCAAGCTCCCCACCTCGTTAGTGCACCCAAGGTCCCGGCTGGCCCCAACGCCACCGGGAATTGCCGCTGGCATTGGCGAAGGCAATGGTTCAAGAAAGGATCAACGACAGGCTTTCCTTCATGTCTTCCATCCGCCCGCTGATCCCCCTCCTGATCGCCGCCGGCATCCTGCTCGGCGGCAATGGCCTGCAGAGCACCTTGATTGCGCTGCGTGGTGCGCAGGAAGGCTTTCCCGCTTCCTCGATCGGCCTGATGGGCACGTTCTATTTCGCCGGCTTCCTGCTCGGCTGCCTTGCCGTTACCCGCATCATGAAGTCCGTTGGCCATGTGCGCGCCTTTTCGGCACTTGCGGCAATCGCCTCGGCCGGGACGCTGCTTCTGGTGCTGGTCATCGATCCGGTGATGTGGTGCGCCGTGCGCTTTGCCGGCGGGTTCTGCTTCGCCGGCCTGTTCACCATCATGGAAGCCTGGCTGAATTCCGGCGTCACCAACACCGACCGGGCGCGGGTGCTTGCCATCTACCGGATGGTCGACATCGGCTCCGTGACGGGCGCCCAGTTCCTGATCCCGATCTTCGGCGCCGGCGGCTTTGCCATCTTCGCCATCATGTCGATGATGATCACCGTTTCGCTGGTGCCGGTTTCGCTCGGCGACCGCTCCAACCCTACGCCGCCGGAAGACGTCAAGCTCGATTTGGCGCGCGTCTGGCGGATCTCGCCGCTCGGCTGCTTCGGCTGTATCGCCGTCGGCGTAACCAACAGCGCCTTCCGCACCCTGTCGCCGGTCTATGCCGAGCAGATCGGCATGTCGGTCGCCGACGTCGTCACCTTTGTCAGCGTCGGCATTTTCGGCGGCGCCATCATCCAGTACCCGCTTGGCTATCTCTCCGACCGCTGGGACCGGCGCTCGGTGCTGCTGATGACGACGTGCTGTGCGATGGTGGCGGCACTGGCGCTGGCGTTCGTGGCAGGCGGCAGTCCGTTCCTCAACTTCCTGCTCGTCTTCATCTTCGGCTGCTTCGCCATGCCGCTCTATTCGCTGTCGGCGGCGCATTCCAACGACCGCGCCGACAAGGGCGAGTTCGTGCTGATCAACGCTGCCTTGATGCTGTTTTACTCGTTCGGTGCCATTGGCGGGCCGTTCGCCGCCTCGACTGCGATGCAATTTTTCGGGCCGAGCGCGCTTTTCGTGTTCAGCGCCACCGTCTATGCGATCTTCGTGGCCGTTATTCTCTACCGAATGCAGGCGCGCTCCGCTGTGCCGGCAAGCCATCGCAGCCGTTTTACGGCGCTGTTGCGCACATCGACGGTTTTTGCCCGGTTGGCGAAGCGGAATGCTGATCCCGACGAACCCGCAAAGCCTCGATAGAGGTGCTTGCGCTTGACGAAAGCGCGCGCGGCTGAAATTGAAAGAGACCCTATTTCTTGCCAAAAGCGATTTGATGCACGTCATTACCACCCAGAAAGAACTCGAGACCGCTATTGCCGCTTTCGAAAAGGCGGAATTCGTCACAGTCGATACCGAATTCATCCGCGAAACCACCTTCTGGCCGATCCTGTGCCTGATCCAGATGGCAGCGCCCGGGGTGACGGCGCTGATCGATCCGCTGTCGCCCGACATCGACCTGAAACCGTTCTTCAGGCTGATGGCCAACGAGGCGATCGTCAAAGTCTTCCATGCGGCGCGCCAGGACATCGAAATCATCGTGCATCTCGGCGATCTGGTGCCGCATCCGGTGTTCGACACCCAGGTCGCGGCGATGGTCTGCGGCTTCGGCGACAGCGTTTCGTACGACCAGCTGGTGCAGCGCATCACTGGCGCGCGGCTCGACAAGTCCTCGCGCTTTACCGACTGGCGCCACCGTCCGCTGTCCGAAAAGCAGCTCGACTACGCGCTCGCCGACGTCACCCACCTGATCGAGGTCTACAAGCATCTCAGCGCCGAGCTGGTGCGGGAAAACCGCGCCCACTGGCTGAACGAGGAGATGGACGTGCTGACCTCGCGCGAGACCTACGATCCGCATCCAGAGGATGCCTGGAAGCGGCTCAAGATGCGGCTGCGCAAGCCGCAGGAACTGGCGATCGTGCAGGCGGTGGCCGCCTGGCGCGAACGCGAAGCGCGCGAGCGCGACGTGCCGCGCGGCCGGGTGCTCAAGGACGATGCGATCTACGAAGTGGCGCAGCAGGCGCCGCGCGACGCGGCGGCGCTGAGCAAGCTGCGCACCACGCCGAAGGGCTGGGAGCGCTCGTCGACGGCGACGGCACTGCTTGGCGCGGTAAACGCCGCCCTTGCCCTGCCCAGGGAAGAGATGCCGAAGCTGCCGAAGAGCTTCCAGCCGCCGGAGGGATCGAGCGCCGCTGCGGAGTTGCTGAAGGTGCTGCTGCGGATCGTTGCCGAAAAGGAAGGCGTCGCATCCAAGGTACTCGCCTCCAGCGACGACATCGACCGCATCGCTGCCGAGGGCGAGGAAGCCGACGTGCCTGCACTGCAAGGTTGGCGGCGCGCCGTTTTTGGCGAGGCCGCGCTCAAGCTGGTGCACGGTGAACTCGCCATCAGGTTCGACAAACGCAAGATCGCGGTGTTCGAGGTATAGTCTTGATCTGGTCAGACCAAGCCGAGCAGATGCAGCGCCAGCCATATCCAGCCAAGTGCGAGAACTACCGCGCCCAGGTAGAATGCCCTGCTGCGCAGGATTAGCCGATTGCTAGTCAAGTGGACCGATGCGTGAAGATAGCGGGAGACGACAAATATCCACATCAGTGCCAAGGTCAGATAATTGACGCCATTGGTCACGTGCAGCGTCAGGCATAAGACGTAGAAAAGGACTGGCAGTTCAAACTGGTTGCTCAGATTGTTGGCGACGGTGATGCTGGAGCCAGGCTCCGTCGAGCGCGTCCTGAACTGGCCGGTCTTGGCTTCGCCCGATCTGACCGCACCATAGCGGCGCCGGCCCATTACGACATAGACGACATAGACCAGCAGCACCTGCGCCAGCATCGGCCAGAAGATCGCGGTCTGGTTCAAGACGCCCCCTGTCGTTGTCACCCAGCCTTCAAGGCCGTTTCTGAGCCAGCAAAGTGAAAGCCGCAATGACTATCACCGGTATCGCCAGCAGGGCGAATTTGGTGACGATCAGCGCCGAGGCGAGGGATAGCGAATCCGGATTGGCCGACAGAAAATCGGACAAAAGACGAGCCACGGCGATGTTCTGGGCATAGTCGGCAAGCGTGTAAGGCAGCACCAGCACAGCTGCGAATATCGCCTGGGTTTGGGCAGGCAGTGCACGGAAATTCTTCAGCCGCCGCCCCGTGGCCAGGATCAGGCTGACCATCGTCAGCGACAGCAGCGCCGGAAACACCAGGTCGAAGGTCAGGTAATGCCAGACGAGAATGATCTCGCTGCCGCGCCGGCCGAGCGCGGTCAGCCAGGCCATGCCCTCATCCGGAGTGAAACCGGCATAGCGCATGTCGAGCGACGGCAGACCGCCGCTCAATTGGCGAAAATAGAGGAACTCCATCGCCGTCATGACAATGAAAACCGCCACGGTGGCGACACTGAGTGCGGCGGCGTGGCGCGACAGCCGCAGGATCATTGCCGCCAGATTGCGCCAAAACGCATGACGGTCAGGCTCCGCCAGGATAATTCGGGCTTTCGCGGGTAATCGTGACGTCATGGGCGTGGCTTTCACGAAGTCCGGCATTGGATATCCGCACAAAAGTGGCGCGCTCGCGGAAATCGGCAAGGTCGCGGCCACCGACATAACCCATAGCGGCTTTCAGGCCGCCTGCAAGCTGGTGCAGCACGCCAGACACAGGTCCTTTGTACGGCACCTGCCCTTCGATGCCTTCCGGGACCAGTTTCAGCGTGTCGCGCACCTCGGCCTGGAAGTAACGATCGGCGGAGCCGCGTGCCATGGCACCGACCGAGCCCATGCCGCGATAGGCTTTGAACGAGCGGCCCTGATGCAGATACACCTCGCCGGGGCTCTCGTCGGTGCCGGCCAGCAGCGAACCGATCATCGCCGCGCTTGCGCCGGCGGCCAGCGCCTTGGCGAGATCGCCCGAATATTTGATGCCGCCATCGGCAATGACCGAAACACCCGATTTCTGCGCCGTCTCGACCGCCGACATGATTGCCGAGAGCTGCGGCACGCCGACGCCGGCGACGATGCGGGTGGTGCAGATGGAGCCTGGTCCGATGCCGACCTTGACCGCGTCGGCGCCGGCATCGATCAGCGCCAAGGTGCCTTCCGCGGTGGCGACGTTGCCGGCCAGGATGCGAACCGAATTGGAAAGCTTCTTGGCCCTCGTCACCGCATCCAGGACGCGCTGCGAATGACCGTGCGCGGTGTCGATCACCAGAAGGTCGACGCCCGCGTCGATGAGGCGCTCGGCCCGCTCGAAACCGTCATCGCCGACGCTGGTGGCGGCAGCGGCGCGCAAGCGTCCCTGCGCATCCTTGGTGGCGTGCGGGTTGAGCTGCGACTTCTCGATGTCCTTGACCGTGATCAGCCCGACGCAATTGCCGTCCCGGTCGACTACAACCAGCTTCTCGATGCGGTGCTGATGGAGCAGCCGCTTGGCCTCGTCCTGATCGACGTTCTCCTTGACCGTGATCAGGCTCTCGCGGGTCATCAGCTCATAGACCTTTTGCGCCGGATCGGAGGCGAAGCGGACGTCGCGGTTGGTCAGGATGCCGACGAGCCGGCCGACCGTGTGGCCGCCGGTGCCGCCGTTCTCGACCACCGGGATGCCCGAAATCGAGTAGGTGCGCATCAGACCCAGCGCATCGGCAAGCGTCGCCTCGGGACCGATGGTGACGGGGTTGACCACCATGCCGGATTCGAATTTCTTCACCTGCCGCACCTGCTCGGCCTGTTCGGCCGGCGAGAAATTGCGGTGGATGACGCCGATGCCGCCGGCCTGAGCCATGGCGATGGCGAGCCGCGCTTCTGTGACGGTGTCCATGGCGGCCGACAGGATCGGCACGTTGAGGTCGATGTCGCCGGCGATGCGGGTGCGGATGTCGGTCTCGCCGGGCATGACCTCGGAATGACCCGGCTGCAGCAGCACGTCGTCAAAGGTCAGCGCCAGTGCGCCGGTGGACGTCTCGATAATTTTTGCCATGGCCAGTCCTCGGAATACATGAAAGGCGCTCGCCCTGATGGACAGCGCCGACTCGTCTTCTTCCCTTTCAGGATTGGCGCTGGCTCGTAACACGTCCCGTGGGCGTTGAAAAGCCGATGGTTGCGTAGTGGCGACCATGCATTTTGCCCCAGGTGCTGCGAGACTTGCGGTCGCACAAACGTGACGGCAAATTAATGCGACATGCGGGCCAAGCCATGCTAACCGCCCTACGTGTCGGTTTAGGCCCCAAGGCCGGCAAGAAAATCGGGACGCATATTTCAAGGCCGGATCCATCGTGAACCGCACCATTCCGCTTATCCTGGCGGTCGCTCTATTCATGGAAAACATGGATTCGACCGTCATTGCGACATCGTTGCCGGCGATCGCCATCGACATCCACACCAGCCCGATCGCCCTGAAGCTGGCGCTGACCGCCTATCTGGTATCGCTGGCGATCTTCATTCCGATCAGCGGCTGGATGGCCGACCGCTTCGGCGCCAAGAATGTCTTCCGTGCCGCGATCGCCGTGTTCATCATCGGTTCGGTCGCGTGCGCCATGTCCAATTCGCTGCCGGCTTTCGTGGTCTCACGCTTCCTGCAAGGCATTGGCGGCGCCATGATGACGCCGGTCGGACGCCTGGTGCTGGTACGCGCGACGCCGAAAAGCGAGCTCGTCGCCGCCATGTCGTGGCTGACCGTTCCGGCTCTGGTCGGCCCGCTGGTCGGTCCGCCGGTCGGCGGCTTCATCACGACCTATTTCTCCTGGCACTGGATTTTTCTGATCAACGTGCCGATTGGGCTGATCGGCATTTGGCTGGCCACGCGTTTCCTGCCGAAGACCGACCCTGCCGAGACGCCGCCGCTCGATTTCATCGGCTTCGTGCTGAGCGGGCTGGCGGCATCGGGCATTGTGTTCGGCCTGTCGGTGGTCAGTCTGCCGGCTCTGCCGCCCGCTGCCGGCTTTATCACCGTTGCCGTTGGGCTGGCATCGGCGGTACTTTACCTGCTGCACGCGCGCCGCGCCAAGAATCCGCTGCTGGCACTCGAGCTGTTTCGCAATCGGGTGTTCCGCTCGTCGGTGCTCGGCGGCGGACTGTTCCGCATTGGCATCGGTGCCGTACCTTTCCTGTTGCCGCTGATGTTCCAGATCGGTTTCGGGCTGACGCCGTTCCAGTCCGGCATGATCACCTTCGTCTCGGCAATCGGCGCCATAGGCATGAAATTCGTCACTGCCCTGATCTTCAGGGTCGCCGGCTTCCGCCGTGTGCTGATATTGGGCTCGCTCATCGCTGCCGCGTCCATCGCCATCAACGGCCTGTTCACACCCGACACGCCCTATGGGCTGATCCTCGCCATGCTGCTCGCCGGGGGCTTCATCCGGTCGATGTTCTTCACCGGCATCAACGCGCTTGCCTATGCCGAGATTTCGGCCGCCGACACCAGCAAGGCGACGCCGATCACGGCGGTGTTCCAGCAGTTGGCGATCGCGCTCGGCGTGGCGCTGGCCGGCGGCATCCTGGAAGTGTCGACCAAGATCCATGGCGGTCCACTGACGCTGAGTGACTTCCACACCGCCTTCTTCATCGTAGCGGCGGTATCGGCGGCGGCCTCGCTGTCATTCATGCGGCTGGCGCCGGACGCCGGCAATGCCGTCTCGGGACATGGCCGACTGACACCGCCGAATACGCTGGAGCCGGTGAGCCCGCCGGGGAGTTGAGGAACAACCCTTCCCTTCTCCCCTTGTGGAGAAGGTGGATCGGCGCGCAGCGCCGAGACGGTTGAGGGGTGTTGAAAGAAATGAGGCGTCGGCGTTCCCTGGAACACCCCTCATCCGACCTCGCTTTGCTCGGCCACCTTCTCCCACAAGGGGAGAAGGACAAGGCGCTACCCCTTAAAATCCTTCGCCAACAAATACAGCTCCACCGATTCATCACGCGAGGCCGGCGGCTTGACGTGATGGACCGAGCGGAAATTCCGCTTCAGCCTGGCCAGCAATTCGTTCTCGGCGCCGCCCTGAAAGGTCTTGGCGAGGAAATGTCCACCAGGCTTCAACACCGACAGCGCGAAATCGGCCGCCACTTCGCACAGATGCATGGTGCGGATGTGGTCGGTCCGCTTGTGGCCGGTGGTGGGTGCGGCCATGTCGGAGAGCACGATGTCCGGCGGCCCGCCCAGCGCCTCGGCCAGCTTCTCAGGCGCCTGGGGATCGAGGAAATCCATCAGCAGCACCGGCGCGCCCGGCACCGCGTCCATCTCCAGATAGTCGATGCCTACGACGTTCGGGTGTTCAGCGGTAGATTTCGTACGTGCGGCGGAGACCTGGCACCAGCCGCCGGGTGCCGCACCAAGGTCGATCACCTTCATGCCTGGCTTGAGCAAATGGTGCTTGTCGTCGATCTCGATCAGCTTGTAGGCCGCGCGCGAGCGATAGCCGTCGGCCTTCGAGCGCTGGACATAGGGATCGTTGATGTGGCGCTGCAGCCAGCGGCGCGACGATTCCTTCAAGCCGCTTTTCTTCTTGATCTTCGTCTTCAGCACGCGAATGCCGGCCGAACTCGGTCTTTCCGGTTTCTTGGTCATTGCCGGCCTCGCCGCCAGACGCCGTCATCGGCCATCAACTCGCTCAATATGCCCTCGCGCAGGCCGCGGTCGGCGACACGCAGCCGCTCCGACGGCCAGACGGCACGGATCGCCTCCAGTATGGCGCAGCCGGCCAGAACCAGGTCGGCGCGGTCGGCGCCGATGCAGGGATTGGCGACGCGCTGCTGGAAATCCCAGCCGACCAGCTTTTCGACCATGCGGTCGACGCTGTCGCGATCCATCCACAGCCCATCGACGCGGCGGCGGTCGTAGCGTTCGAGATCGAGATGGACGCCGGCCAGCGTCGTCACCGTGCCCGAAGTGCCGAGCAAATGGAATTTCGGGCTGGACAGGAGGTGGCTCAGACGGTCGCGCCCGTCGAAGGCACGCAGCCGCATCGCGACATCCTCGACCATCGCGCCAAAGATCTCGCGGGTAACCGTGCGGCCGCCAAAACGCTCGGCCAGCGAGACGACGCCGACCGGCAGCGAGGTCCACGAGACGATATGGTTGGCAAGCCTTGGCGAGCGCTGACCGGTGAGGTCGATCAGCGCGATTTCGGACGAGCCGCCGCCGATGTCGAACAGCACGACGCCTTGCGTGTCGCGCTCGACCAGCGAGCCGCAGCCCGACACCGCCAGCCGCGCCTCAGTCTGGCGGTCGATGATTTCGAGCTTCAGGCCGGCCTCGCGCTCGACGCGCCTGAGGAACTCGACGCCGTTGGCGGCGGTTCGGCAGGCCTCGGTGGCGATCAGCCTGGCCTTCCTGACCTTGCGGTTGCGCAATTTGTCGCCGCAGATCTTCAGCGCCTCGACCGCGCGATCCATTGCAGCCTCGCCGAGCCGGCCATTGGCAGTAAGGCCCTCGCCCAGCCTGACGATGCGCGAGAAGGCATCGATGACGCGGAACTGGCCATGGCGCGTCGGCACTGCGACCAGCAGACGGCAATTGTTGGTGCCGAGGTCGAGCGCGGCAAAGACCGGCAATTCCTGCAGCGGTGGCGGCGTGCGGGCGCCTTGCCCCGGCCTTGGCGACGTTGCCGGGGCTGAGGGCGGAGGCGCGTAAGCCGCTGGCAGGGGCGTGCGCGCGGCCGGGGCCTCGCTGGCGGCGGGCACCGAGGCGCCGGCCGCCAGCGGACGAGCCTCGTCGCGTGCGAAAACCTTGCGCCCGCGCCGGCGCTTGCGCCGCTTCTTGGGTTTGCCGTTCTGATGCGGGCCGTTCTGGCCCCTATGATCGTGGGACGTGTCGCCAGCCTGTCCATTGCCGGACCGGGGCTGCACCTGACGGCCGTAGCGTCCGGCGCTTGCCTGGCCGGACGGCAGCGGCGAACCCCTGGACACGCCCACTTCCGGCGCGCCGGCGCCGGCGTCGTGGTCTTCCACTGTCGTTCCTTCCGGCGCCGCGCGAACCGGAGACCGGACGCAGCAGGCGCTTTTACATGTTTCAAGTTGCGGCCAGACTATCAGCGCCGGGCCGGATCACCAAGAGTGCTCGCGGCGAATTTTGCCGGCGGCGTGAAGGCGGCGACGTCGGTGACCCCTTCTCCCCTTGTGGGAGAAGGTGGCCGAGCGAAGCTCGGTCGGATGAGGGGTGCTGGACGGATCGCGGCGTTGAAGATGTAATCCGTTCAAGTCATTCGATTTTTTCGAGCCGAGTTTCTTCCGGCACCCCTCATCCGGCTCGGCGCTGCGCGCCGATCCACCGCCCGGGGCGAGTCACGGGCCTCGCCCGCCCTTCGGGCCCCACAAGGGGAGAAGGGAAGGCGCCAGCGCCGCAACGCGCCTTCCCGGTTGAATAGCCGGCTTCAATGAGGCATTTCTGAAATGAACCATTCGGGACCGCGGGCGGTTTTCCTGCTGCGAACCGGAAAACGGGACAGGCTGCAACGCATGATCCTCACGCCATGAACTGGAGGCGCTATTTCTGGCCCGTCATCGGCATCGCCGCGGTGGTGTTCTCGCTGTGGCTGCTGCTGCACGAATTGCGCGGCATCTCGCTCGACGACGTCTGGGACGGCATCGTCGCCATCCCGGCGCGCGGCTGGGTGCTGGCGGCGCTGAGCTCGGTCATCGCCTATGCCTCGCTCGCCGGTTACGACCACATCGCACTGCTGCACATCGGCAAAAAAGTCTCGTGGCTGTTCGTCACCTTCTGCTCGTTCACCACCTATGCGCTGTCGCACAATATCGGCGGCTCGGTATTTTCCGGTGCGGTGATCCGTTACCGAGCCTACGGCACCAGGGGCCTGACCGGGCAGGATGTCGGCATTCTGGTGGCGATCTGCTGGATCACATTCGTGCTGTCGACGCTGTTTGTCTCAAGCATCGTCCTGCTGCTCGAGCCCGAGGTGATCGACCGGTTTTCCGGGACGCCGCATCACAAGCTGTCGCAAGCGGCAGGACTCGCCATGCTGCTCGTGGTGGCGGCCTATGTCTTCGGCAGCTGGCTGCATCTGAGGCCGCTGAGGATCGGCAGCTTTCAGCTGCACTATCCGGCACTGCCGATCGTGGCGCGGCAATTGCTGGTCGGCCCGATCGAGCTGCTGGCGGCGGCGGCGATCATCTTCTTCGCCCTGCCCGCCACCGGCAATCCCGGTTATTTCGTCGTGCTCGGCGTCTTCCTGGTGTCGTTCTCGATCGCGCAGATCTCGCATGCGCCGGGCGGGCTCGGCGTCTTCGAGGTGGTGTTCCTTGCCGGACTGTCGCATATGGATCAGGTCGGCGTGCTGGCGGCGCTGCTGGTGTTCCGGCTGTTCTACCTGATCATCCCGCTGCTGATCGCGCTCGGCGTAGTGCTCTATTTCGAGCACTCGCAATACAGCCGCAGTGAGAGTTGACGCGCCGGAAGCCGACGATTGAGCCCAGACACAGGGTTGACTATTTTCCAGCGGCGGCTACAAGGCACGCGCGGCGACATCGTCGCCCTGCCCGCGCGGTTTTCAACAGCCGCGCCTGCTGGGGAATAGGTTAACGGTAGACCCACGGACTCTGACTCCGTTAGTCCTGGTTCGAATCCAGGTTCCCCAGCCACAAAAATTCAATGACCTAGCTACCGGACCCCTCAACACGATGTTGCTAGGGTGGAATGCGTTGCAACACAAACCCTTGAATAGGCGCTTACACATTTCCGACCAAACAAAAATTGGCGCGTATGAGTTGGTTTATAGCGTTTGCAGTACTTCAGCAGCGGCCTGTGCACACGACGTGACGTCAAGCTGGGCCATGTCGTCACCGGCATTGTCAGCTCATCGGCTGCTTTCAGATTCGCCTCCCTTCCCTTGTCCCCCTTGCCCGCCAGCACTTGACCGACCCCCGTTATTCGCCCCCCCTTGACCGCTGGGCACGTTTGATGGCTTCGACTTCGGTTTGGTGACAGTCTTCGAGAGAATTGAGGCCTGGCTAACTGACTTTGATTTTCGAGCCACGCCAACTGTTCGAGAACGCGGGGTGGAGACAGCATTCCGATTGACAGATCTCGGTTTCTTGCCATCCACCGCTAGCAATGCGACGTTTTTGCCACGTTCCAGCCCCACAAGCTGCGAGGAGTTTCCGAAAAATACCCTCGCAGCGACGGGCCCAGAGATCCCATCTACGGCAGCTCTGTCCGTAAACTGCCAAAAAGACCAGGGCGCTTTCAATCCCACATTCAGTGACGGTTGCTGACGCCCATCTCCCAACATAATAGGGAATTTAGCGAATGCAGTTTCCAGTTTGATGTTCTCCGTTACGTATCTGCTAGGTCGTGAACTCATAAACGTGGAAATGAGCTCGAGGGGGTGGATTGTGGACATTGTTGAGAGCCAATAGACTTC